>JBCCVL010000001.1:0-141359 GCA_039195375.1 Actinomycetota bacterium
GGCAGCGGGCAGGCCATCACCTCGGTCGCATCGTCGACGATGGCCTCCGGGAACTCGGCGAAGACCGGGCCATCGGCGTCGAGCAGCGAGAAGGCGGTGGCCAGCACCCGGTGCTGGAACTCGGGATCGCCCGGCTTGCCGAGCGGTCGGCCGAGGGGGAAGTCACACCACAGGCCTCGTGGTGGGGCGGTCCCTGCGATCTGGTTGCGCTGGGAGCCGAGGGCGATGGTGGCCAGACCCTCGGCCTCGAACACGTGGGCGAGCGTACTCACGGTACGCGTGCAGAGGGGTCACACGGGGGTCAGGAGGACGACGTCGACCCCCGCCTCCTTCAGCCGCTTCCCACCGGCCGGACCCGAGTCCATTCGCACGGCCGAGAGGTCGAACTGGTTGCCGGCGTAGGCCAGGTGCTCGTCGGCGACCTCGCCGATGACCCCCGTGGCCACCAGCTCGTCGAGTCGGTCGATCGGGAACACGGTGTTGATGTCGACGGCGAAGCCCGTTGCGTCGAAGTTCGGGCTCCAGTGGCCCATGACGTAGTCGCGGCGATCGGCCGACAGCACCCGGTAGCCGGTGTCGCCCGGCGCGAAGTCCTCGTCGTCCGGGTGGTGGAGCGAGGCCGACGTCACGATGGCGACCGTCGCCTCCGACAACGGCGGCGGTTGCGTGAAGGCCGTCGTCTCGAACTCGGGGGTCTCGATGTCGGCCGTCATCGCCTTCACGTGCTGGTCGGTCATGGGTTCGCTCCTCGGTGTCGATCTGGCCGGTCCGCTGCGTCCTGGTCTGGTCCGGACAGTGTCGCCGACCTGCGGTCGGTCCGACAAATGGACTCACTCGGACCCAGGCCCTACATTCCCGGGCATGGACACCGTTTCCGTCGCCCGGAGCATGCGGGGCTCGATCGGCATGCTGGCCATGGAGTGGCTCATGGCCCCCTCGACGAACCAGAAGGCGGCTGCCGCCGGCCTTCCTGCCGACGGCATGGCCGCCTACGCGGTCGGTCGACTCGGCGTGCTCGGCGACTGCCCGGTCGACAACGTGGTCGCCGCCGCCCACTTCTGGCAACCCGACTACCTGCGGGACAAGATCGCAGTCGGCCGGGCCGAGACCGCCCCGGCCGACGGCGCCGCCGTCTACGCCCGTATCTGCCAGGAATGGGGTGACGAACGGCTGGCCGGCTTCGAGGGAAGCGATCGCCTCGGCGAGCTGTGTCAGCGGGTGGTCGAGTCGGCGAGACCGCACGGCGCGCCGACCTTCGTCGGCTGGCGCGACCAGCCGCTACCCGAGCAGGCCGGCCCGGCCCGCACGTTCCAGCTGTGCCAGACGATGCGGGAGCTGCGCTTCGGCCGTCACTCGGTCGCGGTCGAGGCGACCGGCATGGGCCCACTCGAAGCCATCCTGTCCGGACCGGCGGGGGAGTGGAACGCCGAGTTCTTCGGGTGGCCGAAGCCCTACCCGGACGTGTCGGACCTCGGCGAGGCCAGGGATGGCATCGAGTCGATGACCGACCGGCTGCACGCCGTCGACTTCGAGGTGCTCACCGAGGACGAGCGGGGTGAGCTGCGGGCGCTGGCCAAGGAGGCGAGGGCCCACGCCACCGCCGTCGGCGAGTCGTTGAAGGAGACGCAGGCATGACCGACGCCGAGGCCAATCCGACGAGCGAGAACCCGGTCGCCGGGATCGACATCGGCTCCGTCGACAAGGCCCTGATGACCACTCGGGCCGTGCGGCTCCGGCTCGACCTCGAGCGACCGGTCGACCACGAGCTGATCCTCGATTGCATCGACGTCGCCGAGCAGGCCCCCTCCGGCGGCAATCAGGGGAGTCGACGCTGGATCGTGGTGCGCGACCAGGCGCGCAAGGAGCGGTTGGCCGAGCTGTACATGGAGTCGGCCGGCCAGTGGATGGTCGAGGCCCGAGATCGGGTGGCCGGCACCGGGCATCCGAACGAGCGGGTCATGGCCTCCGCCGCCCATCTGGCCGAGCATCTGGCCGAGGTCCCGGCGATTGTCATCCCCACCATCATCGGGGTCCACGACGGCAGCGGCCGTCCCGGCCTGTTCGACTCGGTGATCCAGTCGGTGTGGAGCTTCTGCGTCGCCGCCAGGGCCCGCGGCCTCGGCACGGCCTGGACCACCGCCATCCTGAGCCGCTCCGACGACATCGCCGAGTTGCTCGGGATCCCGGACGGGATGACCCAGATCGCCATGGTCCCGGTCGCGTGGACGAAGGGGACCGAGTTCAGGACCGCGCCGCGCTATCCGGCGAGGGAGATCACCTACGTCGACGGCTTCAGCCGCACGTGGGAGTCGGGCCCGAGCGACCCGCCCCGGCACTCGGACGGCCCCGGTTGCGTGGTCGAGGTCGACATCAAGGCCCCGCCGGCCGCGGTGTGGCCGTATCTGAGCGACATCTCGTTCGGTGCCCGGTTCTCCGAGGAGTTCGTCGGCGCCCGCTGGGTCGACGCCCCTGCCGATGATGCTGACGGCACGCCAGGCGGACCGGCCGTCGGCGCCCAGTTCATCGGCTCGAACACCCATCCGGCCATCGGCGAGTGGGAGGTGCCCTGCTTCGTCACCCACTGCGACGAGCCGAAGGAGTTCGGCTGGGCCAGCGCCGATCCAGACAACGCCGGCGCCAGATGGCGCTTCGAGGCCAGCACCATCGCTGGAGCCACCCGCCTCCGGTTCTCGATGATCATCGGTCCCGGTCCGTCCGGGATCACCGCAGCCATCGAGTCGATGCCGGACAAGGAGGCGCGGATCCTCTTCCGCCGGGTCGACGAGCACCGGGCCAACATGACCAGGGTGATCGAGGGCATCAAGGCCGAGGCCGAGGCCGACGCCGCTCGGACCGACGGCGAGCGGACCGGGACGGCGCCACCGCTCTCGAGCTGACCGGCATCGTCCGGAGACGCCCACCGATGTGCTCAGGATCGGGCGGAACCGGCCGACCCGTGCAGGGTGAGCTCGACGCAGTCCGGGGAGCAGACGACGCCGGCCGACGGGTCGGACGCGGCGAGACGTCGCGTCGATGAGCTGGCCGGTCTGTTCCGCTCGGCCCCGATCCACCGCGATCGTGACCGGTTCAGTCTCGAGGTCCTGCGCGAGCTGACGGGGATCCTGGCCGACGCCATCGGGCTCGAGGAGGCCGAGGGGTTCATCGGTCTGGTCGGCGGCCGGGTCGGAGCCCGCATGGATGCCGAGTACCGGGCCGCGGCCGGTGTCGAGCAACTGGGGCGGGAGCAGGTGGCGGCCACCCTGGTCGACCTCAAGCGCCGGATCGACGGCGACTTCTCGGTCACCCACATCGACGACGAGCGGATCGTGCTGACCAACACCCGTTGCCCCTTCGGTCACTTCGTCGAGGGGCGAGAGCCGTTGTGCATGATGACGTCCAACGTCTTCGGGCGGATCGCAGCCGACAACCTGGGCTACGCCAGGGTCGATCTCGACCAGACGATCGCCAGGGGAGCCGACCGGTGCCGGGTGGTCGTCCACCTGCGGGAGGGTGCGGGTGGGCGCGAATACTTCGGCTGAGCCCGACCTCCTGGCCTTCCGAGGCGTCTTCGAGCGGCACCCGAGCCCCACGCTGCTGGTCGAGCGTGTGTCGACCGCCGTCGTCGCAGTGAACGGCGCCGCTCGCCGCCTGCTCGTGCTCGACGACGAGCCAGCCGGGCAGCCTGGCCGTGCGGTTGGTTCGATCCTCCTGGCCGATCTCGTTGACCGGCCGATCGACGAGGTGGTGGCCGACCTGCGGATCGTCGCCGGGGGCGGCGGCCTGCCGGTCGTCCTCGCCGCGGTCGCTCCGGGGTTCGCCCGCCGCCATCAGTGCCGGGTCGCCCCCCTCGCCGACCACGACCCCGATGGGCGGCTCTGGCTCGTCACGCTCAGCCCAGACCAGGCCAGGGCCCAACGGTTCCGGGCCCTCGATCGCCAGATCCGTGAGGCCAACGACGACGCCAGCCGTCAACGCGACCTCCGCAACGAGCTGGCCGCCCAGAACGAGACCCTGCACCGCTTCGCCAGGGCCATGGCCCACGATCTACGGGCCCCGCTCCGCCACATCGCCGCCCTCACCGCCGTCGTGGCCGAGGAGCTCGGGCCGGACGTTCCCGATGGTGCGGCCCGGGCGCTGGCGATGATGGAGACGTCGGCGTTCCGCGGTCGCGACCTGGTCGACGCCCTGCTGGCCCACGCCGGCGCCGCGTCCGGCGATCTCGAGCTCGTGCCGGTCGATCTGGAGGAGGTGGTCGACGACGTCCTGCGGGCTCGCTACGTCGACCTCGCGGCCATCGAGCATCACGTCTCGATCGATCGTCCGCTCGGCTCGATCCGGGCCGACCGGACGTTGGCCCAGGTGCTGGTCGACAACCTCATCGGCAACGCCATCAAGTACCGGAGCCCGGAGCGGCCGCTCGAGATCCGGGTCGCCTCCCCCGGTCGATCCGTGTTGGAGGTCGTCGACAACGGCGTCGGCCTCGACGCGTCGCAGGCCGGCCGTATCTTCGAGCCGTTCAAGCGCCTCGACCCGACCGTGCAGGGCCACGGGATCGGGCTGGCGACCTGCCAGACGATCTGTCGGCGGCACGGTTGGCGGCTCTCGGCCGACGGTGAGCCGGGCCGGGGTGCCCGGTTCCTGGTCACCCCGAGCTGAGTGCGGTGGTGTCGCCGGCTCCACCGAGCGACACCCGTCCCCAAGCGGTCGTCGGTCGACTACGGTTGCGGCAATGGAGTCCTGGCGTTCAGCCGGGGACGTCCTCCGGTGGTGGAGGACGAGCGTCCTCGGTTGGACTCAGCAGCAAGCCGCCGATCGACTGAACGTTCGCCACAGCGCCCTGTCGAACTGGGAGCGGGGTGAGCGGGCGATCTCGCTCGACCTCGACGAGGTCGACGATGCCCTCGATGGCGGACGCCTGCTCCGCGATCTGCTGTGGTCGCACGGCACGACGAAGGGACTCGAGCCCGGCCGCATCTGGTCCGGTATCTTCGATGGGCCGTCCCGGCCGGTGTGGATGTGGATCCGCTCGGCGTCGCCCCGCCTCGTCGTCGAGTCCGAGTGGGGGGTGGCCAGGCTCGAAGTGGTGTTCGACCTCGGACCGAACGGCGTGTTCCTCACCAACGGGGCGACGGTTCCCGACTCGCCGATCGTCGTGCAGTTGTCGAGCCCTGGCTGGGTCGACTTCGGCAACGGCTCCCTGCCGCCGGCCGTTCCCGGCGCCCAGATCCTCGACGCCCTCGACCTCCTGCGGGCCAGTTCGGCCCAGGGCCCGCTGATGGACATGTTCACCTCGACATTGGAGGCTCGGGTCGCCTCCCAGGACCCCGGGGCCACGGACTTCGCCCACCGGGCTCCAGACGCCGTCGACAGCTACCTGCACCGCGGCGACGCCGCCAGGCGATGGCGCCCCCTCCCCGAGGGCCTCGACGTGATGGAGCGGCAGCGCTACGGGGAGCTCCGCCGGGCCCGAGGGCTCTCGCTTGCCGCCGTGGCGGCCAGGCTCGAGGAGCAGACGGGCCTCGTCGTCGGCCGTGACACGCTGCGGCGGTTCGAGACCGCCGTCGGTCAACCCCACGACGCCGAGCTGCCCGTCGCCCTCGACCACGTGCTCGGAGCCGGTGGGCGGCTCGCCGTCGTCGAGCACCGCTCCGGGCGGGGTGACGGCTCGATCCGCTTCCCGTCGTTCTGGCGGGGCCCGTTCTGGATCGCCTTCGAGGGGCCGGATCCGGTTTGGCCGACCTCGGTCGTGTTGCAGCGGGGGAACTTCCAGCGGGACCTGGAACTGGCCCGGCCCGAGCTCGTCTCGGCCCACTGGTTCGACCCGGACGTTCCGCTGCGGATCCGCGCCAACCCCGACCTCCGGTGGCGGGTCGGGGTCGGACGCCGGGCCGGGGCCGAGGCCATCGACCAGAACTGGGCACCGATCAACATCGACGTCGCCCAGCAGGCGATCTCCGAGATCGAGGGGGCGATGTACGACGCCGCACGCAAGAGCACCGGCGACGAGGCGCCCGACGATCGCATCGATGAGGCCGACGCCGACGAGTCGGGCGCCGACGATTCCGACCGCGCCGGCCATCAGCGCCTCGACCGGGGCGACGACCCGGCTGCGTAGCCGCCCGGCGCCGTCGACACCGGCGGCGGCCGCCGGTCAGCTCGGGGTCGCCGTCGGGTCCAGCGCCTTGGCCAGGTCGGTCCGGTTGGTGATGCCGAGCTTCCGGTAGATCCGGTTGAGGTGGGTCTCGACCGTGCGGACCGACACGTGGAGGCGCTCGGCGATGTCGTTGTTCGACGAACCGGCGGCGGCGATGGCCGCGATCTCGCGCTCTCGGCGCGTCAGCGGTTCGACCGACGGGGCCCGGGCCAGGCTCGGGGTTCGGGCCGCCGGTAGCCGGGCCCGCTCCTGTTCGGATGCGCGCTGGGAGGCGGTGGCTGCGCGGGGCTCGCCGGCGCTGGCCCAGGCGTCGGCCGCCCTGGCCGACAACTCGGCGGACCACAGTCGGAACCCCAGATCCCCGAGTCCCGCTGCGGCCCGGTCGAGGTCGTCGCCCCGGTTGGTCACACACGCCGCCACCGCTCGGGCCAGCGTCGGGGCCAGGCGACCCTGCGCGTGTTCGGCGGCGGCGGTGGCGGCCGTGGCGTCGTCGGCGTCGGCGTAGCCGAGCCGGGCCCGGTCGAGCAGGGCGAACAGCTGGTGGATCCGAAGGCCGGCCGATCGGGCCTCGTCGGCCGCCAGGCGGAGGATGTCGGCCCCGCCGGCCCCGTCGCCGCTGCTGGCCACCGTCCACGCCTCGGCCGACCGCTGCTCGGCCTGACCGCGGGGACTCGGGGCCGGGGGGACCCGGTCGAGCCGGTCGAGCTGGCGGCGGGCCTCGTCGGTCTGCCCGAGCTGGGCCTTGGCGGTGGCCAGGGAGCTGCGGACCGAGGTGGCGATGGCCAGATCGCGCCCGATGTCGAGCGCCTCGTCGAGATAGGACACGGCGGCGGGTAGGTCGCCGGCCAGCAACTCGATGTTGGCGGCCAGGTCGAGGAAGAAGAGCAGCGCCGTCGTCTCGCTCGAGGCCCGGCAGTGCTCGATCGCCGCCCCGGCGACGAATCGGGCGGCCTCGACGTCACCCTGGTGGAGGGTGGCGAACCCGAGGGCGATGAGGTGCTGGCCGTGGGATCCATACGGGGTGTCGGCCCCCCAGCCGCCTTCCCAGGCCCGCGTCGCCAGGTCGGCGGCGTCGTCGACGGCGCCGACCAGGACCAGCGCCGGGGCTCGAACGGCGGCGACGGCGAAGCGCACGTCCGGGTCGATGTCGTCGGCGTCGTCGGGGAGGTGGGCGATGCGGTCGAGCGCGTCGGTCGGCCGTCCGTCGCAGTAGTCGATCCAGGCCTGGTGGGCGACGACCCGGTCGGTCGCTGCCGGCTCGGTCAGGGTGGCCAGGCAGGCGTCGTCGATGGCCAGCGCCCCGGCCGGGTCGCGAAAGCCCCACAGCCGGTTCGACGACCGTCGGATCGCCCGGCGCAACCGCTCCCACTCGCCGGCGTCGTCGGCGATCGGCTCGGCCAGCAGCCCGTCGGCCTCGACGAAACGCCCGAGCCGGATCAGGGTCTCCGCCAGCGCCGTTCGGGTCCGCTCCGAGCTCTCCCGAGCGTGGGCCGAGCGGGCCAGCTCGGCTCCCTCCCGGATCCGGTCGATCCGCAGGGCGATGCCGACGGCCTCGATCTGCTCGTCGAGGTCGAGTTCCTGACCGGCGGCCAGACGGGTCACGGCACCGACCACCCGATCCTCGGCCCGGCGGCCGCCCCGGCGGGCCAGCAGCTCGGCCAGCTCACGGTTCCGACGGCGCTGCGTCAGCGGGGTCAGGCCGGCCTCGATCGCCTCGCCCTGGAGCGGGTGTCCGAGCCCGGCTCGGAGTCGCCGACCCCGCAGGGTGGTGGTGATCAGGCCACGGCGCTCCATCGTCTCCAGCACCGCCGGGTCGGCGATCTCGGCCAGGTCTTCGACGCCCAGCTCCCGGGCCAGGGCCAGGAGCTCGAGCACGTCCTGCTCGGCCTGGCTGAGGAGACCGAAGCGGAACACGATCTGGCGACCGAGGCTCGGCCCGACGGTCAGTTCACCGGTCAGGTGGTTGACCCCGTCGATCTCGGTCACCCGGCCGTTCGAGCGGGCCGAGGCCAGCAGCTCCCGGATGAACAGCGGGGAGCCCTTGGCCCGTTCGTCGAGGTTGCGGACCAGGCCGGGGCCGACCGGCCCACCGAGCACCTCGGTCGCCAGTTCGGCGGTGGCCGCAGCAGACAACGGCTCGACGGCGAGCTCGGTCACGCCGGCCGGGGTCAACCGCCGCATGGCATCGCCGACGTCGCCGTCCGGTCCCTGGTTGGCGATGAGGAAGAGGCGCCGGTTGGCGGCCAGGTGGACCAGGAGGTCGCAGGTCGGCCGGTCGACGCCGGCCACGTCGTCGATGACGACGGCGACCGGGTCGCCGTCGCGCAACCGGAGGGCGGTCTCGACGGCGCGCAGCACCGTCAGCTCGGCCCGGTCTGGGTCGACGTCGTCGAGCCGGTCGAGCGCATCGGGGATCAGCTCCGACAGCGCTCCGAAGGGGATCCTCGACGCCGGGTCGGTTGCCGACAGCCCGACGCCGTGCCACCCCCGGGTGGTCAGGTCGACCATCGCCCCCTCGGCCAGCCGGGACTTGCCAACGCCGGTCGGGCCGGTCAGCAGGACGGCTCCGGTGGCGGGGTCGTCGGCCAGCTCCCGGAGCCGGGCCAGCTCGCGGCGGCGACCGACCAGGCGGGTGTCGTGGCGCCGCTCCCTCACCCGACCGAGCGTAGTGCTGCGGCCCTTCGGGCACCGTCCGGCGGCGGTGCCGGCGATCGTTGGTCGACCACGTACGTGGTCACGTACGTGGTCGGCGGCCACAACTGCCGAGGCGGCCACGGATCCGAAGGGGCCCGGGCCTGCAGGAGGGTGGACGGAGCACGAAAGGACCAACCATGCACACGACCCCGACCACCGACTGGCTCGATGGCCCCGCCGGCCCCGACTGGCTCGATGGCCCCGCCGGCCCCGCCCATCTCGGCCAGCCGGACGCCGACATCCCCGCGCCGACGCTCAACGCCGCTCCGGCCGCCGACGCATCTCCGGCCATCGGTGCCACCGCAACCGCCGGCCCCGGCGTCACCCGCCCCGGCCCGTCGGTGACCGGCAGCCGTTTGGCGCTCGACGGGATCGGCGTCGCCGCCGACGACGGTCAGCGGATCCTCGACGACGTCTCGCTTTCGGTCGGGCCGGGTGAGCTGGTCGCCATCGTCGGGGCCAGCGGCTCCGGGAAGTCGACCATGCTCCAGGTGCTGGCCGGCAACCTGCCGCCGTCGACCGGTCGAGCCACGATCGACGGCCTCCCGGCGGCCGAGCTCGACGCAGCCAGGCGCCGAGACGTCGGTTTCGTACCCCAGGAGGAGGTGCTGCACGACGAGCTGCCGCTCGGGCGGATGCTCACCTACGCAGCGAGGCTCCGGGTGTCGGCCGGCCGGGGAGCCGGCGACCGGGCCGATGAGGCCGCGGCCCGCGCCCTCGACCAGGTCGAGCTCGGGGCGGTGGTCGACGTCCCGGTCCGTCGCCTGAGCGGCGGTCAGCGGCGCCGGGCCTCGCTGGCGATCGAGCTGGTGACGAGCCCCCGAGCCTGCCTGCTCGACGAGCCGACGTCCGGCCTGGATCCGGCGACGGCCGAGACCATCCTCGGTGAGCTCCGCCAGCTGGCCGACCGGGGGCGGACCGTCGTCTTCGTCACCCACAACGCCGACGACCTCCGGCTCTGTGACCGGATCGTCGCCGTCGGTCCCGGCGGGCGGCTCGTGTTCGACGGCACACCGAGTGAGGCCATCGAGGTGGCGGCCAGCAATGACACGGCCAGGGTCCATCGCGTGCTGATCTCGGCCACCGCGCCGCTCCGCACGCTGCCCGGGATCCGCCCCGGCCTCGGCGGCGACACCGCCAGCGAGGCATCGGCCGACACCTCGGCCATCGATCGACCGGCCGTAGACGGCCACGAGCCGAGCGGTTGGCAGGATCCGACCGACGCCGACCGGCTCGCCCCTTCACGGCTCCGGCAGCTGGCGACCCTGACCGCCCGCACCGTCGAGTTGGTGGTCCGCAACCGGCTCACGGCGGCCATCATGGCCGGTTCACCGGCGATGGTCGTTGCGATGTTCGCCATCCTGTTCCAGGCCGGTGCGTTCGACCCGACTGCGCCATCGGTGTCCTCGGCGATCATGGCGGTCTTCTGGGTCGCCTTCGGTGGCTTCTTCTTTGGCCTGACCTATGGCCTGCTGCAGATCTGTCCGGAGGCGGCGACGATGCAGCGGGAGCGGCGGGCCGGTGTGCCGGCCGGGTTCCAGGTGCTGGCCAAGCTCCTGGCCTTGACGCCGATCCTGCTTGCGATCGACGTGGCCATGCTCGGCGTGCTGGTCGCCCTCGATCGCCTGCCGTCGGCCGACCTGGGGACGTATGCGGTCGTCGCCGTGACCCTCGGCCTCGACGCCGTCGCCGCGCTCTCGCTCGGCCTGCTGGCCTCGGCGCTGGTCAGGAGCCCGGCCCAGGCGTCGCTCGCGCTGCCGATGCTCTGCTTCCCCGCCGTGTTGTTCTCCGGTGCCGTGCTGCCGGTCCCGGTCATGGCGCCGGTCGGTCGGGCCATCAGCGCCGTCATGCCGGACCGGTGGGCGTTCGAGGCCATCGGGGCCGATCTCGGCCTCCGGGAGCTCCTCGCCGGCGACGAGTGGGGCGCCGGTCCGGCACTGCTGACGACGTTCGGCTCGACCTGGACGATCGACACCGCGACCGTGTGGCTGATCCTGGCCGTGTTCATCGTCGTGCTGACGGTGGCGACCTGGGTCACTCTCGCCATCCGTTGCCAGGGCCCAGGGCGTGACCTCGGTCGCCCCGCCCGCCGCCTCGTCTCGGGCGCCTGACCGGCCGGGCGGCGTCGGCGACCGACGCCGCCCGGTGCGGCTCCTCAGCCGGCCCCCGCTCCGGCGGACGACGGGTCCGACGGCGGTGCCCGGTCCGAGCCGACCCGGCGCCTGACCGCATTGGTGAGCGCAGGGACCGGCCCCTGGCGGAAGCTCAGGAACAGGACCACGGTGATGACGCCGTAGATCAGCTCCCGCACCTGGGCCTGGTCGACCAGCAACTCGTCCATGATCGTGAACACCGTGGCGCCGAGCACGGGGCCGAGCAGGGTGCCGATCCCACCGAAGGCCAACATCACGAGTACCCGGACGTCGACGCTGCCGAACGCATACGTGGTGTCACCGACGAAGCCCCGGTAGTGGGCGAACAGCGCACCGGTGAGGCCGAGCATCATCGAGCCGATCCAGCCGGCGAGGATGCGGTAGCGGGCGACATCGATGCCGGCCAGGGCCGCGGCGGCGTCGTCGTCTCGTAGGGCCCGAAACGCCCAGCCGACGTGCGAGCGCTGGATGATCCGGTAGATCACGAGGAAGGCGACGAGCAGGCCGAGGAAGACGTAGTACGGCTCGACGGGCTGACGGAGCAGCGTGTCGGTGCCGCCGGCGACCTGGATCCCGTTCTCCCCGCCGGTCAACTCCGGCTGTCCGAGCACGAAGCTCTGGAACGACAGGGCGAAGGCCAGGGTCACGATGCCGGTGAAGATCGTGTCGAGCGACCGTCTGACGGCGACCCAGCTCAGGGCGGCGCCGAACACCCCGGACAGCAGGGCGGCCATCGGCATCGTGACCAGGAACGGCAGACCGAGGCGGTCGGACGCGATGACCGACCCGAAGCCGCCGATGCCGGCCAGGGCCCCGACACACAGGAAGAGCTGCCCGGTCGCCCCGAAGATCAGGTTGAACGCGACGGCGTAGGAGGCGAAGGTCAGACCGGTGGTGACCACCGTCATCATCGACCGCGAGTCCCCGGCCCAGAGGGGGACGAGGGCCAGCACGAACGCCGCGGCGCCGATGGGGGCGAAGGCGCCGAGACTCCCGAGGCGGAGCTCCGGTGTTCGCCGCCGGTCACGCACGGCCGAGCAACCCCTGTGGGCGGAGGAGGATCGTGGTGGCGGCGGCCAGCAGGAGGATGATCGAGCTGACGAAGGTCCCGATGTAGAAGGCACTGAGGGTGTTGACCAGGCCGAGGATGATGCCGGCCAGGAACGCACCGGAGGTGCTGCCGAGACCACCGACGACGGCGACGATCAGGGCGAAGATCGTCAGCCCGACCCCGGCGGTCGAGACGACCGGGCTGGTCATGGCCTGGGTCATGGCCACGATGCCGGCCAGTCCACCGCTCAATCCGAAGATCACCGTCCGCACCGCACCGGGGTTGATCCCGCACAGCCTGGCCCCCTCCTCGTCCTCGATGACCGAGCGGGTGGCCCGCCCGAACGTCGTGTACCGGAAGAACAGGACGAGGGCGAGACCGACGACGGCGATGACCACCGAGGCCACGATCGAGCCCCGTCGGATGGCGACCCCGAAGACCTCGACGGGCCCACCGGTGATCCGCAGGCTGAGGGCCTCGATCGGGTACCGCCACTCGAGCACCCCGTCGATGATGAAGCCGACCCCGAGCATCAACAGCAGCCCGAGGAGCACCCGATGCTCGCCCCGCTCCCGGTAGACGGGCTGCATCAGCGTCCGGTCGATGACCACGCCGAGCACCACGACCGACAGGATCCCGGCCGCAACCGCGAAGGCCGTCGCCGTGCCGCCGTCGATCAACCGGGCGGCGACCATGGCGGCGACGACCGCCATCTGCCCGTGGGCCAGGTTGACCACCCCGCCGAGGCCGTAGACCAGGGTCAGGCCGACGCCGAGCATGCCGAACTGCAGTCCCAGGACCAGTCCGTCGATCAACACCGCCACCATCGTTGCGTTCCTACCTCCTCGACGACCTACACGCCGACCTACACACCGAGGTACGCCCTGCGGACCTCGGGGTTGGCCGCCAGCTCGGACGACGGGCCGGTCAGGGCGATCCGGCCGTGGTCGAGCACATAGCCCCGGTCGGCCAGCTCCAACGCCAGCGGCACCTGCTGCTCGGCCACGAGGACCGTCAGCCCGGCGTCGCGGAGTTCCGACAGCGCCCCGTACGCCTCCTGGGCCAGCACCGGTGCCAGGCCCGTGGTCGGCTCGTCGAGGATGAGCAGCGACGGCTCGGCCATCAGGGCCCGTCCAACCGCCAGCATCTGCTGCTCGCCACCGCTGAGGGTGCCGGCGTTCTGCCCGAGGCGCTCCTCGAGGCGCGGGAACGTCCGGAAGACGATGTCCAGCTGGGCCGTTGCGGGACGTTTCGGATAGCTGCCCAAGGCCAGGTTCTCGGCCACCGTCATCCCGGGGAACAGGTGTCGCTCGGCCGGGACGTACACGACGCCCGAACGCATCACCCGGTGGCTCGGCAGCCGGCGCAGGTCGAGCCCGTCGAAGCGGACCGCCCCGGCGGTGGCCGGAAGGAGTCCGCACATCGATCGCAGCATGGTCGTCTTGCCCGCTCCGTTCGAGCCGATCACGCAGACGACCTCGCCGACCGACACGGTGAGGTCGATGTCGTGGACGACGTTCTCGCCGAGGTACCCGGCCGACAGCCCGTCGACGGCGAGGAGGGGCTCGCTCACCGGGCTGCGCCCGTTGTCCCGAGGTAGGCCTCGACCACCGCCTCGTCGGTCATCACCTCGGCCGGGGTCCCGTCGGCCAGGGTCCGCCCGAAGTTCAGGACCACGACCCGCTCGGCCAGGCTCATGACCGCCTTCATCACGTGCTCGACCCAGATGACGGTGAGACCCCGCTCGTCGCGAGCGGTGCGGACCATGGCGATCGACTCGTCGAGTTCGGCGTCGTTGAGACCGGCCATGACCTCGTCGAGCAGCAGCAGCCGGGGTGCCCCGACGAGGGAGCCGGCCATGGCCAGGAACCGCTTCTGGTGGAGGTTGAGCCCGGCGACCGGGAGATCGGCGCTCGGGCCGAGCCCGACGAACTCGATGGCGTCGTCTGCGGCCGTACGAGCCTCGTCTTCGGTCGAGCGCCGGGCGCCGCCGAAGGTGGCGGCGACCATCACGTTCTCCCGGACGGTCATCGAGTCGAACACCCGCGGGTGTTGCAGCGCCATCGAGATCCCGCGCCGACGGACGACGTGGGGCCGTAGCCCGACCAGCTCGACCCCGTCGAAGCGGATGCTGCCACTCGTCGCCGGTTGCATGCCGCTGATGGCCTTGAGCAGCGTGCTCTTGCCGGCACCGTTCGGGCCGACGAGCGCCAGGATCTCACCCTCGTCGACCCGGAGATCGACGCCGTCGACCGCCGGCAGGCCGCCGAACTTCTTCCTGACCGTCCGCAGCTCGAGCAGCGCCATCGGCGACGACCGCTGGCTCAGGAGCCGGGGACGTAGGGTTCGAGCGGGGCCGACTCTGTCAGGATCTCCGGCCACCACTCGCCGGCCTCGTTGAGGCCGTCGGGGGCGGGACCGGCACCCATCTCGACCAGCAGCAGCGTCGACTCGGCCAGCTCACCCCACTCGGTCCAGCTGAGCGTGTAGGCCATGCCGGGCATGTCGTAGCTTGCGGCCCGGATCGTGTCGGCGATGGCGACCGGGTCGTCGCCGACCTCGCCGGCCGCCTCGGCCACGATGTTGACGACCGCGTACATGGCGACCGCGTCGTCCTCCATGAAGCCGAGTCCGGTCTCGGCGACATAGCGGGCGGCCAGCTCGGCGTAGGAGTCGCTGAAGTAGTCGGCGCACGAGAGGTCGGCGTAGCGGCCGAAGGCGGTGTCACCGGCGGCCTCCATGACCGCCGTCAGCGACGAGCCCGGACCGGTCACGTTCACGTCGATACCGAGGTCGGCGGCCTGGGCCAGGATCGCGCCGGCGCCGGGCGGGTGCCCGGTGGCCAGGAGCAGCTCGGGTTCGAAGTCGGTGATCGACCGGAGGTAGGTGCTGAAGTCCTGCTCGCCGACCGGGGCGATCTCGGACTGGAGCTCCAGGCCGGCGCCGCCGAAGACCGTCTCGGAGGCGGCGAGGAAGGACTGTCCCCAGCCGTAGTCGGCGATCATCGAGCCGACGCGGGTGAAGCCCTGCTCGTTGGCGTAGTCGGCCCACGGCACGGCGAGCATCGGGCCAGCGGGCAGGCAGGTCCGGAAGGTGTAGCGACTGTCCTGGGTGAGGAGCGCGTCGGATCCGGCCTTGCTGAAGAACAGGGGGACCTCGGACGACTCGGCCAGTGGGCTCGTCGCCCCGCCGACGCCAGAGGAGATGGTGCCGGCGATGGCGACAACGCCGTCCTCGATGAGCCGTTCCATCTGCACGACGCCCTCTTCGGGGTCGGACTGGTCGTCGACCACGATCACCTCGACCATCCGGCCGTCGATGCCGCCATCGGCGTTGATGTCGTCGGCGGCGAGAACCGCGCCGGCCTCGACGTGGAGGCCCCACGACGTGAACGGGCCGGTCAGCGACGTGAGGATGCCGATCCGGATCGGATCGTCCGACGCCGCATCGGTTCCCGCCGCGTCGCTTTCCTCGTCGCCACTCGACTCGTCCGAGTCGTCGCCGCACGCCGCGCCGAGCAGCGCAACCGCAACGAGAACGGCAAGCCAGCGCAGAGAGTGCTTCATCGGTGGTTCCCCCTTCAGTGAGCCGAGACGGCCACCGTGCCGTTGGCACCGATGCGAGCCGCCGAAGCGGTGACCTTAGACCGACCCCCTCGTGTTGGCAAGATTGTTGACAATGTTGGCGACACCGTCGAGGGCCGTCGGAACGAGTGCGGTCAGCCGTCGGGGAGCGAGAACCGGCTGACGAACTCCCACCCGTCGACCGTGGCGTCGACGTCGGTCGTCGTCGGCCCGAGCGCCCCCGCCAGCAGCGGTCCGAGCGGTGAGTTCGGCCACGTGTGACCGCCGCCGACGACCTCGTAGAACGTGAGCGGCACCCCCTCGTCGCAGTCGACGTAGTCGTAGCGGATGACCTCGTCGCCGACGTCGCTGACCTCGGGCTCGGCGGCACAGCCGAAGTCGGCGGCGAACTCGGCGAACTCGTCTGGCATCGACTGGGCGAAGAAGTCGTCGCCGACGGCCGTGGAGCCGTCCTCCTGCAGGGTCGAGGTGCCGCCGCCGAAGGGCACGACGTCGTCGGCAGTGCCGTGGTAGGCCACGAACGGGACCGGTCGGGACGGTTCGCAGCCATCGGGGTGGGACACCCCGGCGACGGAGATGGCGGCCGCGATCCGATCCGCCCGCTCGCAGACGAGCAGGGCGGTGAAGAAGCCGCCGTTCGACAGCCCGGTCGAGTAGATCCGGGTCGGGTCGACGCAGAACTCGGTGACCAGCCGGTCGATGAGGTCGTCGACCATCGCCAGGTCGTCTCGGCCGGGAGCGTCGAACTGGGCCAGCTCCCACGAGTTCTGCGGGCCGGTCGGATGTACGGCGACGAAGCCCTCGTCGGCCGCCAGTTGCGCATAGCCGGACAGGAACGACTGCTGGAGACCGTCCGACCCGAGGCCGTGGAAGTTCACGACCGCAGGGAGCGGTCGACCGTCGAACGACGGGGGCACGAAGACGCGCACCCGGGTCGTCGGCCCTCCCGCATCGGTCTCGAACGAACCGCCACCCGGCTCGAGCGACTCGCAGTTGGCGGGTTCGGGCCGGGGCGCCCCGCTCGCCGCCCCGCCGGTCGATGCAGTGGATCCGGTGGATGCGGGTGAAGGCGCCTTCGTCGAGGTGGTCGCGGCGCTCGTCGACGCCGAGTCGTCGCGGTCTGGGTCGGTGGCCGCTGCGTCGACCGAGCCCGTCGAGCGCTCGGTCGAGGCGGCTGCGTCCGCCGCCCGACCGGTGTCGCCGTCGTCGGCGCCGCAACCGGCGGCGACGAGGCCGATCGCAGCGATGGCGACGACGATGGCTCGACGGGACCGCATGCAGACAGTGTCGCCGACCGGGCGTCGGGACCCCACACCACAGGCGGTCGAGGCGCGGCCCCGTGCAGCCGACCTGGGTGATCTCACCCAGGGAAAATGGTGCTCGCGACCCACGGCATGACCGTTTGATTGCAATGGCGGTTGAGCGCCCAACAACCCGTGTTCCCGTGTGGTTAGCTGCCGTTCGACGTTGAAACGACAAGCGTGTCGTTGTGCTGAGGTGAGTCGATGTGGCGGAGTGTTCGTGGGGCCACGGCGACAGTGGTGGGAGTGAGATGAAGATGGGACAGAGGAAGTCATCGCGATCCGTCCGGCTGGTGATCCTGGCCGTGACCGCCGTGGCCGCACTGTTGTCGGTCTGGATGGTCGGCGGTCCGGCCGACGCCCAGACGATCGACGTGCCGATCGAGCAGGTGGTCATCACGGGCGACCCCGGGTCGACGGTCGAGATCGGCTCGGCCGACGTGCCGGCCGACCTGGTCGGTCGGACCTGTGAGATCGTCGTCGAGGTCGTCAACCAGGAGTCGATCCACGGCGGCAACAAGCTGATCGTGGCCAGCGGCGACTCGTCGGTCGAGGTCGAGGGCATCGAAGACGCCGCCGGCTCGACCACGACGCAGGCCGGCACGATCACGCTCGACACCACGATCACCGCCTCGGTCTTCCTGGCCGTCGACAGCATCTCGAGCCTCGGTTCGAGCCTGACGGTGACCTGCGAGCCGCTGCCGCCGGCCCCGCCGCCTCCGCCGGTCACGACCCAGCCTCCGTACACGGGCTGAGTCGCCGACCACCCGATCGGACCCCTCGCGGTGCGGGCGAGCACCCTCCCCGTCGTCCTGGCTGCGGCCGCCACCCTGATGGCGGCCTGCGGCGCGTCCGTCGACGAGTCCGGCGATCCGGTGACCGCAGCCGAGTCGACGGTCCGCATCGAGATAGCGGACGCCCCGACCACGCTGCCGCCACCGCCGACGGCCGAGGCGGCCGAAATTGTCGTCGCCACCACCGGACCCGGTTCCTCCGCTCCGGGCGACGGCGACGGCGGTGACGGCGCGGCGGCCGACCCGTCGGACGAACCGGTCGAGACGCCGACCACCGCATCGGGTCAGGCGACCGGCACGGCGTCGACCTCGGGCACCGTCGCCGAGACGACGACGGTCCCGCCCGGTCCGGCGCCGCCGGCCGGCGACGCCTCGCCGTCGGTCGTGGCCCAGGCGGTCGTGTCGTCGGTCACCGCCAGGGTGGCTCCGGCAGAGGATGCCGACGAGGTGACCACGCTGGCCCACCCGACCCCGGTCGGCTCGCCACTCGTGTTCCGTGCCGTCCCGGGCGGCTCCGCCGTGGCCGAGTGGATCGAGGTCCAGCTGCCGATCCAGCCGAACGGGACGACCGGCTGGGTCAAGCGGGACGACGTGACGCTGTTCGAGAACCCGTACCGGATCGAGGTCGACCGGGCGAGCCACCGGCTGCGGGTGTACCACCTCGGAGACCTGTGGGTGGACACGGTGATCGCCGTCGGCACCGGCGCCACCCCGACCCCGGTCGGCGAGTTCTACCTGCTGGAGTTGCTCGCACCGCCGGATCCGACCGGTCCGTACGGGCCCTATGCCTTCGGGCTGTCGGGGTTCAGTGAGGTGCTCGACAGCTTCGGCGGAGCCGACACCGCCATCATCGGCCTGCACGGGACCGACGAGCCGGAGGCGCTCGGCACCGATGTCAGCTTCGGCTGCATCCGCCTGGCCAACGACGTCATGGAGCAGTTGGCCACGACGTTGCCGCTCGGCACACCGGTGGTCATCACCTGACGGACCCTCGTCGGTCGACCGGCCGACGACCACCGGTGCTCCGCCACCAGGCCGCTGCGGCTTCGTTGCGAGAAGATGAAGGGTGCCATGCAAGAACGTTACGGCGCCAGTAGAGTTCGGTGTCGATGCTTGTCTCCAAGGCGGGGGGCTCTTCCAAGCCTCGGCACCACCGTGCCGGTGACCCAGCAGCCCAGGCGGGCCGGCTGCGGCATCGGTCGACGGCTGCGAAGGTCTGCTTCGGCCTGTTCGCGCTGATCGTCGTTGCCGGCGGCGGGCTCCCGGGAGCGGCCAACACCGCGACGACCGAGACCACCGCAACGACGGTCGCCGAGACCAGCACCACCGCAGCCGAGACCACGACAACGGTGGCGGAGACGACCACCTCGACCGCAGCCCCGACGTCGACAACGGCGGCGGACACGTCGACGACGGCCGCCCAGACCACGACGTCGACGACCGCATCGAGCACGTCGACGACCGCCGGGACCGGAACCACGGCGGTCGACGAGGCCGATCGCGACCGGGTCGACGCCGCCGAGTCGTCGAAGGCCCGAGAGATCGATGCCGCCAACGCTCGGCTCGACGAGCTCAACGACGCCCTCGGTGACCTGGAGGGTGACATCGACGCCCAGTCGGCTGCGGTCGAGATCGCCAACCGTCGTCTCGGCGAGGCCCGGGCCGTGGCCGAGGCCACCCAGGACGAGGTCAGGGACCTGGAGCAGCAGGTGCGCGACCTGCAGGTCAGCCTCGGCGACCAGGCGATCCGTTCGTTCAAGGGCGAGTCGGTCGACGAGGCGGTGCTCGTCGGTACCGATCCCGGTCGGGCGATGCGGATGGCCACCCTGCTGGCCAAGGCAACCCAGTCCGACATCGACTACGCCAACCTCCTGTCGTCGGTCCGCGAGGACCTGCTGGCCAGCCGCCGCGAGGCCGAGGCCGCGATCCGCGAGGCCGACCGGTCGAGGGCCGAGGGTGAGGAGCAGCTGGCGGAGCTCGAGGATGACCGGTTGGCCTACGGTGACCTCGCGGCGTCGGCCGAGACCAGGATCGACCACCTGCTCTCCGAGCGGGCCGCCCTTGCCCAGCTCGGGGCCGAGGTCGACGCCGGCCTCGACGTCGTCGACATCAACGACGAGCTGGTCCGCCGGTTGGCCGCTGCCCCGGCTCCGTCGTCGTCCGGCGGCTCCGCCCCGATCCCGGTCTCGGATGGCGAGATCGTGTCGGCCGGCAACGGGATCATGGTGCACGAGAGCATCGTCGACGACGTCCGTCAGCTGCTAGCCGACGCCGCCGCGGACGGCGTCGTGCTCGCCGGTGGCGGGTACCGCGACCCGGCCCAGCAGATCGCCGTTCGTCGCAACAACTGCGGCACCTCGAACTACGCCATCTACGAGATGCCGTCGAGCCAGTGTCGGCCGCCGACGGCTCGTCCGGGGCGTTCGATGCACGAGCAGGGCCGAGCCATCGACTTCACCTACAACGGTCGGATCATCTCCAGCCGATCGGGAGCGGCGTGGAACTGGTTGTTCGCCAACGCCGAGCGCTACGGGCTGTACAACCTCCCGAGCGAGCCGTGGCACTGGTCAACCAACGGCCGCTAGGTACCGCCAGGCCTTCGCCAGCACGGGCGAGCGCGTGCCAGACGACCGTCCGGTCGGCTCAGGCTCGGCGGCCGAGGAAGGCGAGCGTCGCCGTGAAGCCGTCGGCGCTCCCGTCGTCGAGGTCCTCGCCGAAGCCGGCGTAGCTGCGCACCTCGTCGCTCACCGTCTGGCGGCTGCAGGCGTCGATGAGCTCGGCCTGTTCGACGGTCAGCCCATGGTCGGCGCCGATGGCCATGGCCAGGTCCCAGCAGTGGGTGCCCGTGTCGAGCAGGTTGATGCCGAGTGCGGCGACCGCCGGCATCTCGGCGGGCACCTCGACGGAACCCTCGACGGCACCGGGAGCGTTCCAGGCGGCCATCGTCGTCTCGGCCACCGCCCGGAACGTTGCGACCGGGTCGTCGCCGAGCTGATCGCCGTCGGCCGGCCCCGGGGGAGCGACCCGCCCGGCGCTGGCGGCGAAGAATCGGGTCGTGCCGACCATGTGGTTGACCAGGTCGCGAACGTTCCACTCGGTGCACGGTGTCGTGTCGTGCCACTGGTCGGCACCGATCTCGCTGATCAGCCGGGCGGCGTTGTCGTTGACGGCGGCCATCGCCGCCAACATCTCGGTGGTCGTCTCGTCGGTCATCGGAGTGCTCCTCGTCTCATCGGCCTGCGCTCGTGGTCCGGACGAGAGGTACGCCTGCTCGTACGTCACGAGGCGCTTACGTTAGCAATCACTTACGAAGTCGTCTAGGGTGACGGACAGGAAAGCGAGAACGCATGGATGCAACGGCCCGAGCCCTCTCCGAACCGACCAGACGACGGATCCTGCAGCTCGTCAAGGACGACGAGCGCACGGTCACGGAGATCGCCGAGCACTTCGAGGTCAGCCGACCGGCCATCAGCCAGCACCTCCGGGTGCTGGCCGACGCAGAGCTGGTCGTCGTGAGGTCAGAGGGGACCAGACGGTTCTACCGGGCCAGACCCGAGGGCCTTGGCGAGCTGGCCCGCTGGATGGCGGAGTTCTGGGGCGAGGCCCTGGCGGAGTTGGCGGTCGAGGCCGGGCGTGACGAGTGGAACGAGAAGCGGAAGCGGAGGAAGCGATGACCGACAACGACACGACGGCGACCGCAGGACCGGCCCCGTCGGACGAGCCGCTGATCCTGACCCAACACGTCGCCGCACCCCGTGACGCCGTGTTCGAGTTCCTCGTCGTGCCCGAGAAGGTGCTGCGGTGGATGGGCACCGCGATCGACATCGATCCCCGCGCCGGCGGTCGGTTCTGGATGAACGCCAACGGTCAGGACATCGCCACCGGGATCTACCGGGAGGTCGTCCGGCCCGAGCGGATGGTGTTCACCTTCGGCTGGGAGGGAAGTGAGCACGTGCCCGAGGGCTCGACCACCGTCACCATCTCGCTGGCCGCCGAGGACGACGGCACGACGACCGTCGAGCTGCGCCACGACGGGTTGCCGTTCGGGCCGGCCGACGCCCACGCCCAGGGCTGGACCCACCTCCTCGGCCGGCTGGCCATCGCCGCCCCCGGCGGTGACCCGGATGCCGCCGGCCACTGATACCCCACTCGACACCCGACAGGAGACCAGATGAGCTTCACCGTCGTCCGCTACCGACCCGGGCCCGACCGGGCCGACGAGAACCAGGACCTGGTCGAGAAGGTCTTCGCCGAGCTGGCCGAGACCAGGCCGCGCGGGCTCCGCTACATGACCTTCCGGCTCGACGACGGCACGTTCGTGCACGTTGCCGATCTCGCGGCCGACGTCGACGCCGAGGCCAACCCGCTGTTCGAGAGTCAGGCCTTCGCCCGGTTCCAGGAGGGGATCGGGGAGCGCTGCGCCGGCGGCGAGCCGCCGAACCCGCAGCCGGCGACCGTGGTCGGTCGGTACGGCTTCGACGTGTAGGCCGATCAGCCGGACGTCGCCCGGCCCGTCCTACTCGTTGGTGAGCGGGATGTCCCGCCACTCCGGTCGATCGGGGGCGTCGGCCTCCCACGACCGGATGTAGACCGCGACCGCCCGGATCTGCTCGGTCGTCATCGGGCCGCCGTAGTCGAGCGAGTACGCCCCCATCTGCGAGCCGGGCACGCCGACCGCCACCAGCAGCTCGGTCTGTTCGTCGGTCGACGCCTGCAGGAACTGCTCCGAGTTGAGGGCCGGGCCGATGCCGCCCTCGCCGTTGAGGCCGTGGCAGGAGGCGCAGTTGAAGGCCCAGATGTCCTCGCCCTTCTCGGCCAGCGACGCCAGCTGGTCCTCGCGGGCCTGCTCACGGGTGGCGGGCTCAAGCCAGCGGTACAGCGGGAAGACCAGGGCCATGCCGATCATCAGGATCGCGCCGATCAGCATCACCCGGTTGGTCGACTCCTCCAGCTCCTCGTCGACCTCGTAGCGGGTCGCCATCAGCTGTGGCCTCCCTCGGTTGCGCAGGCCGGGCCGGTGGCCGGCTCGTCGATCTGGAAGCTCCCGGGCTGGCCGCCGTCCGACCGCTCGCCGGTGTTGATGTAGAGCAGACCGTCGTCGCCGAGCTCGGTCGGGTAAGTGTCCATGCCCCGGGGGGCGGGCCCGGCGATCCAGTCGCCGGCCCGGTTGAAGACCGAGCCGTGGCACGGGCACTCGAACTGGCCGGACGACTCGCAGTACGGGACCCGGCAGCCGAGGTGGGTGCACTTCTCGGCGATGGCCACGATCTCGCCGTTGATCCTCGTCAGGTAGGACCGGGCCGCCGACACCTCGATCACTCCGAACTCGGGCACCGCTTCGGGGGTGACCGAGCGGACCAGGCCGCCGAAGCCGGTCGTCGGCAACGGCTTCAGCAGGTCCCAGGTGGTCCAGGCCCCGGCTGCGGCAACCAGCGCCCCGCCGGCCTGCCAGAGGCGGGTCAGGAACTGCCGCCGTTTCATCGGCGCTCCCGCCCGAGGGGTCGGGCGCCCGGACTGCTCCCCGGTCTCGGTCACCGTGCCGGTCATGGGGTACCTCCGATCGACGGTGTGCGGCCACGGTGATGTCGGGTGCTACAGCTCACCGTGCCACTCCTGCCAAGGCCAGACCCAGCCCCAGTTCGGGCCACGGAACATGAAGCCGATCAGGGTCAGGATCACGAAGATGACGAGGAACGTCGTGAACGTCAGCACCGCCACCCGGCGGTGCCTGGTCTGGATGTAGGTGCTCGAGTCGATGTAGGGCAGGGCGATCAACCCGATGACGATCGCCCCCGGCACCAGCACCCCGGCGACCAGCGGGTGGAAGTGGGCCAGCAGCTCCTGGAGGGCGGCGAAGTACCACGGCGCCTTCTCCGGGTTCGGGGTGATCGTCGGGTTGGCGATGTCCCGCAGCGGTGCGTCGAAGAACACGGCGATGACCATCACCACGAGCATCACCCCCAGGGCGGCGACACCGTGGCGAACGAGGAGGTGGGGCCAGACGAAGACCAGGTCGTCGTCGGCCGGCTCCTTGCGCTCGCCGGCCACCGGCTTGCCGGCGACGATGCCGAGGACCCGCTTGCCCTCGACGACCTCGGGCTTCGACGTCAGCCGGACCGGGGTCCCCCCGCCGGGCAGCAGTTGATCCGCATGGTCGGACACCGTTTGATCAGACACGGGGCTCCTCCCGATCGAGCTCGAGCATCGAGTCCTTGCGCCAGCGCCAGAGGTGGATCATCAGGACGAAGATCAGGGTGGTCGGCAGCACGGCGACGTGCAGGACGTAGAACCGCAGCAGCGTCGAGGAACCGACGACCTCGCCGCCCATCAGGATCCCCTGGACCTCGGGCCCGATGAACGGGGAGTAGCCGGCCATCTCGGTGCCGACGGTGACCGCCCAGAAGGCCAGCTGATCCCAGGGCAGCAGGTACCCGGTGAACGACATCAGCAGGGTGATGATCAGCAGGAACACCCCGATCACCCAGTTGAACTGACGGGGTGGCTTGTAGGCCCCCCGGTAGAAGACCTTGGCCATGTGGCCGGCCACCGCCAACACCATCAGGTGGGCAGACCAGCGGTGCACGTTGCGGACGTACTGACCGAACGCGACCTCGGTCTGGATCGTCTGGATGTTGCCGTAGGCCGAGACGGGGGAGGGGACGTAGAAGAACATCAGGTACACACCCGAGAGCACGAGCGATCCGAACAGCACGGTGGAGATCACGCCCAGGTACCACGAGTACTTGAACCCGAGCTCGGCTCGGCGGACCTTGACCGGGTAGATGTGGAGCAGGAAGCTCGACCAGTGGCCGGCGGCGGTGTCCCGTGGCGTGGCCTTCGGCGGTGTCCGCCAGATCGACCGGCCGACCGGTGTCGCTCGCAGCTTGGCCACCGGGCCACCGGGGTCGACGCTGTCGCCGTCGGCCGCCTCCGATGTGGTCGTGTCACGATCGATGATCGTCATGTCGGGACTCCCTGTCCGGTCCAGACCCCCATCGAGAGGGCGTCGGGCGGGCAACGCTCGATGCAGAGGCCGCAGCGGATGCAGGCCTCCTCGTCCAACAGCAGGGCCGTGCCGCCGGCTGCCGTCGGCTCGATCTCCTCGGAGGGGACGAGCGAGATGACGTCGACCGGGCAGACGTCGGCGCAGAGGGCGCAGAGCACGCACTTGTCGGTGTCGAGCAGGATGTTGGCGAAGCAGCGGAGGCAGCGGGCGGCCTCACAGCGGGCCTGCTCCGGGGTGAACCCGAGCTCGACCTCGGCAAGGCCCATCCGGCGGCCGGTGTCGAGGGTCGGTACGTCGACCCGACCCTGGCGGTCGTAGAGGTCGTCGAGCCGGTGGAACTGGCGGAGCTCGACCATGTGGCCGGGCTCGTCCTCGGGCAGGCTGCCGCCGAACGAGCGGTGGATGGCGGCGGCGGAGCGGCGGCCATCGGCAACGGCGTCGATCAGGGTGCGAGGGCCCTTGGCCGCGTCGCCGCCAGACCAGACGTCGGCCATGGAGGTGGCGCCGGTGTCCCAGTCGATCTGGATGGTGCGGCGGGGGCTGACCTCGGGGCCGTTCGGGCCGAGCGAGTCGAGGTCGATCGCCTGGCCGATGGCGAGGATGATCGTGTCGGCGTCGAGGAACCGGGTGTCGTCCTCGTCGAAGTCGGGGGCGAACCGGCCGTCGCCGTCGAACACCGAGCGGACGCCGATGGTCTCCATCCCGCTGACCCGACCGTCGATGGTGGTGATCGATCGGGGGCCGCGGCGGTGGACGAACTCGATGCCCTCGTGCTCGGCCTCCTCGATCTCGAACTCGTGGGCCGGCATCTCGTCGCGGGCCTCCAGCGACATGATCGTGATGTGCTCGGCCCCGGCCCGGCGTGCGGTTCGGGCCGCGTCGAGGGCGTCGCTGACCGGCGGTCGCTCGCCCTCGGGAGCGGTGAGCTCTGTTCGGGCGGCCGAGCCTTCGACGCGTCGGGCAGCGCGGTAGTCGGCGGCCCGCAGGGCGGTCCTGGCGGCGTCCATGGCCACGTCGCCGCCGCCGATCACGAGCACCCGCTTGCCGATCTCGACCTCGAAGCCGCGGTTCATGTTGATCAGGAACTCGATGGCCTTGAACACGCCGTCGGCGTCGGCCCCCGGCAGGTCGAGGCCTCGACCGAGGGTGGCGCCGATCCCGAGGAAGACGGCGTCGTGGCGCTCCCGGAGCTGTCCGAGGGTGACGTCGACACCGAGCCGGGTCTCGTAGTGCACCTCGACCCCGAGGTCGACGATGGCGTCGAGGTCGGCATTGAGGACGGCCCGGTCGAGACGGTACTCCGGGATACCGAGCCACATGGCCCCGCCGAGCTTGTCGGTGGCCTCGTAGACCGTGACCCGGTAGCCGAGCCGGCGCAGGTCGTGGGCGCAGGCCATGCCGGCCGGCCCGCCACCGACGATACCGACGCTCTCGCGTCGCTCGGCCGCCGGTGGCGCCGCCACCTTGTCGGCCACCGACCGGTCGCCGGTCTCGGGCCCGAACTGCTCGGTGACGAACCGCTTGAGGGCCCGGATGGCGATCGGGCGGTCGATCGTGCCCCGCCGGCAGGCGTCCTCGCAGGGGGCGGCGCAGACCCGACCGCAGACCGAGGCGAAGGGATTCGGCAGGCGGGCCGTCAGGTAGGCCAGCTCGTCCTCGCCGTCGGCGATGGCGGCCACGTACATGCCGGCGTTGGTGTGGACCGGGCAGGCGGCGAGGCAGGGGATGTTCTCGTCGTAGAACTCGAGCGTCACGGTCCGGCCCCCGTCATCGGCGTCAGACCCTCGACTCGCGGTGGGCGTACCAGAGGCCGCCGAGGAGGATGGCGACGCCGAGCATCCACAGGCCGGTGCCGATCAGGTCCTGGCCGAAGCGGCTGAGGCGCCCGACCGCGTTCTGCTGGAGGGCCCAGTTGGGGATCCAGATCGTCAACAGGAACACGGCGATGACGATGGCGGCGGTCTTCAACCAGGCGTCGAGCCACGGCACCATCAGGCGGTCGTTGACGCTCAGCAGCCGGGGGGCGAGCACCAGGCCGATGACGGCGGCGGCGATGGCGAAGGCAACGAAGCTGCCCATGTCGGTCAGCGTCGGCAGCTCGGTGCCGGCCACCGGTCCGGTCGGGCCGGCGGCGGCCTCGCCGTCCGGCGGCGGGGCGACGAAGTCGTTCTGCAGGTAGGCGGTGACCGCCTCGACCTCCTCGTCGGTCAGCGTCGAGAACGAGGGCATGACCCCGTCGTAGGTCTCGCCGAGAACGGTGATCTCGCCCTGGAGACCGTTCTCGATCACGCCGGCCACGTAGGCCGCGTCGTCGACGTTCGGGTTGTCGAGCAGCGGCGGGAACTGGCCGCTCAGACCCGTGCCGCCGGGTTGATGGCACGACGAGCAGATCTGGGAGTAGAGGGCCTGGCCCTCCCGCAGCAGTTCGGCCGCCGCCTCGGCCTCGGGGTCGACGTCGGCCTCGGGGTCGGCCGCGGCCGGCTCGTCGGTGGTGCCCGTCCCGCTCTCGCCCTCGCTCGCACCGCTGGCGACGCGGACGGCCCCCGGGCCGAAGGTCACGAGCAGCACGGCCAACACGAGCAGCGCGGCGGACGTCAACGTCACGCGCCTGACCGGTTTGGCCGCTGTCCGAACGGTGCGTCGATGGAACTCGGCCAGCATGCGGGGCTCAACGTAGGCACCGGGCCACCGGAGGGGATAGGGACCTTCGTCCCTAGGTCGGCGACCCGGGCCCGACAAGACTCGGGCCAAGCTCAGGTCGACCCCGTCCCCAGGCTGGCGGCTCGATTCGGCGACACATCACCCCGTCGGCACCGTCACGAGGAGCGAGCCACCATGACCAAGCCGGGCTCCCAACCGGGGACCGGGTCACCGCCGGGTTCGGTGACCGAGGAGGAGCACTTCAGGCCGGTTGGGACCGTGTTCCTGTTGGCCATGTTCGTGCTCACGATGATCCTGCTGTGGGCCTCGGTCTACGTCATCCTCATCAGCCGCGGGGTCACCACGTGACCGACACCGCGCCTCCGCCTGGCCCGCCGCCTGGCGACTCGTCGACGGGTGCCGGCGACGAGAAACTGACGATGGGCATCGACCCGTTCGAGAGGAACTGGATGATCCTCTCGATCGTGATGCTCGTCGCCTTCTTCGTCACGGTGAGCGTCGCCGGTTTCGCCCTCGGGTTCCAGGTCAGCGGCGTCGACGCCGAGATCGATCCCGTCACCGCCTTCGACTCCGGCACCTGGGCCGAGCCCGGCCTCCGACAGATCTCCGAGGACCACTACGAGGCCTACGTGGTGGCCAAGACCTGGGTGTTCGAACCCCGCGAGCTGGAGATCCCGGTCGGCGCCACCGTCGACATCTTCGTCACCAGCCCCGACCTGCAGCACGGGTTCAAGATCACCGACACCAACGTCAACATGCAGGTGGTGCCGGGCCAGGTCTCGAAGCTGACCTACACCTTCGAGCAGGTCGGCGAGTTCCCGTACATCTGCCACGAGTACTGCGGCTCGGGGCACGCCACGATGTTCGGCGTCGTCAACGTGGTCCCGGCCGCGGCCGCCGACACCGCCGACCCCGAGGGCGCCACGGGCGGCGACGGCGCTGGGGGCGCTGCTGACGACGGCAGTGCCGATGACGGAGCCGGGGGCGCTGACGACGACGAGGAGGCCTCATCATGACGATCGTCGAGGAGCCGGGCGGCACCGCCGACCCGTCGCCGAGCGGCACCGCAGGCTCGACGGCACCGGGCGACGCCTACGTCGGGGGACCCGGCAGTGCCTACGAGCTCACGTCGTCGGAGAAGACGTTCATCGGTGGCCACATCGGCATCGCCATCGCGGCCCTGATCGTCGGCTCGTTGATGGGGCCGCTGCAGGCCTTCCAGTTCTCCGGGTTGGACCTCTACCCCTACCTGGAGCCGGTCATCCAGAGCTACTACCAGGGTCTGACCCTGCACGGCGTGCTCAACGCCCTGGTGTGGACCACCTTCTTCATCGTCGGCTTCACCAACCTGACCACGATGAAGGGCCTCGGGCGGCCGCTGAGCCATCCGATGATCAACAAGGTCGGCTTCTGGGTGATGACGATCGGCCTCGTCGTGACCGCCATCCCGATCCTGACCAACTCGGCCAGCGTGCTCTACACCTTCTATCCGCCACTCAAGGCCAGTTGGGCCTTCTACCTCGGTCTCACCCTGGTCGTCGTCGGGAGCTGGATCGAGGGTCTCGGCTTCTACCTGACGCTCGGCGCCTGGCGGAGGGACAATCCCGGCGTCCGCTCGCCGTTCGTCGCCCTCGGCGGCATCATCAACGCCGCCATGTGGCAGATCGCCACCCTCGGCGTCGCCGTGCTGATCCTGACGATGCTGTTGCCGTGGTCGTTCGGCCTGATCGACGGGACCGACCCCGAGCTGGCCCGGACCTACTTCTGGTTCACCGGCCATCCGCTCGTCTACTTCTGGCTGCTACCGGCCTACGTGTCCTGGTACGGCATGCTGCCGAGGCAGGCCGGCGGGAAGCTGTTCAGCGATTCGCTGGCCCGTCTCGCCTTCTGGATGTTCCTGATCGTGTCGGTGCCGGTCGGCTTCCACCACCAGTTCGTCGACCCGGGCGTGCCCCAGACGTGGAAGTGGATCCACGCCGGGTTGACCTACTCGGTGTTCTTCCCGTCGATGATCACGGCCTTCACCGTGATCGCCTCGCTCGAATACGCGGCCAAGCGCCGTGGCGGCACCGGCCTGGTCGGCTGGATCCGCCAGCTGCCGTGGCTCGATCCGTCGGTCGCCGCCCAGCTGCTGGCTGCGATCCTGTTCGTGTTCGGTGGGATCGGCGGGCTGACCAATGCGTCCTACAACCTGAACCTGGTGATCCACAACACGGCGTGGGTGCCGGGCCACTTCCACCTCACGGTGGCCTCGGCGGTGACGCTGTCGTTCATCGGCATCACGTACTGGATGGTGCCCCACCTGAGCGGCCGGGCGCTCTGGCGCCCCGGGCTGGCCGTCGCCCAGGCCTGGGTCTGGTTCGTCGGCATGATCATCTTCTCCAACGCCATGCACGTGCTGGGCCTGCTGGGCGCCCCCCGGCGGACCCCGCTCGGTGACGCCACCTACGTGCCGGAGGAGTGGGAGGGCCACCTGCTGCGGAGCTCGATCGGCGGTGGGATCCTCCTGATCTCGGTGCTGATGTACGCCGCCATCATGATCATGACCGTCCGAGGTGAGAAGATCCCGGACGACGAGGTCCCCGAGGTGCCGATCGCCGAGTCGATCCGGAGCCCGCAGCTGACCCCGATCTGGCTCGACCGGTTCAAGCCGTGGCTGCTGGCCGCCGGCGCGCTGCTGGTCATCGCCTACGGGCCCCAGCTGGTCGACCAGATCTGGAACATGAACCTCAACGCACCCGGCACCGAGTTCGTGCCCTGGTGAGGTGAGCCGGCCGGCCGACCGAGGGCAACCCGCCGGGTCCGACGCGGCCAGGTCAGTGGCGCCTGCTGCGGCGTCGACGACGGCGGCCGGGGCCGACGCCGGGCAACGGCTCGGCGGAACGCTGCGGGCGGTCGATCACGCCACGGCCTGGGTCGAGCGCCCGATCCGGCGACTGGTCGGCTCGGCCCGTCTCAACCCGCTGCCCCACGCCGGCACCATCAGCATCTTCCTGCTCGGCGTCGTGGTGGTCAGCGGCCTCTACCTCACGCTCTTCTTCGAGTTCGGGCACGAGGCGTCGTACCGGTCGGTGGCGGCGATGGAGGAACACGCCATCCAACGGGTGGCGCGGGCACTGCATCGCTATGCCTCGGCGGTACTGGTGGTGACCACGGTCGTGCACGCCTGGCGGGTCTTCGCCGCCGGTCGTTTCACCGGCCGTCTGCGGCGTTGGCGCTGGGCCACCGGCGTGGCCTCGCTTGTGCTCGTCTGGCTGACCGGCGTCACCGGCTACTGGCTGGTGTGGGACGAGCGGGCCCAGGCCATCAACGAGATCGTGATCGGGCTGACGGGCCGGACCGGGTGGGGCGTCGGACTGGCCACCGAGCAGCTCGGTGTGGTCGGTGGGCGTTCCGGCTCGGGCTTCCTCCTGCTGCTCTGGTTCGCCCACCTCGGGTTGACGGCGGCCATCGTGTGGTTCGCCTGGCGCCACCTGCGTCGGACCAAGCAGGCGTGGTTGCCTCCGCCCCACTGGATGGCGCTGATGGGCGTGCCGTTGCTGCTCGTCTCGCTCGCGTTCCCCCTCGGCATGCTGGAGCCGGCCGATCCCGCCGTTCTGACGGGTCGGCTGCCGATCGATCCCTTCGTGCTGTTCCTGCTGCCGCCGTTGCTCTCGTCGTTGCGGTGGGTCACCCTGCTGGTCGGTCTGGTCGCGCTGGCCGTCGTGACGCTGCTCCCGAGGTTGCTGCGGCGCCGCGACCCCGAGGTGGTCACGATCGTCGACGACGCCTGCACCGGATGTGAGCTCTGCGTGGCCGACTGCCCCTACGACGCCATCCGCATGGTCGACCGCAGCGCTCGCGCCGGCGCCGCCGTCGGCGTCGTCCCCGGCCCGGCCGAGGGTGGGCCGGGCGGATCGCCCGGGGTCACCGGCGATGACCGGACCGGCGATGGGGTCGTTGCCCGGCTGTTGGCCGCGGTCGACCCCGAGCGCTGCGTCGGCTGCGGGGTCTGTCTCGGGTCGTGTGCGTTCGCCGCCATCGAGCTGCCCGGGGTGCTCGACGTCGGCCGGTTAGCACCCGTGGTCGTCGCTGGCCGACCACTCACGATCGTGTGCGATCGGCACGTCGACCAGCGGGGAGAGCTGTCGGCTCGTGGCCGGGAGGATGCGGTGATCCACCCGGTGCGGTGCGCCGGCGCCCTGGCTCCGACGGCGTTGCGGGCCTTCGCCGAGCGCGGCGCCACCGATGTCGGCCTCGTCGGCTGTGCGCCGGCCGACTGCCGCTACGGGATCGGCAACACCCTCGCCGCGGAGCGCCTCCGGGGCGAGCGACGGCCACATCCGCCCTCACGCTACGCCAGACGGGTGACTCAGGACTGGGTGGCCGGCGACCGGGTCGCCGGCGCGTTGGCCCATCCGGGCGAGCACCCCGAGCTGGACACCGTGCACCCACCGGCCAGACGGGAGGCGCTGCTCGGGGTCGGGGCGGTGGCGCTGTTGACCGTGGTCGGCGCTGCCCTCGCCACCCGAGCGCCGTTCGGCGCGCCGACCGACGAGGCCGCCATCCGGGTGGTCGTCGACCACCGCCCGGGTCGCATCCTGACCGCCGCCCCCGACGCCGACGCCGTCGGTGCCATCGAGCGCGTCGAGGTGCGCCTGACCACCGGCGGCGACGGCCGGGTCGAGACGATCGACGGCCCCGGGGACGGTGGCCGGTGGTCGACGATCGCAGACCTCGATCTCGGACCGAACGGCGGTCTCCCGACGGGCACGGCAATCCGGGCCGAGGTCCGCCTCGTGGTCGCCGACGGCATCACCGCCGCCGACGTCACCGACGCCACCGACGCTGACGGGATCGATGGCATCGCTGGTGACAGTGACAGTGACAGTGACAGTGATGGCGATGGCGAACCGGCCGGGAGGTCGGTGGTGGTCATCGAGCGCACGTACGACGACGTCGCCGGCCGCCGCCTCGTGTTCGACCTCACCGACCGGCCGCCCGAGCCGGGGGTCGAGGAGGGTCGCCGGATCTTCACCGGCCGCACTGGCGGGTGCGACGTGTGCCACTCGGTCGACCGGGGTGACGACGGCGTCGGCCCGACCCTCCACGGGGTGGCCTCGGTGGCCGGTGCACGGGTCGAGGGTCTCGACGCCGAGGGATACCTGCGCCAGTCGATCCTGCTGCCAGACCAGTACGTCGTCGACGGCTGGCCGGCCGGGCAGATGCTGCCGATCTACCGCGACCGGTTCTCCGAAGACGAGTTGGACGCCGTGATCGCCTACCTGCTCACCCTCGACGGGAGGGATGGATGACCAACGACGACGACCCGGCCGCCGGGCCGGACTCACTGGTCGGGGAAGACCTCCTCGGTCCCCGGCGAGTCGAACCCGTCGGCGGTCCAGACGCCGGTCATCGAGCCGTCGTCGCGGATGCGGTACTCGGTGGACCCGGTGCCCTGCCCGGTGGCGTTGTCGACCTCGGTCCAGGTCACGGTCAGGACGTCGCCCGTGAGCCGTCCGGTGCCCTCCTGTCGGGCCCCGGTGACCAGCCACTGGACCCGGAACGTGCGGGGGTCGTTGGTCTCGACGATGGTCAAGGTGCCGGAGTACTCCCCGCCGACGGGGTCGATGCCGTTGACGGTGTACAGCCCGGGCAGGCCGTCGTCGCCGTCCCGTCCGACGGGCAGGTTGCCGGGGAGGGCGCAGGCGTAGACCATGACGACGAGCGCAACGAATCCGCCGAGCCACTTGAGCCAGCTCACCAGGCGGAGGGTAGCAATCGGCCGAACCCGCCGGTCCGGGCCGGCGTCGACCCGGACGAGGAGCTCCGGATCCCCCGCTGGCTCAAGGTCCTGGCCGCAGGGTTCTTCGCACTCGCGCTGTCCGGCGTCGCCTTCGCCGTGTTCGAACCGATCCAGGTCCTGCCCCGGATCCGGCTGGCTCCCGGCTACGGGCTCACCGCAGACGACGGCAGCTTCGTGTCGAGCGAGACCGCCCGCGGCGCGGTCACCCTGTACTCGTTCGCACCGACCGACTGTGGCGACGAGTGCGCCGAGCTGTTCGCCACGCTGGCGACGGTGCAGGAGCGCATGGCCACCGAGGTCGACCTCGGCGACACCGACTTCCGCATCGTCACCATCGCCCTCGACGGCGCCGGCGACCCCGGCCTGCTGGCCGGCGCAGCCAGGGCCTCGGGGGCCGATGGCGTCAACTGGCGGTGGTACGGCGCCGACGAGGACACGACGAGGACGGTGGTCGGGGCCGGCTTCCGTCGCTGGTACGAGCGGGCGGACGACGGCTCGATCGACTTCGACCGGGCCATGGTCCTCGTCGACGGCAACGGCCTGATCCGAGGCGAGTACCGCTATCAGACCCTGGCCGACGACGACGAGAAGTTCGTACGCCACGCCGGCATCCTCGCCGACGAGATCCGCAACGCGGATGGCGCAACCGCCCTCGCCTACGAGGCCGCCCACCTCTTCCTCTGCTACCCGTGACCACGACGACCATCACGACCATCAGGGCCATCACGACGCCTGCCGCCGATGGCCCGAGCGGCCCTGCGAGCCGGTTTGTGGTCTCGCCGACGCACCCGGCCGCCGATCTGCGAGACTACGGGGCATGACCGACCTGATGCCGCCCCGGAGCTCCGACGACCCCGGGGCCGTCGGTTCAACGGCGGCGAACGGTCGTCGCAGGTTCACCATCGCCCTCGGCGTGCTGATCGTCGCCGCCATCGGCGGCGCTGCGGCGCTGGCCGTCGTATCCAGCGTCCGCCCCCACCTCTACACCGGAACCGTGCTCCAGGGCGACGAGCCGGCCCCGTCGCTGGCCGAGTTGAGCTACGGCGATGGTACATCCGTCGACCTCGACGCCTTCGACGACGAGGTGGTGCTCGTCTTCTTCGGCTACACCAACTGCCCCGACGTGTGCCCGACCACGATGGCAGACGCCGCCGGCGCCATCGAGCTGCTCGGCGACGGCGACGCCGAGCGGACCAACCTGGTCATGGTCTCGGTCGACCCCGATCGCGACGACGCGGCCAAGGTCGGCGAGTACGTCGGCTTCTTCGACCCCGGCTTCCGTGGGGCGACCGGACCCGTCGACGCCATCGACCGGGCCGCCTCGGCCTACGGTGTGTTCTACCAGCTCAACGAGCCCGAGGCCGATGGCAGCTATCTGGTCGACCACACCGGCACGTTGATGGGCATCGGCCCGGACGGGTCGGTCCGCGTCATCTGGTCGTCCGGCGTCGGGCCGGAGGCGCTCGCCGCCGACATCGCCGCGCTCCTGTCGTGACCAGACGGAACCCGGCGGCGGTCGCCGGGTTCGCCACCGCCGTCGCCCTCGGGGTCGCCGCTTGCGGTGGTGCCGGCGCCGACACCGCAGCCGGAGACGAGCTGGTCGTCTCCGACGCCTGGATCCGCCCGACTCCGCCGATCACCAACGTCGGCGCCTTCTACCTGACGATCCGGAACGGGGCCGACGTCAGCGACCGGTTGCTCGCCGCCTCGTCGCCCCGCTGCGCCGAGATCGAGCTCCACCAGACCACGACGGTCGACGGGGTGGCGTCGATGTCGCTCGCCGGGGTCGAGGAGCTGACGGTCGCGGTCGGGGCCGAGCTGGTCTTCGAACCGAACGGCCTGCACGTGATGTGCCTCGGCCTCGACGAACCGGTGGTCGAGGGTGAGGAGGTGCCGCTCACCGTCGAGTTCGAGACGTCCGGTTCACGGACCGTCCAGGCGGCGGCCGAGAACCGCTGACGGTTCGCCCGTCGGAGCCGGCGGTGGGAGACTCCCGGCACGGACCCCACCTACACGGACCAGGCCGAGGCGTTCCGCACCCGGATCCGCGACTTCCTGCGCGAGCAGCTACCCGAGGGCTGGTCGGGGATGGGCACCCTCGGTCCGGACGAGCGCCGGGCGTTCATCGCCCGATGGCGGCCGGTCCTGGCCGAGCACGGACTGCTGGCGGTGGCCTGGCCCGAGGAGCACGGCGGGGCCGGGCTGTCGTTGCTCGAGCGAACGGTGCTGGCCGAGGAGTTCGCCTCGGCCGGTGTACCGACGGGGAACGACAACGACATCTTCTCGATCGGGATGCTCGGCCACACCCTGATCGAGTGGGGGACCGAGGACCAGCAGCGGCACTTCCTGCCCCGGATCCTCGACGGCACCGACGTGTGGTGCCAGGGCTACTCCGAGCCGAACTCGGGCTCCGACCTGGCGTCGCTGGCCACCCGGGCCGAGCTCGACGGAGACGAATGGATCATCAACGGTCAGAAGATCTGGACCTCCCAGGGGCACAACGCCAACTGGATCTTCGTGCTGTGCCGGACCGACGTCGCGGTGCGCAAGCAGGCCGGTATCTCGTTCCTCCTCTGCCCTCTCGACCAGCCGGGGGTCGAGGTCAGGCCGATCGTGAACGCCTCCGGACACCACGACTTCAACGAAGTGTTCTTCAGCGATGCCCGCACCGCCAGGGACCACGTGGTCGGTGGGGTCAACAACGGCTGGGCGGTGGCCAACACCCTGCTGGCCTACGAGCGGGGTGACGACGCCACGATCACCGGCATCCGCCACGGCGACGAGCTGAAGCGGTTGATCGCTGTTGCCGCCGAGCGGGGCCGGCTCGACGATCCGGTGATCCGGCAACGTCTGGCGTGGTGCTGGACCAAGGTCCAGATCATGCGGTACCAGGGGCTGCGGATGGTCACCGACGCCATCAACGGTTACCACCAGGGCCCCGAGTCGTCGCTCAACAAGCTGCTGTGGTCGGAGTACCACCAGGCGCTGACCGAGCTCGCCCTCGACCTGCTCGGTCCGGACGCCCTCGCCCCGTCCGGCCGGGACGCCGCCACCGGAGTCGGGATCGACGACGTCGGCAGCCCGTTCTCCTCCAGGGCGTGGGTCACGACGTTCATGGGTGCCCGGCCCGGCACCATCTATTCGGGCAGCTCCGAGATCCAGCGCAACATCGTCGGCGAGCGGGTCCTCGGTCTGCCACGGGAGCCCCGCAACGACACGGGCCCGTGGAACGAGACCGTCCGGTCCTGATCGGGCGTCCGCCGCTCAGCGACCGGTCGGCGCCGGCGCACCCGTCGCATCGAGTCCGCACGAGTCGATCGCTCCAAGCAGGGCGTCGACGTCGTCCGGCTGGAGCGTCGGGCTGATGCAGATCATGCGGAACGCGTTGAGCTCGCCGACCGGCTGGAAACCGATCATCCCGGTGCCGGCCGTCTGCAGGCGGGCCTTGATCTGCGGCGGGTAGCCGTGCAGCTCCGAACGGACCGACCGGTCGAGCGCAGCGAGGTCGAGCTCACCCGTTGCGGTGGTCGGCACCGACGCTCGCAGCCGGGGTGGGACCCAGGCGAAGACGACGTTGGTGAAGTCGCCGAGTACGAGCGGCACGAAGGCGCCGTCGCTTGCGTCGATGCGTCGTCGCGTGTGCTCCGCCATGGCCACGGCATGGTCGATGCGGGCCGCGAAGGCACGGTCTCCCCGTGCCTTCCAGGTGAGCCACAGCTTCAACCCGTCGATGCGTCTGGCGCACATGAACGTGCGGTCACCGGAGTCGTACTCGCCGTTGAGCTTGTCCGACTGGAAGAGGTAGTCGGCCCGTGCCGCGAAACACGCCGCGAGCCGGGTCGGATCCTTCACCAGGAGCGCCGTGCACTGCTGGGTCATGCCCATCATCTTGTGGAGGTTCCACACCATCGAGTCGGAGTGCTCGACGCCGTCGAGGCGCCAGGCCTGAGCCGGTGAGAAGAGGGCCGAGCCGCCGTAGCACGCGTCGACGTGGAGCCAGAGGTCCTCGCGTCGGCAGATGTCGGCGAGTGCCCCGAGCTCGTCGAAGGCGGCCGTGACGGTGGTCCCCGCCGTCCCGATCACGGCGAACGGGACGTGGCCAGCCCGGCGTGCCCCGACGATGGCGTCGCCGAGCGCGTCTGGCACCATCCGGCCATGGCCATCGGTGTCGACCTCGACGACCCCGTCCGACCCGATCCCGAGGAGGGACGCCGATTTCGTCGCTGCGTAGTGGCCGCTTGCCGACACGAAGAGCGCAAGGCGGTCGCCGTTGGATCCCACCGTGGTGATGTCGGGCTGGTGGCGATGCCGGGCGAGCTGGAGGGCCAGCAGCGTCCCCATCGAGCCGCCGGCGCAGAACACGCCTGGCGGCAGCGCCGGGAGGTCGGCCTCGGGCCGGTCGACGTAGCCGGCGAGGCGGCCGAGCTTGTGCAGGACTGCGCTCTCCATCAGCGTGAACACGGGCGCCACCTCGTAGGTCGCACCGGTGGTGTTGAGGGCCGCGCCGAGCCAGTCACCGACGACCGAGATCGGGTCGGCACCGGCGAAGTTCTGGTTGACGAACCGCGGGTGGCCCGTGTGCATCGACCACTCGATGATCTGGTCGACTGCGGCGAGGAGCTGGTCGTCCGGGTTGGCGGCGGCGTCGGCCTCGATGGCCAACCCGACCGTCTCGGCGAAGGTGGTCGCCAGGTCGTCCGGCGAGGCGAAGGCGATGACCGGGTCGGCGCCGCGGGGCGGGTCGAGCAGATGGGTTGCGGCCCGGTCGATGACGCCACGGAGGATCGCAGTGTCGTCGCTCGGTTCGATCGTGGGATCGCGGTGCATGACCGAAGTCTGGCAGCGGACCGGCATCGGTCGAGAACGGCAGCGTCGGGTTTCGGTGGTGTGCGACGATGACACGGATATGAACGCGCTCGCGTCGCCGGAACCCGGCCAGGCTGCGACGGCTCTGCTCGAGCTGTACGACGACGCCCTGCCCCAGGTCCACGGCTACCTGCTGCGGCGCTGCCGGGCCCGGCTGCTGGCCGAGGACCTGACCGGTGAGGTGTTCCTGGCCGCCGTCCGCTCGATCCGGGCCGGCAAGGTCGAGACCGTGACCGTCGCCTGGCTGATCGGCATCGCCCGTCACAAACTGGTCGACCACTGGCGGGCCGAGGAGCGGGAGGAGCGGCGGCTCAAGGCGATCGCCGGCGAGCTCGGCGACGCCGGCGACGACTGGGACGAGGTCCTCGACCGCCACCTGGCCGAGGAGGTCCTGGCCGCCCTGGCCCCGCAGTACCGGGCTGCGCTCACCCTCCGGTACCTCGACGCCATGCCGGTGGCCAACGTCGCCGAGCACCTCGACCGCACCCTCGGCGCAACCGAGGCCCTGCTCACCCGGGCCAAGGCGGCGTTCCGAGCGGCCTACGACCGGCACGGAGGCCACGATGTCTGACCACACGACGTCGGCCAATGGGCCGGACCCCCGGGATCCTCTGTCGGCACTGGCCGGCCGGGACGACCCGGCCACGCCTCGGGCCGCCTTCGCCGAGCGGCTCCGTCGACAACTCGAAGCTGAACTGGAGGACCTGATGACCGACGCATCGATGGAAACACCGACGACGGCACCGACCGATGACGAGACCCCCCGCTCCGTCGCCGGGTTGACGCTCGACGTCGAGCTGGTGAACCCCGGCTCGTTGTTCTACTTCACGATGCCGGGTCCCGACGTCGAGCGCTCGGGCCGGTTCTACGGCGAGCTGTTCGGTTGGGACCTCCAGCAGGGCGACTCCGGCTATCACGTCGCCAACGTCTACCCACCGATGGGCCTGGCCTCGAACCACTCGACCGACGTCGAGGTCTGGATCGAGGTCACCGACATCGAGGCCGCGGTTGCGACGGTGCGTGAGCTCGGCGGCACGGCCGAGGAGCCGGTCCGCTACGACTCGGGTTGGTCGGCGGTCTGTGTCGACCCGCAGGGAGTCCGGTTCAACATGACGGTGCCCCGGCACGACTACCGGCAGCCGGCCAGGACGTCGACCGAAGCGGGTGAGCTGTTCTACTGGACGCTGCCCGCCCCGGACGCCGACGCCTCCCGGGCGTTCTTCGGGCGGCTGTTCGGCTGGGAATTCGGTGAGCCGGGCACCGAGGGCGGCATGCACGTGTCCAACCGCCTGCCAGACGGTGGCCTCGGCGGTGGTCGGGAGGGCTCGGATCCCGAGCTCTTCTTCCGGGTCGACGACCTCGATGCGGCCATGGCCAAGGTGGTCGAGCTCGGCGGCACGGCAGCGTTCGCCGGCGAGGGTGACGAGGGCCGTCACGCCATGTGCACCGACGACCAGGGCGTGCCGTTCGGGCTCTCGCAGCCGGCCACCGGCTACTGAGCCGGGCGGCCGGGGCCGCTGGCGGCCGACCGGGCGGGTGGGGTAGACCGGGGCGATGACGCCCCCGTTCCGCTTCGGTGTGATGTACGACTGTCGCCGCACCCCGGACGGGCCGCTGTCGACCACCGAGGTCTATGCCGCCACCATCGAGCAGGCGGCGCTGGCCGACCGCCTCGGGCTCGACCACGTCTGGTTCACCGAGCACCACTTCTGCGACGACGGCTACCTGCCGGCCTTCCAGCCGCTGGCCGGGGCCATCGCCGCCAGGACCGAGCGGATCCGGATCTCCACCGACATCGCCCTGCTCCCGCTCTACCACCCGATCCGGCTGGCCGAGGAGCTGGCGGTCCTCGACCAGATCAGCAACGGTCGGATCGAGCTCGGGATCGGGATGGGCTACGTGCCCGAGGAGTTCGCAGCGTTCGGCGTGCCGCTGCGCAACCGGGTGTCGATGACCGAGGAAGGCATCCAGATCCTCCGCCTGGCGTGGGGTGACGGGCCGTTCGACTTCACCGGCAGGCGATATCGGCTCGAGGGGATCGACGTGCACCCGAAGCCGGTCCAGCCCGGCGGTCCGCCGCTGTGGATCGCGGCGATGAGCACCGCCGGTGCCGAACGAGCGGCCCGATTCGGCACGAACCTGTTGCCCCAGGGCAAGCCGGCGGAGGTGGTCGAGCCGTACCGGGCCGCCGTTGCCGTCGCCGGCGACGATCCGGCGGCTCGGCGCTACGGCATCATCCGATCGTTCTACGTGAGCGACGACCGGGAGCGCGACTGGCCGATGATCCGGACCGCCGAGCGCTTCCGGATGTCGATCTACAACCGCTTCATGGCCTCGACGCCAGACGACTACGGCTGGACCGAGCCGGGTGGGATCCCCCAGAACGCCTTCATCGGCACGCCCGAGGAGTGCGTCGAGGAGATGGTGTCGTTCGCCACGACCTTCGGCATCACCGACATCGCCTCGTCCGGGTTGCCACCCGGCGTCGACCCCGACTGGATGGGGGCGAACGTCGAGCGGCTGGCCACCGAGGTGCTGCCCGAGGTCCGCCGCCGTCTGGCCGCGATCGCGAACGGAGGTTGAGATGGCCCTGGTCGATCCCGACATCGTGGAGATGCCAGACGATCCGACGAGCGGGGCCATGCCGCCGTACCGCCGTCTCGTCGAGTGGGTCACGGCCGAGACCGACGGGCTGACGGACACCCAGCTCGACCTCGACGACCGCCACCCCGACCGTGAGTGGATGTGGTGGTCGATCCGCCGCCAGGTCTCCCACATCGCCTGGGATGCGCTGGTTTTCACCCACCGCCGCTGTGCCCACCTGCTGTGGCCGGACGGCGACGACCCCGAACCGGTGGTCTGGAAGCACCACCACCTCGGTCCGGAGATGAAGTACGACCGGGTCCTCGACGAGGACCTGTACTGGGAGGTGCCGGACCTCGTTGAGAAGATGGAGGTCGGCATCACCTGGCTCCAGCGGCTGGTGGCCGAGCGCTCGATCGACGAGCTGCGGGCCGACACGACCAGCATCCGCGGCACCTACTTCTGGGAGTACGTGATCACCACGCTTGCCCGGGGGGCCGGCCCCGACCCCGATCGCCCGGGGTACCTCCGCTACACCCTCGAGGGTTCGCTGTGGATGGTGTTCTACGAGCAGTTGGCCCACATCCGGACGATCCAGCGGCTCAAGGAGCACCAGGGCCTGACGTGCGCGGCCGAGCTGCCCCGGGTCGGCTACCTCCGCCTCCCCGAGTACTGGGGCGACACCGACGACAACGGTCCCTCGATGCAGCGCCTACCGACGGGTTGAGGGGATCGTCCGACGAGTTGACGTCTTCCCGGCTGCCGGGGCGGTGGCGCTGGCGGTGTTCCCGGGCTGGGACTAGCGTGCCGTTCATGACAACTTTCTTGTCATCGACCGCCCACGTCGAACTCCCGGGCCTGCCAGACACGGCGGCAGCGGCGTACGGGCTCTTCGTGCTCCTCGTCTTCGCTGCCTTCGTCACGGTCCAGGGCTTCCAGTCGGTCGGCGGCATCCTCCAGAAGGTGATCCAGCCGTCGTTCTATCTTGCGCTGTTCCTCCTCTTGGCCGTGGTGGTCGCCGCCCGCTGAGCTGGGGCCGGACGACCGCCGCCTCGGCGATCGGACCACCAACCGGTCGACGCGTTCGTTGCCGATGAGGTCCGGGCCAGGCTCCGTCAGCTGAGCGACCAACCGGCTGCCAACACGGCGGCCAACGGGAGCAGAGCGGTGACCACCAGCACGGTCGTCGAGCCGTCGGTCACCGTGTCGGCCATACCGGTCAACCGCTCGAAGTGCCGGTGGACCGCCCCGTACCAGTCGGCCACCGCCGGCGGCAGTCCGGCCGTCGCCGCCACCTCGACGAGGTCGGCGCCGTCGCTGCGGGGGCCGTCGATCGGCGGCGGGTCATCGGGGCGGGGCTCGGGATCGTCGACCTGTGACAGTGCGTCGAGGACCCGACGCTCGACAGCAGGGAGAACCGGACCGCTGACGCCCCGCAGGACCCATCCGAGCGGCCCGGCGGTCAGCGTCGCCGTGGCGAGGGCCCGCCCCGATCCGGCCACCAGCGCCGGGAACACCAGCTCGGAGGTCAGCAGGCGGGCCAGGTCCTCCATCGGAACGTCGACCTCGCCGGTGCGGATCCGCAGGTAGTCGCCGTGCAGCGCGGCCACGGTCGTCACCACCCGGTCGGCGGCGACGTTCGTCTCGTCGACCTTCGTCCGCAGCACCAAAGCGACCCCGATGGCAATGGCGGCGACGACCAGGCAGGCGATCACCACGAGCACGTAGGGGACCAGCGCGTAGATCGGCATCCGGGGCCGGAACACCAGCCAGGTCGCCACGGCGCCGACCAGTGGCACCAGCACGGTCCAGCGCACGATCCGCAACGCCGCGCCCTGCAGGTCGACGATCTGGTTGATGTCGGCACGCAGTCCGGGAAGGTCGTACCGGTCGAGATCGAGCTCGTCCAGATCGATCGGGCTGTCGTGACCACGTCGCCGCACCGGTCGCCTCCTCGGTTGGCCGCAGCGTAGCCCGGCCTCGCCGGCTGGGTTGGCTGTCCGGGGTCTCCTACGATCGGAACCGCAGCCGATCGAGGGGGTGGCCAATGGCCTGGGAGTTCGAGACCGACGAGGAGTTCCAGACCGAGCTCGACTGGGTCGACGAGTTCGTGACCGACGAGATCGAGCCGCTCGACTTCATCGTCGCCAACCCCTACGACCTGTCCGATCCGGTCCGCAACGAGATCCTGCCCCCGCTCCAGGAGAAGGTGCAGGCCAGGGGGCTGTGGGGCTGCCACCTCGGCCCGGAGCTCGGCGGGCCCGGCTACGGGCAGGTGAAGCTGGCCCTGATGAACGAGATCCTCGGGCGGGCGCGGTCGGCCCCGACCGTGTTCGGCTGCCAGGCCCCCGACTCGGGCAACTCGGAGATCCTGGCCCACTACGGCACCGGGGAGCAGAAGGAACGGTTCCTGGAGCCGTTGCTCCGCAACGAGATCGTGTCGTGCTACTCGATGACCGAGCCCCAGGGCGGTGCCGACCCGAAGGTCTTCACCACCACCGCCGTGCAGGACGGCGACGAGTGGGTCATCAACGGCGAGAAGTGGTTCTCGTCGAATGCCCGCTACGCCTCGTTCCTGATCGTGATGGTGGTGACCGAGCCGGACAACCCGCCCTACCAGCAGCAGTCGATGTTCCTCGTGCCGACCGACACGCCAGGCGTCGAGATCGTCCGCAACGTCGGCCTCGGCTATCAGAACCCGTCCGACCCAGACGCCGGCAGCCACGCCTACATCCGCTACCACGACGTCCGGGTCCCGGCGGAGAACCTGCTGGGGGAGCGGGGCGGCGGCTTCGTCGTTGCCCAGACCCGGCTCGGCGGTGGCCGCATCCACCACGCCATGCGGACCTCGGGTCGGATCCGCCGGATCTTCGACATGATGTGCGAGCGGGCGATCAGCCGGACCACCCAGGGCGAGCTGCTGTCGCGCAAGCAACTGGTGCAGGAGATGATCGCCGACTCGTGGATCGAGATGGAGATGTTCCGCCTGCTCGTGCTCCGCACCGCCTGGCGGATCGACAAGTACCAGGACTACAAGCGGGTGCGGGCCGACATCTCGGCTGTGAAGGCGGCCATGCCGGGGGTGTACCGCAACGTCGCCTCCCGGGCGCTGCAGATCCACGGCTCGCTCGGCGCCTCGTGGGAGATGCCGTTCGCCAAGGAGGTCATCGAGTCGTTCCACATGGGGCTGGCCGACGGTCCGACCGAGGTCCACAAGGTCCAGGTGGCCCGGCGGGTCCTCGACGACTACGTGCCGTGTGACGATCTCTTCCCGACGATGCACCTGCCGAAGCGCCAGGCCGAGGCCGAGGCCCGCTACGCCGAGGTGCTCGAACGCCATCTCGGCAACCAGTAGGTGACCAGTCGGTGACCCGGTGACGACGTCCTCGGCCCCCCGAGGGCTCAGCTCCAACCTCGTGCTCGGCGTGATCGTGCTCGTCGCCATGCTCATCGGGCTGAACTTCACCGTGCTCAAGTTCGCCCTCGACCACACCACGCCGCTGCTGCTGGCGGGGATGCGGACCGTGATCGGCTCGTCGGTCCTGATCGCACTGGCCCTGGCCAGGGGTGAGCGGTTCCCGACCCGGCTCGCCGACCTGGCCAACATCTTCGCCGTCGGCTTCAGCATCACCACCGTGTCGAGCGGGCTGCTGGTCTTCGGGGTCGACAAGGTCCCGGCCGGGGTGGCGTCGCTGCTGGCCAGCACCATGCCGCTGTTCACCGCCGCCCTCACCCTCCTGCTGCTCGGCACGGCGATCAGCCGGCTCGGCGCCATCGGCCTTGCCGTCGGCTTCGCCGGCACCGTGGTCCTTGCCGCGCCGTCGATGTCGGGGTCGGCGGCCACGATCGGCATCCTGGCCCTGACCGCCTCGGCCCTGGCCTGGGCCTTCGGAAACGTCTACATGAAGTGGAAGGACTTCAGCCGGGTCAGCCCGATCATGCTCGTCGGGGTCCAGCTGGCGATGTCGGCGATGGTCCTGATCCCCTTTGCGCTGGTCGTCGAGGGCACGGGCGGGACCGACTGGTCGACCGGGCTGTTGTGGCCGCTGCTGTACGCCGCGGTGCCGGCCAACGCCGTGACGTTCGCCCTGCTGGCCACGGTCGCCACCCGGGCCACCCCGACCCAGGCCGCGGCCAGCGCCTACCTGATCCCCGTCTTCGGGGTGACGTTCGGTGCGCTGTTCCGTGACGAGCGGCCCGGTCTGATCCAGGTGGCCGGGGGCGTGCTGGTTGTCGTCGGCGTGTACCTCGTGGTGACCTCGGCGGCCCGGCTGGCCCAGCGCGCCTCGGCTCGGACCGCGGCCGACGCTGCGGCCTCCTGAGACCAGCCGGTCGGGACCGCCGGCCAGCGACGACAACGGCCGGCTACGGTCGGCCCCATGACGACACCGGCCGACGTGGTGCGAGGGTTCTTCGAGCGGATGCAGGCCAGGGACTGGGACGGCGCCGCCGCCCTGCTGTCGCCGACGATCCACATCGAGTTCACCGAGACCAGGGAGCGGTTCGACGGGCCCAACTTCCTGGCCATGAACCGGGCCTACCCCGATGGCTGGACGATCGAGGTGGTCGAGACCGCGTGGAACCCCGGCGGCGCCGGTGACGACGGGGACCGGGTGGCGGCCCAGGTCCGGGTCGACCACGGCGACACCGTCTTCTGGTGCGCCGGCTTCTACCGGGTCCTGGACGGCCTGATCGTCTCGGGCATCGAGCACTGGGTCACCGAGGGCTCGGCCGAGCCGCCCGAGTGGCGGGAGCGCTTCACCAGCTGAGCCCGGGCCGGGCGGTAGCGTCGAGGCGTGGACGACCGCTCGACCCCGTTCCCCATCGAGTCGCCCTTCCCGATCGACGAGGTTCGGCGCCTGCCGAAGGCCGAGCTGCACGTCCATCTCGAGGGCACGGTCGACGCCCCGACGCTCCTGCGGTTGGCCGAGCGCCACGGCGTGGCCCCGCCGGCCGACGACGTCGACGGCGTGGATGCCTGGTACCGCTTCGACGGGTTCCCGATGTTCCTCGAGCGCTACTTCACCGTCATCGGACTGCTGCGGGATCCCGAGGACTTCGCCATCGTCGCCGAGCGCTACCTGACCGCGGCCGACGAGCAGGGAGCGGTCCACGTCGAGTTCCACGTCTCGGCCACCGGCCACATCGTCGAGCAGCACAAGGCGTGGGGTCCGCTGCTCGACGGCATCGTCGACGGCTGCCGGCGGGCAGAGACGGCCACCGGCATCAGCTGGGGCCTCATCCCCGACGTGTCACCCCATCTCCCGGCGGCCGCCTGCGCCGAGGCCATGGACGAGGTCTTCGCCGTCGGCATGGGCGGGCCGGCCGACACGTGGACGACCGACGACTTCCGACCCATCTACGACCGGGCCCGTTCACTCGGGATCCCGGCGGTGGCCCACGCCGGGGAGCACGGCCCGGCGTCGGAGGTCCGCTTCGCCATCGAGGAGTTCGGGGCCGTCAGGATCCAGCACGGGATCGGGGCGATGCAGGACCAGGCGGTCGTCGACCTGCTGGTCGATCGGGGTATCGCCTGCGATGTCTGTCCCGGCTCCAACCTCGCCCTCCTGGCGGTTCCCGAGGCGGACGCCCACCCGCTGCCGGCCATGCTCGACGCCGGCGTGACGGTCACGCTCGGGTCGGACGATCCGCCGATGTTCCAGACGTCGTTGCTCCGGGAGTACGAGTTGGCGTGGTCGATGGCCGACCTCGACCTCGACGGGCTGAGCCGGTTGGCTTCCAACTCACTCGACGCCGCCCTGGTCGACCTGCGCCCGATCGACCGGCCGGGCCCGGCGCAGTAGGTTCGGCCGATGGCTGAGATGACCGACGGTGAGCGCAACGACTTCCTCGACGAACGACGGGTGGCGGTTCTCGCCATCCAACGCCAGGACAAGGGGCCGCTCTGCGCCCCGGTGTGGTACCGCCGCAACGACGACGGTGACTTCGAGGTGGCGATGGCCGATGCGTCGGCGAAGGCCACCCTGCTGCGGGCCTCGGGCCGGGCCACCCTGTGCATCCAGGACGAGGGTCGGCCCTACCGCTACGTGACCGCCGAGGGGCCGGTGTCGCTGCGGGTGATGAGCCACGCCGAGCGGCACGAGATCCTCACCGACATCGCCAGCCGCTACCTCGGGGAGCGGGCCGGCGCGGCCTACGCCGACAACTTCCCCGGTCACGAGGAGGCGCTGGTGACCCTCGCCGTCGAGCGGTGGCGGACCGAGGTCCTCGGCTGACCGGTTGATCGACTGACCGGGGTCGGGCGCGTCGCCGTCGACCGGGACGGCGGAGCACGGTCTCCGGTCCCGGTCGGCTTTCACCTGCCTGATGACCACGGCCGAGAGGAGAAAGCGGCCCATGGCATCGTCGGCGTGCGACGAACCCGACCATAGGGAAGGCGACCGCAGCCGTCAATGTGGAGGCCGCGGCCGGCGGCGACACCCCCGGCACCGGCATCAAATCGACCCGGAAGTGACCCGGCGGTAGCCTCGAAACGAGCATGAGTGACGACGAACGACGGCGGGGCACCGGCCGAACGGCCGGGGCGACGCCGGACAGCGGGGCCGGGTGGCGCCTGCTGGTGACGAGTATGCGCACCCAGAAGCTCGGCCTCGCGCTCGGCATCGGAGTCGGTCTCGCCTGGGCGGCCGGGCGGGTCGCGATCCCGCTGCTGGTCCAGCTCGGCATCGACCGGGGGATCGAGAACGCGGCCGCCGACCAACGGGGCTGGCGGTCCGTGTTGCCGTGGGCGATCGCCATCGTGGCGGCCGGCACCTTCTCGGGCGTCGGCCTCGGCCTCCGGCGCTACATCGCCTTCCGCAACGCCCGCACCATCGAAGCCCGCCTCCGCGACCGGTTGTTCGCCCACATCCAACGACTCCACTTCTCGTTCCACGACGCCCAGACCACCGGCGACCTGATGAGCCGGGCCAACACCGATCTCCAGCAGTTCCAGAACTTCATCTCGATGGTCCCGATGCTCATCGGCAGCGTGATCACCGTCGCCGCCGTCGCCGTCATCATGGTGATCATCGAGCCGGTGCTGGCCGTGCTGGCGCTGATCGGCCTCCCGCTCGTCTACGTGCTCGGGCGGGCGTACTCGACCCGGCTGTTCCCGACGGTGTCCGAGATCCAGCAGCGCTCGGCCGACCTGGCCGCCGTGGTCGAGGAGGCCGTCGGCGGCGTCCGGGTCATCAAGGGCTTCGGTGCCGAACCGCTCCAGGTCGACCGCCTCGGCCGCGCCGCAGACCGGGTCCACGACGCCGGGTTCCGGGCCCTGACCATCCGCTCCCGGTTCCTCCCCGCCATGGAGGCGGCCCCGAACCTCGGGCTCGTCATCGTCCTCGCCTACGGCGGTTCGCTCGTCCTCGACGGTCGGCTCACGATCGGTCAGCTGGTCAGCTTCAACGCCTACGTCATCCTGCTCGTCCAACCGCTTCGGACCCTCGGCATGGGCGTCACCACCGGGCAACGCTCGGCCGCGGCCGGGGTCCGGGTGGCCGAGTTGCTCGCCACCGCCCCGGTCATCAACCAACCGAGGCGGCCGGCGGCGCTGCCGGCCGGGCCGCCCCGTGGCCTGGTCGAGTTCCAGCGTGTCGGGTTCGCCTATGAACCGGGCCGGCCGGTGCTCCACGGCCTCGACCTGACGATCGAGCCAGGCGAGTCGGTTGCGCTCGTCGGTCCGACCGGCTCGGGCAAGACGACGGTGGCGAACCTCATCCCCCGTTTCTACGACGTCGACGGCGGCGCCGTTTCGGTCGACGGCATCGACGTGCGCGATCTGCGCCCCCAGGACCTGCGCCGTCAGGTCGGGCTGGTCTTCGAGGAGACCTTCCTGTTCAGCGCCAGCATTGCCGCCAACATCGCGTTCGTCGATCCCGAGGCGTCGATGGCCGACATCCGCCGGGCCGCCGCCGCGGCCGGGGCGGACTTCATCGACGACCTGCCCCAGGGCTGGGAGACCGAGGTCGGCCAGCGAGGCTACGGCCTGTCCGGCGGGCAGCGTCAACGGCTGGCGATCGCCAGGGCCGTCCTGGCCGACCCCCGGATCCTGATCCTCGACGACGCCACCTCCGCCGTCGACCCGACCAAGGAGCACGAGATCGCCGATGCCCTCGCCGGCGTGATGGAGCGACGGACGACGATCGTGATCGCCCACCGGCCGGCGACCGTCGCCCTGGCCGACCGGGTGGTGCTGCTCGACGGTGGCCGGGTGATCGACGAGGGAACCCACGACGAGTTGATCGCCACCAACGCCACCTACCGGCGGGTGCTCGCCCTCACCCCCGAGGGGGTCAGCGGCTGATGGCCTGGCGGATGTCGCTCGGCGTCGACGCCGACGAGCAGGCCGAGCTGCCCGGCACCGGCGAGGTGCTGCGCCGCACTGCGGCCATGCTCGGGCCCTACCGGACCCGTACGCTCCTGGCCGCCTCGATGCTGATCGCCTGGACACTGCTGACCCTCGCCGGGCCGCTGCTGGTCCGCCGGGCGATCGACCTCGGTCTGCGGGAGGGCGACCGGGCCGAGCTGTGGCGCTCGGTCGTGCTCTACGTAGTCGCCGCCTGCGGCGCCTACGTCACGTATCGGCTGTCGATCCGCAACCTGGCCAACGTCGGCGAGGGGTTCCTGCGGGACCTGCGGAACCAGGCCTTCCGGCGACTGCAGTCCCAGTCGCTGTCGTTCTACGACCGGATGAACTCGGGTGTCGTGGTCAGCCGCATGACCTCCGACATCGACTCGCTCCAGGACCTCGTGCAGTTCGGCCTGCTGATGTTCGTGTCGGCCGGGCTGCTGCTGATCCTGTCGACGATCGTTCTGGCCACCCTCAGCCTGGAACTGCTCCTGCTGTGCCTGCTGGTCGCTCCGATCGTGGCCGCCGCCACCGTCAAGTTCCAGCGTGACTCGAACCGGGCCTACCTCGCGGTGCGGGACAGCGTCGGCTCGACGCTGCACAGCCTGCAGGAGGGCATCTCCGGGGTCAGGATCGTGCAGGCCTTCGCCAGGGAGGAGATCGAGGCCGGCCGCTTCGCCGCCACCAACCGGCGCCTGTACGAGACCCACATGGACTCGGTCAGGGTCGCCGCCTGGTACCTGCCGATCGTCGAGGCCGCCGGCGCCCTTGCCACCGCGATCACGCTCGGCGTCGGTGGCTGGTGGGTGGCCACCGGGCGTATCACCCTCGGCACCGTCGCCGCCTTCGTGCTGATCCTCCAGAGCCTGCTCGGCCCGGTTCAGCAGCTCAGCCAGCTGCTCAACCTCGTGCAGTCGGCGAACGCCTCGCTTGCCAAGGTGTTCGGGCTGATGGACGAACCCGTCGAGGTGACCGAGCGTGCCGATCCGGTCGAGCTGAACCGGTCGGGCCGGATCGAGCTCGACGGGGTCGGGTTCCGCTACGGCGATGGCCCGGCGGTCCTCGCCGGGATCGACCTCACGATCACCGAGGGTGAGCGGCTGGCGCTCGTCGGGCCGACCGGCGCCGGCAAGTCGACGGTGGCCAAGCTCGTCGCCCGGTTCTACGACGCCACCGACGGGTCGGTCCGGATCGGCGGCACCGACGTGCGCTCGGCGTCGCTGGCCTCGCTGCGGCGCCAGGTCGTCGTGGTTCCCCAGGAGGGCTACCTGTTCACCGGGTCGGTCCGCGACAACATCCGCCTGGCCAGACCAGACGCCTCCGACGACGACGTGGTGGCCGCGGTCGACCGGATCGGCGCGACCGGGATCTTCGACGGGCTGGTCGACGGCCTCGACACCGAGGTCCAGGAGCGGGGCAGCCGGCTGTCCGCGGGGGAGCGCCAGATCGTCTCGCTTGCCCGGGCGGCGTTGGTCGATCCGGCCGTCCTGATCCTCGACGAGGCCACGTCGAGCGTCGACCCGGGCACCGAGAGCCTCGTCGAGGGGGCGATGGACAGCCTGATGCGAGCCAGGACCGTGATCGTGATCGCCCACCGCCTGTCGACCGCCGCCCGCTGCGACCGGGTCGGGGTGGTGCTCGGCGGGCGGCTGGTCGAGCTCGGCTCCCACGATGAGCTGGTGGCGGCCGGCGGTCACTACGCCGGGCTGTTCGACGCCTGGTCGCGGACCGCCCCGGCCTAGCCGTCGTCCGCCTCGGACGTGCCGGCCGAGCGGCCCGGCCCGGCTCGGCCACGCCGCCGCCGTCCGTAGTAGGTTCGCCCCGGGCGGGTCATCGTGGCCCAACGGGAAGGTGCATGGGATGAAGACCAGCCAGTCACTGCTCGGGGGCGCGGCCGCCCTCGTCGTCGGTCTGCTGATCGGCCTCGCCGGCAGCCACCGCGGCCAGACGGTCGGCGGGATCGGGCTGTTCCTCCTGCTGGTGATCGTGGCCTACGTGGTCCAGTGGGCGGTCTACGTGCCGTCGTACCTGAATCGGACCGAGCACTTCTTCGACCTCACCGGCTCGCTGACCTACCAGGGCATCGCCGTCCTCGGCTTCGTGCTCGCGTCCGAGCGCGACGCTCGCACGGTCATCCTGACCCTGATGATCCTGGTGTGGGCCATGCGGCTCGGCTTCTTCCTCTTCCAGCGGGTGCGGGCCGCCGGCAAGGACAGCCGGTTCGACAAGATGAAGCACGACTGGGCCCAGTTCCTGATGACGTGGACCATCCAGGGCCTCTGGATCACGTTCACGGCCGGGGCGGCGCTGGCCGCCATCACGACCGAGGAGCGCTCGTCGCTCGGTGTGATCGGGATCATCGGCATCGTCGTGTGGGCGATCGGGTTCGGCACCGAGGTGATCGCCGACCGTCAGAAGTCGGCGTTCCGGGCCGACCCGGCCAACCAGGGCCGGTACATCACGACGGGGCTCTGGTCCCGCTCCCGCCACCCGAACTACCTCGGTGAGGTCGTCATCTGGCTCGGCGTCGCCATCCTGGCGTTTCCGGTCCTCCAGGGCTGGCAGTACGTGACCCTGATCTCGCCGGTCTTCGTCTACCTGCTGCTGACCCGCATCAGCGGGCTGCCGATGCTGGAACGGTCGGCCGACAAGCGCTGGGGCGGCGAGCCCGAGTACGAGGCCTACAAGCAGGCGACGCCGGCCTTCTTCCCCCGGCTCTTCTGAGTCGGCGTCGGTCGCCGCCCGTCACCAGCTCAGGTCACCGGCTGTGGTCAACGTCCCCGGTCACAGCAGGCGGGCGAGCTCGGTGAAGTCGGCGGCGACGACGCCCCAGGGGCCGTCGGCCTCGAGGTCCTTCACCTGGCCGGGGCCGTACTCGGTCGGGCGGGCCACGAATGCGGTGGCGAAGCCGAGGGCCGCGGCCGCCCGGAGGTCGTCGTTGTGGGCCGCCACCAGCAGGCACTGCTCGGGCTCGAGGTCGATGGCGGCCGCCGAGCGGAGGTAGGCCTCGGGCCGCGGTTTGAAGGTCTGCGCCACCTCGGATCCGAGGATGTGGTGCCAGGGGAGGCCGGCGTTGGCCGCCATGTTCGACGCCAGCTCGATGTTGGCGTTTGACAGGGTGGCCAGGGTGTAGCGGGTGGCCAGCTCCTCGAGGGCCGGCACCACCTCGGGCCAGGGGCGGAGCCGATGCCAGGCCCGGTTGAAGTCGACCCGGTCGCCATCCGAGAGCTCGATCCCGAACCGGTCGAGCAGCACGTCGAGGCTCTCACGATGCAACTCGTCGAGGGGCTTCCACGGGATCTCACCCGACCGGACCCGCTCCATCGACGGCTGGTAGAGGCCACGCCAGGCGTCGGCCAGTGCGACCCAGTCGGCGTCGATCCCGAGCCGGGCGCCGAGTGCCCGGCCCTCGTCGATGACCGACGACCGCCAGTCGACGACGGTGCCGAACACGTCGAAGCACAGTGCCTCGACCCCGGCGAGGTCACGACCGGTCCGACCGCTCACGAGCCGCCACCGCCGCCGGTCGGCCCGGCGGCTGCGGCCTCGGCCCGGTCCCGACTCGACCCGGCGGGGAAGGTGGCGACGATCAGCACCGCCGAGACCAGATAGCACCCTCCGACCCACAGCCAGGCCAAGCGGTAGCCGTTGAGTGGCGTGCGGTCGTCGCCGACCGCGAGCAACGTGATGACCACGGCCACCCCGAGGGCGAACGCACACTGCTGGATCGTGCGAATCGTGGCGTTGGCCACGCCGAAGCGGGCCGGTGCCACGTCGGCCAGACCGGCGCTCGACCAGCTGGAGATGCTCAGGCCGATCCCGACCCCGACCACCAGGCTGAGGGGCACGAACCGGGTGAAGACGGCCGCCTCGTCGTCGAGCACGAGCAGGTAGCCGAGGTTGGCCAGCCCGCACAGCGCCGAGCCGACGCCGAGGATCCAGCGGTGGCCGATCCGGTCGGCGAGCGAACCGGCGATCGGCGAGCCGACGGCGGCCAGGATCGGCGAGAACACGAGGGCGAGGCCGGTTGTCGTGATCGACTGGTCCCACAGGTCCTGCAGCAGCAGGGAGTTGACCAGGAAGCCCGAGGTGAAGGCGAGCGAGTACACGGCGATCCCTGCCGCCGTGCTCGAGAACGACCGGATGGCGAACAGATCCAGGTTGAGGAGCGGTTCCGGATGACGGGCGGAGCGCCAGACCAGGACCGGGAGCAGGGCGAGGCCGACCACGACGAGCGCAACCGAGCGGGGGTCCGCCAGCCCCCACGCCTCGCTCTGGACCACACCGAACATGATGAGGGCGACGGCGACCGTGCCGATCGGGGCGCCCAGCAGGTCGATGCGACCGCTGGCTGCCGGGTCCTTCGACTCCTGCAGCAGGCGGGGGGCCAGCAGGAGGATGGCCAGGCAGGCCGGCACGTTGATGAGGAAGATCGACCGCCAGCCGAACGCGTCGATGAGGATCGAGCCGAGCGCCGGTCCGGCGACCCCGCCGAGGGCGGCGGTCGCCCCGGCGATGCCGATCACCATGCCCCGCCGGTCGAAGGGGAACCCGGGCAGGACGACGGCGATCGCGGTCGCCGAGATGATCGACCCGCCGATCGCCTGGACGACCCGGGCAGCGATCAGCCAGCCGACACCGGGGGCCAGCCCGCAGGCGAGCGAGCCGGCGAGGAAGATGGCGACACCGGGGATGAACAGCCGCTTTCGGCCGAGGCTGTCGGCCCACCGGCCGGCCGGGAGCAGGCCGGTGGCGACCACGATGTTGTAGGCGGAGATGATCCAGCTCAGGGTCGAGCGGGAGGAGCCCAGGTCGTCCTCGATCGAGGGGAAGGCCACGTTGACGGCGGAGACGTCGACGACCACCAGGAAGAACACGAGCGTCGTGATCGTCAGGGCGAGCCAGGCCGAGCGGGGAATGACCTCCGCGGTCTCGACCTGTTGCGATCCGCTTGTCATCGCCGACACCCTAGCGCCCCTCGGTTTTGGCCCCGGCAGCGCCGGATCGGTGCACGACGGCGCCGAGCGACGGCTGGTGGCGCCGGGTTTCGCATCATCATGGATATATGAACGCCGGTGACGGAATGGTGTCGCGGAGGACGCGCGCCTCGACGAGCCGGTAGATTCGCTTCGGTTCACCTGCAATTGAGGAGAGATTCACCATGCGAACGAAGTGGTTGCGGTTGCTGGCCCTCTTGGCGGCCCTCAGCCTCGTAGCTGCGGCCTGCGGCTCCGATGACGACGACACTGAAGCCGGATCGAGCGACGACACCGAGGAGTCCTCGGCGTCGGCCTCTGCATCTGAGCCGGCCGAAGACGACGCCATGGAAGAGGACGATGCCATGGAGGAAGATGACGCCATGGAGGAGGACGATGCCATGGAGGAGGACGACGCCATGGCAGACGGCGACGTCCCCTGTGAGGAGGACGGCGTGCTGTGCGTCGGGCTCGTCACCGACGTCGGCACGATCGACGACAAGAGCTTCAACCAGTCCGCCTGGGAGGGCGTCCAGGAGCTCGAGGCCGCCGGCGCCCACGTCGACTTCATCGAGACCCAGGACTCGGTCGACTACGGCACCAACATCGGCACCTTCATCGACCAGAACTACGACGTCATCGTGACCGTCGGGTTCGCCCTCGGTGAGGCCACCCTCGAGGCCGCTGCGGCCAACCCCGACACCTACTTCGTCGGCGTCGACCAGTTCCAGGGCGAGGCCGTCGACAACGTCGCCGGGCTGATCTTCCCCGAGGACCAGGCCGGCTTCCTCGCCGGTGCGCTCGCCGGGCTCGTGACCGAGACCGGCACCGTCGCCCAGGTCCTCGGTACCGACCTCGTTCCGCCGGTCGTCGCCTTCAAGGAGGGCTTCGACGGTGGTGTGGCCTACACCAACCCAGACGCCACCATCATCGCCACCTACCACCCCGGTGGTCTCGATGTGGCCTTCACCGACCCGACCTGGGGCGCCGACACGGCTCGCCAGGCGCTCGACAACGGGGCCGACGTGGTCTTCGCCGCCGGTGGTCTGACCGGCAACGGCGGTCTGGCCGAGGTGGCCAAGGAGGGCGGCGAGGCCTTCTGCATCGGTGTCGACACCGACCAGTGGGAGACGGTGCCCGAGGCCCAGCCGTGCCTGATCACCAGCGCCATGAAGCTGATCACGCCCGGGGTGGTCGACATCGTGAACGCGTGGGAGGCCGGCGACGCCCCGAGCGGGAACTTCATCGGTGACGTCGGCCTGGCCGACTACCACGACTTCGCCAGCGTCATCCCCCAGGATGTCCAGGATCAGATTGCCGAGTTGACCCCGATGGTCCTCTCCGGCGACGTCCCCACCGGCTACACGCCGTGATCGTCGGCCGGGTCTGACGGCCCGGCGACACCACACGCTTTTGGGAATCCGGTGCCCGCACTATGGTCGGGCACCGGATTCTCACATTCGGACACGAACGACACCGACAACGACGTCATCGACGAGAAGGAGCGGGTTGGGTGGAGAGGCTTGCCTGGCGCCAGGTGCTGCTGCCGGTGTTGGCCGTCGTGCTCGGGCTGGTGAGCGGCGCCATCCTCATCTTCGTCTCCGGCGACAACCCGATGACCGCCTACGGCGGCATGCTCGAAGGCGCCTTCGGTGACACCGACGCCTTCGGCCGCACACTGGAGAAGGCGACCCCGCTGGTCATGGGCGGCCTGGCCGTCGCCTTCGCCTTCAAGGCCGGCCTGTTCAACATCGGCGGCCAGGGCCAGCTCCTGCTCGGCGCCGCGTTCTCCGCGTGGGTCGGGTTCCGGTTCGGTCTGCCGGCACCGATCCACATCCCGCTCGCCCTCCTGGTCGGCGGGATCGTCGCCTCCGGCCTCGGCGCCCTGGCCGGCCTGCTGAAGGCGACGCGGGGCACCCACGAGGTGATCAGCACGATCATGCTCAACTTCGTTGCCGCCAACCTGACCGACTGGCTGGTCAGTCGCGACGGCCCCTGGAATGATCCCGACGGTGGGGCCCTGGCCCGCAGCCCGCTGATCCAGGACTCGGCCGTGCTCCCCAAGGTCGGCGGCCTGCCGACCGGGTTCCTGGTCGCCGTCGCCGCCGCCGTCGTGATGTGGTGGCTGGTGAGCCGGTCGACGCTCGGCTTCGAGGTGCTGACCGTCGGGTCGAACGCCAAGGCCGCCAACTACGCCGGCATCAGCGTCACCCGCATCACGGTGCTGGCGATGGGCATCAGCGCCTTCCTCGCCGGCCTCGGCGGCGCCATCCAGACCCTCGGCGTGAACGAGCGGTTCGAGCCGGGATTCAACACCGGGCTCGGGTTCGACGGGATCACGATCGCCCTCCTGGCCAGGACCAACGCCCTGGCCGTCATCCCGGCCGCCCTGCTGATCGGGGCCATGGACGCTGGTTCGACGCTGATGCAGGCCAGGACCGACGTCGAGCCCGAGGTCATCAGCGTGATCCAGGCCTTCATCCTGTTCTTCGTGGCCGCCCCGTCGGTGGTCCGCTGGATCGTCAGGCTGCGGGCCGGCGACGACGAGCCGGCCATCGATCTCGGTGCCGGCTGGGGAGCGGCGACCTGATGGCGACCACCACCCCATCCGAGGCCGCGTCGGCCGCCCCGTCGCTGCTCAGCCGGGTCCGGGTCGACTACCGCATCCTGGCCGGGCTTGCCGCCATCGCGGTGGTCATGATCATCGCCTACCGCTGGGACTCCCAGCAGACCACGGCCGTCGCCGCCCGGACGATCCGGGAGGCGGCGCCGCTGATCCTCGCCGCCCTGTGCGGCCTCGTCGGCGAGCGCTCCGGCATCATCAACATCGGCATCGAGGGCCAGATGCTGCTGGCCGCCTTCGTCGGGTTCATGGTGGCGTCGTCGAGCGGCAGCCTGATCCTCGGTGTCATGGGTGGCATGGCCGCGGCGTCGGCGGCCGGCCTGTTCCTGGCCTGGACCGCGGTGGCGCTCAAGATGGACCAGATCATCGCCGGAACGGTCATCAACATCTTCGGCCTCGGCGTGACGAGCTTCCTCTACGTCCAGGGGCGGACCATGCCATCGGTGCCGAACTGGCCGGTCCCCGGGCTCGAGGACCTGCCGCTGATCGGTTCGATGCTGTTCTCCCACGGGCCGCTCACCTACGCCGCCCTCATCGCCGTCGTCGTCGTCCACGTCGCCCTGTTCCAGACCCGCTGGGGTCTCCGGACCCGGGCGGTCGGCGAGCACCCGAGCGCCGCCGACACGGTTGGCGTCCGGGTCTTCCTGCTCCGCTACCGCAACCTGGCGATCGCCGGCATGCTGGCCGGCCTGGCCGGCTTCGCCCTGCTGCAGTCGGCATCGGTGTTCAACCGGGGCATGACCAACGGCAAGGGCTTCATCGCCTTGGCGGTCATGATCTTCGGCCGGTACCGGCCGTTCGGCGTGTTGTCGGCTGCGGTGCTGTTCGGCTTCTTCAACGCTCTCCAGGCCCAGCTCCAGTTCCGCCAGGCCTTCGACATCCCGCCGCAGTTCTTCGGGATGATCCCGTTCGTGTTCACGATCGCCGTGCTCGCCGTCGCCGGACTGCGGACCCGGCCGCCGGCGGCGATCGGCCAGCCGTACGAGAAGGAGTAGCCGGGATGAGGAGGCGCCGGTGACCACGACCGAGAGCTCCGGAACGCCGCTGATCGAGGCCAGGGGCCTGACCAAGCGGTTCCCCGGCGTCGTCGCAAACGACCAGGTCGACCTCGTGGTCCATCCCGGCGAGATCCTCGGCCTGCTCGGTGAGAACGGGGCCGGCAAGTCGACGCTGGTGAAGATGATCTTCGGGATCTACCAGCCGGACGAGGGCCAGATCTTCCTCCGCGGTGAGGAGATGACGGCCGACGGTCCCGGTGAGGCCATCGCCAGGGGCATCGGCATGGTCCATCAGCACTTCCAGCTGGTGCCGCCGTTGACGGTGGCCGAGAACATCGTTCTCGGGGCCGAGACCACCCGGGGCGGGTTCCTCAACCGCCGGGCCGCCGAGGACGAGGTCCGGGCGCTGTCACAGCGCTTCGGCCTGGTCGTCGAGCCGGGCGACGTCGTCGAGAACCTCCCCGTCGGCATCCAGCAGCGGGTCGAGATCCTGAAGGCGCTGTACCGGGGGGCGGAGCTGCTCATCCTCGACGAGCCGACCGCGGTGCTCACGCCGCAGGAGACCGACGAGCTGCTCGGCATCATGCGGGACCTGGCCGCCTCGGGGGTCGGGATCGTCTTCATCACCCACAAGCTGCGGGAGGTCCTTGCCGTCACCGACCGGGTCACGGTCCTGCGGCGGGGCAAGTCGGTCGGCAGCGTCGAGACCGCCGACGCCACCACCGAGTCGCTGGCCGAGCTGATGGTCGGCCGCTCGGTCGTGCTGCAGGTCGAGAAGTCGGCCGGGGAGCCGGGCGAGGTCATCCTGGCCGTCGACGCGCTGCAGGTGCGAGACGACCGGCGCCAGATGAGCGTCGACGGCGCCACGCTCCAGGTGCGCTCGGGGGAGATCGTCGGCGTCGCCGGCGTCGAGGGCAACGGTCAGCGGGAGCTCGTGGAGGCCATCACCGGGATCCGGCCGATCGTCGGCGGCTCGGTCACGATCGGCGATCATCGGGTCGCCGGGCATCCCCGACGGGTCCGCGACCTCGGGGTGGCCTACATCCCCGAGGACCGGGAACGGGACGGCCTCGTCGGCAACTACTCGATCGCCGACAACATGGTCCTCACCGACTACTTCCGGCCGCCGTTCGCCAGCACCGGGGTCCGCCGCTTCGACGCGGTCGACGCCAACGCGACCGAGCTGGTCGAGCGGTTCGACGTGCGGACGCCGAGCATCGAGACCCCGGTCGGGTCGCTGTCCGGTGGCAACAAGCAGAAGGTGATCGTTGCCCGCGAGCTGAGCCACGACAACAGGCTCGTCGTCGCCTCCCAACCGACACGAGGGGTCGACGTCGGCTCCATCGAGTTCATCCACGAGCAACTGATCGCCTCGCGGGACGAGGGTGACGCCGTACTGCTGGTGTCGGCCGAGCTCGACGAGATCTTCTCGCTGTCCGACCGGATCGCCGTCATCTACGAGGGTGAGATCGTCGCCATGCTCGACCCGGAGACGACCAGCCGCGAGGAGGTCGGACTGCTGATGGCGGGCGGCGGGGAGCCGGACGACGAACCGTCCGGTGGTGGGGACGCCGCCGCATCCGAGTCGGCGGCGGGCACGACCGTCGACGGATGATCGGCCTGATCACCGGCAGCGGGTTCTACGACATCCCCGAGCTGGTCGACCGCCGCGTCGAGGCGGTCGACACGCCGTTCGGAGGACCCGTCCGGGTCACCACCGGCCGTTGGCGTGACCGCGACGTCTGCTTCCTGCCCCGCCACGGGTCCGACCACTCGATCCCGCCCCATGCCATCAACTACCGGGCCAACATCGCCGCCCTGAAGACCGTCGGCGCAACCGACGTGTTGGCCACGGCGGTCAGCGGCTCGATGAACCTCGACCTGGCCCCCGGCGCACTCGTGCTGATCAGCGACGTGCTGAACTTCACCTCCGGTCGGGAGGCCACGTTCTTCGACGGAACGGCCCGCCCGATCGTGGCCGGCGACCCGGCGCCGAGACCGGTGGTCCACACCGACATGAGCGACCCGTACGACACCGACCTGCGGGCGCTCGTGCGGCGGGCCGCCGCCGACGAGGGGGTCGAGCTGGCCGACGGGGCGGTGTACTGCACGGCGGACGGCCCCCGGTTCGAGACGCCGGCCGAGATCCGGATGATGGCCGGCCTCGGCGGCGACCTGGTCGGGATGACCGGCTACCCCGAGGTGGTGCTCGCCGTCGAGGCCGGCCTGCGGTACGCATCGATCGGGGTGGTGTCGAACCTGGCCGCCGGGATCAGTCCCGAACCGCTGTCCGCCGACGACATCATGGACCTGATCACCGAGGTCACCGATCCCCTCCACCGCGTCATCGGGCGCACCGTCGAGCTCTCGGGTCGGGGCGGCGACGCCGGGTGAGCGGGCCGCTGGTCGACCTGGCGGCGCAGGTGATCGCCACGGCGGTGGCGATGAACGAGCGTGGTATCAACCACGGGACCTCGGGCAACGTCTCGGCCAGGGTCGATGATGGCGACGGCGGCGGCATCGTGATCACCCCGTCTGGGCGGCCCTACGACCGTCTCGAACCCGGCGACCTGATCCACCTCCGACCCGACACCACCTGGACCACCGTCGGAACCGACCGCGAGCCCGGACTGCGGCCGTCGTCGGAGTGGCGGTTCCACCTCGACATCCTGGCCGCCCGCGACGACGCCGGCGCCGTCGTCCACGCCCATCCGACCGCGGCGACCGCCCTGGCGATCCACGGCCGGGGTATCGGGCCGGTCCACTACATGGTCGGGATCGCCGGCGGTCACGACATCCGCTGCGCCCCCTATGCCACGTTCGGCACCCCCGAGCTGTCGGCCAACGCCCTGGCCGCGCTCCATGGCCGCCGGGCCTGCCTGCTGGCCCATCACGGCAGCATCGCCATCGGCCCGGACCTCGACTCGGCGCTCGCCGTTGCCGTCGAGGTCGAGGTGGTGGCGGCCCAGTACCTGGCCGCCCTGGCCCTCGGCGAGCCGCCCGAGCTGACGCCGGCCCAGATGGACGCGGTGCTCGACAAGATGGCCTCGCCGGACGGCTACGGGTCGAGCCCCGAGGTCACCACCGACGGCGAGTAGGGTGGCGCCGATGCGAACCCTCGATTGGGTCGACGGCGCCATCGAGCTGGTCGACCAGACCAAGTTGCCCCAGGAGGTCGAGATCCTGCGGCTCACCGAGGTCCCCGACCTGGTGGCCGCCATCAAGCGGCTCTCGGTCCGCGGCGCCCCCGCCCTCGGCGTTGCCGGCGCGTACGGGGTCGCCCTGGCCGCCACGGTCCACGACCCGACCTCCGAACGGGCGGCGTTCGACGAGGCCGTCGCCTCGATTCGCGACGCCCGCCCGACCGCGGTGAACCTCGCTCGCATGGTCGACCGGGTGGCACCGTTGGCCGACGGCGGCGTCGACGCGCTGCTGGCCGAGGCCGATCGGATCCGTGACGAGGAGCTGGCGGCGTCGGTGGCGATGGGGGAGCGGGGGGCCGACCTGGTCCGGGAGCTCGTCGGCGGCGACGCCCCGATCCGGGCCATGACGATCTGCAACACCGGCGGGCTCGCCACCGTCGAGCGGGGCACGGCGCTCGCCGTCATCCAGACCCTCTACGAGCGGGGCCGGCTGGGTGAGGCCCTCCCGGTCGAGACGAGACCCCTGCTGCAGGGCGGTCGCCTCACCACCTGGGAGCTGCAGCAGATGGGGGCACCGCACCGGCTGCTGGTCGACTCGGCCGGGCCGTTCCTGCTGGCCCGTGGCGCCGCCGACGTCGTGCTGATCGGCGCCGACCGGGTGGCGGCCAACGGCGACACCGCCAACAAGATCGGCAGCTTCAGCCTGGCCCTCGGCGCTGCCCATGCCGGGGTGCCGTTCCTCGTCGTCGCCCCCGAGTCGACCGTCGATCTCGACACCGCCGGTGGCGACGCCATCGAGATCGAGGATCGGGGTCCGGAGGAGGTGGCGTCGGTCCGGGGCGTTCCGGTCGCCCCTCCCGGCACCCCGGGCGTCAACCCGGCCTTCGACGTGACGCCCGTCGACCTGGTCACTGCGCTCGTGACCGACGAGCGGGTCGTCCGCTTCGACCGGGGGGAGACGCTGTGACCGATGCGGCGCCCCGCGCCGCATCGGTCCGGCTCGTCGGCGAGGTGGTGATCCCCGCCGAGGGGCGGGGGGAGGTGATCGACGGCGGCGCCATCGACATCGACGCCGACGGCCGCATCGTCGCCGTCGGCCCCGAGTCCGAGCTCGGTCGAGCCCCGGATGAGGTCCGTCGGCTCGGCGGCCTGCTCATGCCCGGCCTCGTCAACGCCCACGCCCACACGCCGATGACCCTCGTGCGATCGGCCGGTGACGGGCTGCCGCTCCACCGCTGGCTGCGGGAGGGCGTCTGGCCTCGGGAGGGGCGGATGACGCCGGACGACGCCTGGTGGGGGATGACCCTCGGCTCGGCCGAGATGCTGGCCGCCGGCGTCACGACCTCGTGTGAGATGTACCTGTTCGAGGATCGGGTCGTGGCCGCGGTCGACGACAGCGGGGCCCGCCTGGTCATCACGCCTGGCGTGATCGCCGCCCTGTCGCCGGACGGCGACGTCGGCGACCGGGTCGCGGCCATCGCCGCCTTCCACGACCAGCACCACCGCCCGGACCAGCGGATCTCGGTCGGCTTCGCCCCCCACTCGGTCTACGACCTGACCCCCGAACAGTGCGGCGAGATCGCAGCCGAGGCCGCCAGGCGGGACGCCCTGTTCCACATCCACCTCGAGGAGACCGAGGCCGAACGCCACCTCGTGCTCGAGCGGTATGGCCGCACCGCGACGATGGCCCTGGCCGACGCCGGTGTGCTGGAGGCCAAGGTCGTGGCCGCCCACGGGGTCTGGCTCGACGCCGACGACCGCAAGCTCCTGGCCGAGGCCGGGGCCGCCGTCGTCCACTGCCCGCAGTCGAACCTCAAGCTCGGCTCGGGCATCGCCCCGGTCGCCAACTGGCTGGCCGACGGTGTCGGCGTCGGTATCGGCACCGACGGTGTCGCCTCGAACGACGACCTCGACCTGTGGGAGGAGCTGAAGCTCACCCCGTTGCTGGCCCGGGGCATCGATCACGATCCGCAGGCCATGGACGCAACGACTGCGCTCGACCTGGCCACCCGGTCGGGGGCGCGGGCGATCGGGCTCGACGACGTCGGCGAGCTCCGCCCCGGGGCCTGGGCCGACATCGTCCGGGTCGATCTCGACCAGCCGGCCTTCACCCCCCGGCTCGACCTGCTGACGCTGCTCGTGTTCGCCGGGTCGTCCCGCCACGTCACCGACGTCTGGGTCGCCGGCCGGCCGGTGGTGGTCGACGGTGAGGTGACCACCGTCGACGTCGACCGGGCCCGCCACGAGGTCGAGCAGCGGGGCCGCCGCCTGGCCGAGGACTGAGCCGGCCCGGCCGCCGGTCCGGCCCGATCAGGTCAGCAGCAGGCGACCGTCGCCGGCCCGGGTGTGGCCGATGATGGCGGCCCGGTGACCGGACCCGGCCAGTTCCGCGACCACACCGTCGGCCCGATCGGGGTCGACGCCGAACACCAGCCCGCCCGACGTCTGGGCGTCGGCCAGCAGCAACACGTCGAGCTCGTCAGCCGAGACCGCCTCGAGCTGTGCCTCGACCGACCGGAGGTTGCGGCGGGAGCCGCCGGGGATCAGGCCGTCGGCGGCCAGGTCCCTGACCCCGTCGAGGATCGGCACGGCCCCCGGGTCGAGCTCGGCGTCGATCGCCGACTCCCTGGCCGCCCGGCCGAGGTGGCCGAGCAGGCCGAAGCCCGTCACGTCGGTCCCGCCGGTTGCGCCGGCCGCCATCGCCACCCGTGCGGCCTCGTCGTTCAGTCGGGTCATCGAGTCGACCGCGTCGTCGACCAGGGTCTCGGGGGCCCGCCCGGCCTTGACCGCCGTCGACACCACGCCGATGCCGAGCGGCTTGGTCAGGATGAGCGTCTGGTCGGGCCGGAGCCCGGCGTTGGTCAGCAGCCGGTCGGGATGGGCCTCGCCGATGACGGCGAGTCCGAACTTCGGCTCGGGGTCGTCGACCGTGTGCCCGCCGCCGATCACGAACCCGCCGGCCTTTGCCACCGCAGCTGCACCGCCGAGCACCTCGCCGAGGAGGTCCGGGCTCAGCTCGTCGCGGTTCCAGGCCACCAGGTTGATCGCCAGCAGCGGTCGACCGCCCATGGCATAGACGTCGGACACGGAGTTGGCCGCAGCGATCCGACCCCAGGCCTCGGCGTCGTCGACGAGCGGGGTGATGAAGTCGGCAGTGAAGATGAGAGCCCGGTCGTCGTCGAGGCGCCACACGGCGGCGTCGTCGCCGGTTGAGGCGTCGACGAGGAGTCGGTCGTCGTCGGTCGGGGGCAGGTGGCGCAGGACCTGCGCCAGCTCGTCAGGAGCGAGCTTGCACGCTCAACCGGCGCCGTGGCTGAACTCGGTCAGTCGTCTGGTCATCACTCACCCCCTCCCGTCACGTGTGTCGTTTTCGTCTGGCGACGAGCGCCCCAGACTACCCAGCACCCGCCCGGTCCCGTCAGGTCGGGTGTGGCTCGGGCCGCGCTGCTTGAGGGTGGTTGTCGAGTGGTCCCGGGGCCGATCTAGAGTGGCCCCATGCAGGTGGACGTTCGGCCCGGATGGGCCCGCTCGACGATCGCGTCGCGGGTCGACGCCATCGCCGCCCGGGCCATCCCCGATCTCGTCCGCCCCTACGTCCTCCCGGTCGTCGTTGCCGTGTTGCTGGTCGTCGGCGTGTCCATCACCGTGTCCCGGGTCGGGCTGCTGATCGACTGGTCGGACACCTTCAGCGGCTCCGGTGAGCACGTCGTCGTCGGGTGTGAGGCCGAGGACGTCCGGTCCGGCGATCGCTGGGTCTGCGACGGGGCCATGATCGCCACCGGTTCGTCGATCGACGTGCGAGCCGACCTGATCACCGCAAAGGGGGCCGCCACCTCCCGGCAGCCCTTCGTCGGCGAGGAGAACGAGGTCTTCTTCGACCCGGACGACCTCGGCACGGTCCACCCCGTTCCGTATCGCCTCAACGAGTTGGCCAGGCTCTATCTGTCGGTTCTGCCCCGGGCGCTCCTGGCCGGTGGGGCGGCGTTGTGGCTGGCCGGCTGGGCCCTGACCAGGCGGGTCGATGCCGCCGATCTGTTGGTCCGCGACCGGGTGCGACTCCCCGGCCGTTTCGTGTGGCAGACCCGAGGCCTGCAGTGGCTGATGGTCGCCCTCGCCTCGCTGGTGCTCAATCATCTGCTCACCACCCGGGTCATCGGGTCCCTCGGCACGTTCTGAGCGAACGGGGCGGGCCGATCGGCCGGTCGTCGGGCCCGTCGACGGTGCCGCCTACTCGAAGTCGAGCGGCCAGATCAGGGTGTCGGGATGGAACTGGCTCCAGGCGAACCAGAACGCCTGGTGCCCGCCGGCGTCGGCGCCGTCACGGCGGGCCCGGATGCCGCTGCCGTCGAGGCGGATCTCGAAGCCCTCGATCCGGAGCTGCTCCCGACCGCCGCTGAGCACGTTGGCCGCCGCTTCGACGTGCACGGCGATGGCCTGGCCATCGTCGGTGATGAGTCCGAGCACGGGCTCCTGCACCGGCAGGCGTGGGTCGACGTCGCCGATCGGGAAGATCGGGCCGTTGTCGTCGCGGCCGCCCAGCGGGTCGAGCTCGTAGCTGCGACCGATCCCGCCGTCCTCGGCGATGATCGTGGTGTCGGGATGGGAGGCCTTCCAGTCGGCCCAGGTACTGGTCACGACCGAGACCTGGTCGAACACCACTCCGGCATCGCCGAGCGGTCCGGAGGTGGCCCGGCCGGTGAAGGTGTCGACGAACGAGCGGCTCTCCCGCTCGAACATCATCTTGTTCGACCGGGTCAGCAGGCCGGACGTGCGCAGGACCGGGCGCCCGAACTCCTCGGACAGCTCGGTCGGCAGCTCGTCGGTCAGGTAGACCTGGGCCGACCCGCAGAGCGTGCAGTAGGGCATGGCGATGTCACGTCCACCGAGGGTGTCGTTCACCATCTCGTGGATCTCCATGATGTTCTTCGGGTAGGCCCTGGCCTCGTCGTTGATCACGACGCCGAACACGATGGCGTCGTCCGGGTACCAGTCGCCCTCGTCGGCCGGGGTCACGCCCGGCTCGTCCAGGGCCGGGATGCAGTTGCATGGGCCGTTCAGCCCGAACTCGCGGTCGTCGATGCCGACCCCACCCCAGCCGACGAGGCGCCAGTCGATGTCGGCGTCTGCCTCGAACAGCTCACCCCACTTCGGCTCGACCTGGCCGTACAGCGCCTGTTTCATGTCGAAGTACTGGGCCGGCGTCGGCACGTCCCACGCCAGGAGTTGGTCGACCACCGAGCCCCAGGGGGCGAAGCTGTCGATCTGGAGCGACGGGACGAGCCGCTGGGTGGCGCCGGCGATGACCTCGGTCGGCTCACCGGGGCCGACGAACCGGAGCAGGTCGGCCAGCGGCCAGGCCAGCCGGGGATCCCCCGAGTCGGCGAGCTCGTTGATCTGGGCGTTCGGGATGGCGTTGACGGTGAGGGCGGCGATGATCTGCTCGTACGACTCGACCGTGTCCTCGCTCCACGGGTCGTCCGGGCTCTCCGGGGCCGGCCCGAAGTCCCTGGCCTCGCCGCTCTCGATGGTGGCGACGTCGAAATCGACCGGGTCGGTCTCGGTGTCGGAACCGCCGAGGAAGGCGACGACGGCGAGGGCACCGCCGATCAGGACCACCGCAGGGAGGATGAGGCGACGGAGGCCGGGCGCAACACCGGGGGTCGATGGGGACGTCGAGGACATGGCGGGCCAACCACCGACCGGCGCCTCGTATTCCCGTTGCTCGTCGCCGGTCGACCTCGGCGGCCGGTGTTCCGGTGCCCTGCTAGGGTCGCGGCACCCCGCCGCCCACCCGTTGCCCGAGCAAGCCGAGGAAGTCGTGTCGTCGTTCGAGTCGTCGCTTGGCGAGACCTATCCGAGGACTCGGGCCGCATGGCGCTCGTGGCTGGAGGACAACCACGAGACCGCCGACGGCGTCTGGCTGATCTACGACCGGGCGTCGAGCGGCCGGCGGGAGCTCAGCTGGGAGGACGCTGTCCGGGAGGCGCTGTGCTTCGGCTGGATCGACAGCAAGGTCAAGCCACTCGACGAGACCCGCTACCGGCAGATCTTCACCCCCCGCAGGCCACGAAGCGTGTGGTCGAAGGTCAACAAGGGCTACATCGTCGAGCTGACCGGGGCCGGTCTGATGACCGAGGCCGGGAGGCGCGCCGTCGAGGTGGCCAAGGCCAACGGTGCGTGGTCGCTGCTCGAGCCGGTCGATGCGCTCATCGTCCCCGACGACCTGGAGGAGGCGCTGCGGGCGTCCCCGGAGGCCAGGGCGGCCTACGAGGCTCGCTCGAACTCGGCCAAGCGCTCGATCCTCTACTCGCTCTACTCGGCCAAGCGCGAGGCGACACGGGCGACGCGGCTGGCCAAGGCCGTCGCCGCGCTCGAGGACGACCGACGGTCCGGTTGATCGGCGACGGCCGGCGCCGAGCGGACGATCTTCGGTGTCCCGATTGCGCTCGGTAGCCTGGCCGGCGATGGGATCGGTGCCCGGCCAAGCCGATGTGGTGGTGATCGGCTCGGGTCCGGCGGGCGCCGCCGTCGCCGCCCGACTGGCGGCCGAGGGGCGTCGGGTGGTCGTCGTCGAGGCCGGGCCAGGGGCGCCGCGACCACCCTCGCTCCGGGGTCTCGACCTCGTCGCCGCCTCGGGGGAGACCGAGTGGCTCCGACCGGGGCTGCAGGTCCGGGATCGGCCGGGCGGGCCGAGACGGGCGTACCGCCAGGGGTGGGGTCTCGGCGGCGGGTCGGCGGTCAACGGGATGCTGCTGACCTCCGGCGACCGAGCCGACTACCAGCGATGGGCCGACGAGTGGGGCTGCACCGGCTGGGACGGCGATGACTTGGCTCCGTGGCTCGAACGGGCCAGGGCCGCCTGGCCGGTTCGTCTGGTCGAGCCGGGGCCGATCGCCGAGGCCGTCGCCCGAGCCGCGGTCGACGACGGGATGCCTCGTGGCGGGGCCTCCCGAGACGCCGACCGGCTCGGGGTGCTGGCGGCTGAGCTGTCGGCGGTTGGCGACCGGCGGGTGACCGCGGCCGACGTGCATCTGTCCACCGCCACCGCCACCGCCGTCGACGCCGAGGCCGAGGCTGCTGAGGTCAGGCGTCGGACTGGCTCGAACGGCTCGGGTGCAACGCCGACCGTGCTGACCGGAGCACCGGTGACGCGCATCGTGCCCGGTTCGGATCGTCGACCCCATGCCGTCGAGCTGGACGGGGCGGGGGTCATCCAGGCCCCGCTCGTCGTGGTCTGCGCCGGCGCCATCGGGACGCCGGCCATCGTCGCCCGCTCGGGCCTCACCGGGCGACCGATCGGCCGACGGTTCCGCGACCACCCGTCGTACGCCTTCACCCTGGTCGCCCGGGACCGCCCGGACGACGCCGAGCGGCTGCGGGCTCAGCCGGCGGTGGTGTCGACCGTGGTCCGGTGGAGCTCGGGGCCGGACCGGGTCGGCGATCTCCAGGCCGTCGTCATCGACCGGGTGACGCCGGTCGACCACCCGGGCCCGCCCCTCGCGGTGGTGGCCGTCGGGCTGATGGTGGTCACGTCGACCGGCTCGCTGACGCCCCGGGCCGACGAGGCCGATCCCGACGTCGTGACCGGCCAGCTGACGACGGCGTCGGATCGCCAGCGGCTGCGGGCCGGCGTGCGAACGGTGGCCGGGTGGCTGGCCTCGGCACCGGTCGACGAGGTGGTGGCGGAGGTCCACCTCGATGATCGCGGACGACCGCTGGCGACCCTGGCCGACCTCGACCCCGAGGCCGTCGATCGGCTGATCGCGTCGCAGCCGGGACCCTACGCCCACCCGGCGGCGACGTGCCCGATCGGCCCCGAGGGCCGTGCCGATGCGGTCGTCTCCGCCGAGCCGGGACGATTCGGCGAACTGTTCGACCGGCCGGGCATCCGCCTGGCCGACAGCGCCGTGTTCCCCGATCTCGTGTGTGGCGGCCTGCAACTCCCGGTCGACGCCGTCGCCTCGCGGATCGCCGCCGACATCGTCGGCGACTGGCGGCACGCCGGAGCCGGCTGAGCGTCCGGTCGGTCAGGCGATGGTCGGGTCGCTCAGGAGCGACAGGACCGGCAGAAGCCGACCAGGTCGACCCGGTGATGCCGTCCCTCGAATCCGTTGTCCTCGGCCGCCCGCCCGAGCGAGACCTCGAGCGCATGCTCGACGGCGGCATCGAGGCAGACGTCGATGATGATGCCGCAGCCTTCGCAGATCAGGTGGTGATGGTGTTCGCCCGTGATCTCCTCGGTCAGCTCGAACCGGGCGTGGACGTCGGAGGTGACGATGCGATGGACGACGCCGACCTGCTCCAGGACGACCAGGTTCCGGTAGGTCGAGCTCTGGGCCAGCCCCTCGCCTGCGCTCAGGACCTCGGCGATCGTGGCCGGGCCGGGCAGGGCCAGGAGCGCATCGACGACCGCCCGCCGGTTCGTGGTGTAGCGATGGGACACCGAGGCCAGCTTGGTTGCGGCCATCTGGTGGGCGTGGCTCGCCGGGTTGGCCTGTTGTGACGGATCGACCAGCAGGTCATCAAGCGCCATGCCTCTCAACGTAGCGGAAACGGCGACCAAAGTGGGAATTGCTGGGAAAGTCGTGTCGGCGGCCGTCGTCGGGCCGCCACCCACAGTGAGAACTCCCGGGAATGCCGGTGGTGTAGACTGGTGTTCGTACCAGCTGCAGGCGCAGCTGGATGCGTCGACGGTCGCCCGATCCGTGGCGACCATGTCTTTCGTGGAGGCAACCCGAAACCATGGCCTATCCGCAACCTACGCAGACCCCGGTCATCCACGCAGACGAGGACACCCGATCACGGTTCCTGGTCCGCGTCTATCAGCACCTCGCCCTCGCCATCGTCGCCTTCATCGCGATCGAGGCGCTCTTCTTCTCCATCGGGCTCGCGGAGGGCCTGTACGACTTCCTGGCCAGCAGTGGCGGCGTCGCCTGGCTCCTGATCCTCGGTGGCTTCGCCATCGTCAACATGATCGCCTCCCGTTCGGCCCACCAGCTCGGCAATACCGGCGCCCAGTACGGGGCCCTCTTCGCCATGGCTGCGGCCGAGGCCGTCATCTTCGCCCCGTTCCTCTACTACGTGTTCCGGGTCTACGACGGCAACGGCACGGCGACGGTCACCTCGGCCGCCCTCATCACCCTCGTCGGGTTCGCGGCCCTCACCGTTGTGGCCATGACCACCCGCAAGGACCTGTCGTTCCTCCGGCCGCTGATCATGTGGGGCGGCATCGCCGCCCTCGGTCTGATCGTCGCCGGCGTCGTCTTCGGCTTCACCCTCGGCCCGATCTTCTCGGTTGCGATGATCGGCCTCGCCGGCGCCTCGATCCTGTACCAGACCCAGGCGATCATCCGGCAGTACCCCGAGTGGGCCTACGTCGGCGCCGCCGTCGGCCTCTTCGGCTCGGTCATGCTGATGTTCTGGTACGTCCTGCAGCTGCTGATGCGGCGCTGAGCGACCGGCCCATCCGGGCCACCGTGCACACGCATCGACGAGCCGGCCCCGATGGGCCGGCTCGTCTGGTTCTCCCCCTGAGACTATTGTTGCATTTTGATGACGGAATGGTTACCCTGGTCGTCGTCCGCACCCCGCCTGCGACACCCGCGAGCCCGCACCGTCCAACGTCACCCCGGCCCCCGTTCCGGGTTGTTCGTCGACGGTTCATGCACACCCAGGTGGAGTGGTGCCAACACCCCAGACGACCAAGCTCACCCGTTCCCGGCTGATCGGTGACGGCCAGGACCCCCGCTCCGAGCCGCGATCCAGCGGAGGTGTCCGGCTGCTCGAGCACTCGGGCGCCGTCTCGCCGCCGACCGTCGCTGCGGTGGCCGGTCGTGGACGCACCCGCATCGATCCGGCCATCGCCATCGCCCTGGTACTGGCGGTGGCCCTGGGTGCGGTCGCGCTCATCACCCTGCGCAGCGGTGAGGACACCGGGCTCCGATCGACGGCAGGCGACCGTCAACGGGTCCTGACCGGGCCGGCCACCACCGCGATCGCACCGGCTGCGACCCCGGCCGACACGATGCCGGCCGAGCCGCTGGTGGTCACCGGGTCGCCGGCGGACGCCGCAACGGGCGACGGGGCCGCCGCTGCGGTCTCGGCGGCAGAATCCGAGCCCGAGGACCAGGGCACCGGTGGGACCGCACCGACGTCGGGCGGCGACGGGACCCCGGACGCGGCGGGCGTCGCAACGCCAGCGCCATCGTCGACGGCGGCGCCATCGTCGACCGCCACCGACCGGTCGCCGGCGACGACCCGATCGGCCGCCGTGGCCCCGTCGACCACCGGCTCCGACTCGACGGCGACAACAGATCGGACGGGGAGCTCGCCCCGTCGTCCGACCACGCCACCCCCGTCGACCACGACCGGCCCGGACCCGACGTCCTCCCGGCCGACGACGACGGCCCGCCAGACGACCATCGTCCGGCCATCGACGACCGTTCGACCGACAACGACCGCAACCGCACCGACCACGACGACGACGGCGCCGACCACCTCGACGGCCTCGACCCGGCCGTCCGGTGGAGGTGGGGGGACGAGCGGCACCGTGGTGTGGTCCGAGGACTTCGACCGCCTCGACACCGCCACCTGGCGACGGGAGCACTCGACCTACGGCGACGGCAACAACGAGCTGCAGTGCTACCAGCCGGACAACGTGGCGGTGACCGGCGGCCGGCTGGTCCTGACGGCTCGCACCGAGACCGTCACGTGCCCGAACGGCTCGACCAGGCGGGTCAGCTCCGGGATGATCCGCAGCCGCGGCGTGACGTTCTCGCCAGGCCAGGCGATCGAGTTCCGGGTCAAGCTGACCCCGGCCGACCCGAACGACCAGGGTGGGCTGTGGCCCGCCGTGTGGGCGTCGAGCTGGGCCGGGTCCTGGCCCGCCGGCGGCGAGCTCGACTTCCTCGAGGTCATGACCGCCGAGGATCCGACCCGGGCCATGTTCAGCATGCACTACGCCGGACCGGACGGCCGCCACCGCCTCCAGAACCAGGGGGTCTGGGGCGGTGAGAACTTCAGCGCCGCCTGGCACACCGTCCGGTTCGACTACGGCATCGACGGGCGCCTGCGGTGGTCTCTCGACGGGCGGCCGGCGTTCGCCGTCGACGCCGCCGACACCCTCCAGGGCTACCCGGCCCCCTTCGACGGGACGATCCGGGAGATCAAGGTCAACCTCGCCCTCGGTGGTCGTCCTGGCCCGCTGGCCCCCGGTGCGGTGGGATCGACCGGTGCCACCTTCGAGGTCGACTACATTCGGATCATTCAGCTCTGACACATCCGTCCGGCCGACGGTCGGGACCACTTCGGATGCGATGCGGGCGCCCTCATCGGTGGTCCGCGCCGTCGCCACCGGTCTCCGCCGCGCCGTCGGAGCGGTCAGGCTGAGCCACGGCCCGGCGGATCGGCCGATCGTGGGGCAAGCGGCAGCGGGTGGGACGGAAAGGACCTCGGCGATGGACTGGACGCTCGACGGAGGGTGGCTGGCGGTCGGCCTCGGCGTCGCCTGCGCGGCTCTGCTGGTGTTGTGGTGGCTCGATCGGCGGCGCCTGTCGACGGTTGCCCGCCAGACCCGACTCCGCGGTGAGGCGGAGTCCGAGCGGCTCCGCCTGCGGATCTCCGCCCTCAAGCCGATGGAGGGCCAGGCGGCCGACCTGCGAGCGGAGGTGGCGCGGTTGCAGCCGGAGGCCGATCGGGCGATCGACCTCGATGCCGAGATCGGCGACCTGCGGCAACAGGTGAGTGAGGCCGACGGTGTCCAGCGGGAGCTGGAACGGGAGATGGCGGCGCTCCGGGTTCGAGCCGGCGACGTCGACGAGCTGGAGCTGGCATCGGCCAAGACCGCCAGTCGGACGGCCGACCTCGAGCGGGAACTCGCCGCCAGGGAGGCGAGGTTGCGCGAGCTCGAACGGGTCGACGCCGAGCTCGAGGCCCGCAGCGACGAGGTCGAGCGGCTGGCGGCGACGGTTGCGGCCGGGGCCGAGCGCGAACGAGACCTGAGCCGCCAGGTCGGGGTGCTCACCGAAGCGGCCGATCGGGACCGGGCCGCGGTTTCGGTGGCCGAGGCCAGGGTCGAGGCCGTCGAGGCGCTCATCGCCAAGCGGGACGACATCATCCTGGTCCTGGAGGACCGCCTGGCGAGGCGCGGGGGCGCATCCGGTCCGACGACAAACGGGCATGCCGCCGACGGTGAATCGGCCGGCGAGGATCGCGAGCGCGAGCGACGCAAGCGGATCAAGGCCGAGCGCAAGGAAGCCAAGAAGGAGGCCAAGCGGCGGGCCAGGAAGATGGCCAAGGCCGCCGCCGACGCAGCCGCAGCCGAGACCGCAGACACCGCAGCCGACGTCGCAGGCACCGGCCGAGCGGACGTGGCGGCCGAGCCCGGGCCGTCGGCCGCCGTCGGCGACGGGCCATCCCCGCCTGACGATCTGCAGGCGATCAACGGGATCGGGCCGGTGATGGAACAGACGCTCAACGAGCTCGGCATCTGGCGCTTCGATCAGCTCGCCGGCCTGGACGACACCGCGGCAGACGAGCTGTCGTCGCAGTTGCCCGGCGTGCCCGGCCGGGTGGAGCGTGAGGGGTGGGTGGCCCAGGCCCGAGCCCTGACCGGCGACGGCCGCCCGTCGGAGCCGTCGCTCGACGCCGAGCAGCCCGCGGGGTAGCCCCGGGGCCCGCCGGTGGCGATCGGGCCGGTGGCCCGCCGGTGGCGATCGGGCCGGTGGCCCGCCGGTAGATTGTCGGCCATGACGCCAGAGGACTTCCGGCGAGCCGGTCACCAACTGATCGACTGGATCGCCGACTACCGGACCGGCCTCGCCGACGGCCCGGTCCTGGCCCGCACCGGACCGGGTGAGGTGGCCGCCGGCCTCCCGGCCGAGCTCCCCGACGGCACCGTCGAGATCGACGAGCTGCTCGACCTGCTCGACCGGGTGGTCGTCCCGGGGGTCACGCAGGTCCAGCACCCGATGCACTTCGGCTGGTTCCCCTCGAACGCCGCCCTGTCGTCGGTGCTCGGCGACCTCGCCTCCTCCGGGCTCGGCAGCCTCGGGATCTCGTGGGAGAGCTCGCCGGCGCTGACCGAGGTCGAGGAGGTGGTGTGCGACTGGATGCGTCAGCTCACCGGGCTCTCGGACGCCTGGTCCGGTACGATCCAGGACACCGCATCGACCGCCTGCCTGGTCGCCCTGCTGACCGCGAGGGAGCGGGCGACCGAACACGCCCAGGCACGGGGCGGCATGCCGGACGCCGGAGGCGCCCCACCGGTCGTCTACACCACCGCCCAGGCCCACTCGTCGGTCCGCAAGGCCGCGCTGCTGGCCGGCTTCGGAGCCGACCACCTCCGGGTGGTCGACGAGGACGACGCCTACGCCATGGACCCGGACGCCCTGGCCGCGGCGATGCGGGCCGACGCCGATGCCGGACGGGTGCCGGCCGCGGTCATCGCCTCGGTCGGCACCACCGGCACCACCGCGTTCGACCCGGTGGCGGCCATCGTCGAGGTCGCGGCGGTGCACGGGGCCTGGGTCCACGTCGATGCGGCCATGGCCGGCACCGCCATGCTGGTGCCCGAGTGTCGGCGCCTGTGGGACGGCGTCGAGGGTGCCGACTCGGTCACGTGGAATCCCCACAAGTGGATGGGCACGATCCTCGACACGTCGCTGTACTACGTGCGCGACGTCGAGCACCTCGTTCGGGTGATGTCGACCAACCCGTCGTACCTGCGGTCGAGTCGCGACGGCGAGGTCACCCAGTACCGGGACTGGGGGCTGCCGCTCGGTCGCCGGTTCCGCTCGCTGAAGCTCCTGTTCCACCTACGCCTCGACGGGATCGAGTCGGTGCGGGCGCGCGTCCGTCGCGACCTCGACAACGCCAGGTGGCTGGCCGAGCAGGTCGAGGCTGCACCGGGCTGGGAGGTCGTCGCCCCGGTGCCGCTGCAGACCGTCTGCGTCCGCCACCATCCGGGCGATGCGGCCGGCGGCGAGGTCGAGGGTGACACGCTCGACCGACACACGCTGGCCTGGGTCGACGACGTGAACTCGTCCGGCGATGCCTACCTGACCCCGTCGGTCCTCGACGGTCGTTGGATGGTCCGGGTCTCGATCGGCGTCGAGACCACCGAGCGGATCCACGTCGAGCGGCTCTGGGAGCGCATGCGGCGGGCGGCGGAACGGTCCGCCGACGCCATCGACACCCCCGCTCCGGGCGGATGACGACGACCCCGCGGCCTGGCCGGGTTCGGATGATCGCCACCGACATCGACGGCACGATGCTGCGCAGCGACGGCTCGTTGTCGTCCCGGGTCAAGGAGGCGCTGATCGCCGCAGCCGACGCCGGCATCCACGTCGTGCCGGCAACCGGACGCCCACTGCTGATCGCCGGCGACGTCATCGAGCAGGTCGAGCTCCGCGAGTACTGGGTCTTCGCAAACGGGGCGGTCACCCGCCACCTCGGGCGCGACGAACTGATCCGCGGCTTCTGGATGGATCACGAGGTCACCCGCGACCTGCTCGGCCTCCTGCGCCAGCGCCTGCCACAGGCCGGGTTCGCACTCGAGCTCGAGGACACGGTCGCCTTCGAGCGCGGCTTCGAGCACGTCGTGCCCGTCGTGCCCGATCAGGAACCGGTCGACGACGTGCTCGACGCCTTCGACGAGTCGGTCGCCCGCTGGCAGAAGGTCCAGAAGATCCTGGTGTACGACCTCACCCTCGACATCGACGAGCTGTTCGCCCGGGTCAGCGCTGCGGTCGGCAAGCGGGCGGCGCCGAGCTACTCGGGGCTGCGGTTCGTCGAGCTGGCGGCCGGGCTGGTGACCAAGGCGACGGCGCTCGAACTGCTTGCCCGCGACCTGTCGATCGACCCGTCCGAGGTGGCCAGCTTCGGCGACAACCACAACGACCTGGCCATGCTCCGGTGGGCCGGTCGTGGCTATGCGATGGCCAACGCAACCGACGACGCCAAGGCGGCGGCCGACGAGGTGATCGGGGCGAACGACGCCGACGGCCTCGCGGTCAAGATCGAGGAGCTGATCGAGCGCTCGACGGCCTGAGCCCGCTGATCGCCTCCGCCTCGTGCCTCTCGCACCTCGTCGCCCCGGGGCCGGGCGGTTCGTCAGCCCCGCGCCGTCAGCGGTGCACCGTCCTGGCGGGCGAGCGCTCGACCGATCGCCGTGATGCCGGCGACGCCGCGGACCAGGCCCCGGTGGGAGGCCACCACCTCGATGGCGACCGCCGCCCCCTCGATGCAGCTGCGCCAGTCGACGATGCCGTCCGACCGGGAGTAGATCGACACGAAGTCGATCCCGGTCGGGAACGTCGCCGATCGGTCGAGGTCGACGGCCAGCTCTCGATCGGGGTGGACCTCGCCGAAGGCACCGGCCCGCCAGCCCCGATCGAGGAGGCTGACCGGGAACTTGACGACGGCGATCTCGGGATACTTGACCAGCAGCGGTGAACCGACGGCGATGACCTGGGCGACGGCCGACGGCTGACGGACGGCGAGGACCCTGGCGAACTGTCCGCCCCGGCTGTGGCCGACGATGGTCACCGGGCCGAAGGTCTCGTACATGCGCATGAGGTCGGCGGCGGCGGCGTCGACCCCGACGTAGGCCGGACCCGAGTTGCGGCCGACCGAGGCGGTCTCGACCGCCCAGCCGGCGGCGGCCAGGACGTGGGCGACCGAGCTCACGCTGTGGCGTCCGGCGAGGAAGCCGGGGATCAGCAGCAGCGGGCGTCCCCGTCCGGCGGGGATGCCGTCGCCACGCCACAGGGGTGAGCGCCGGAGGCTCCGATGCTCGAACGGGGTCCTGACCTCGAGGTGGAGGGGTCGTCCGAACCACCCGACCGGCCCGGTCCGGGGTGGGGGAGTGCGTCCGGCATCGCCCGGTCTCGTTCGCTGATCCTGCGTCATCGTTGCTCGTGGCGGCTGCGTCGATCAGCGTACCCCGTCGTGGTCCGCCGGTCCGAGTCCGCCGCCGGCCGCCAGCCCGATGGGCACGGCCGAAGGAGTGCCCGAGCGGGTCCGGGCCAGTAGCTTCGTCGGATGGCCGAGCTGCGCTTCTTCTTCGGAACGATGGGGTCGGGGAAGTCGACCCAGGCCCTGCAGATCCACCACAACCTGACCAAGAGTGGCCTCTCGTGCCTGCTGATCACCCAGCTCGACCGACGGGAAGGCGTGGTGTCGAGCCGGTTGGGGGTGTCGGCCGAGGCGACCGTGATCGATGCGACGGTCGATCTGCATCGGCTGGTGGCCCAGGCCCACGCCGAGCGGAGCGGCGGCATCCACGCCGTGATCTGTGACGAGGCGCAGTTCTACCATCCCGGCCAGATCGATCAGCTGGCCCGCCTGGTCGACGAGCTGGACATCGAGGTCTATGCGTTCGGGCTGTTGACGTCATTCCAGGGGTTCCTGTTCCCGGGCAGCCAGCGGCTGCTGGAGGTCGCAGACGAGCGCTCGCAGATCCAGGTCGAGGCCCGGTGCTGGTGCGGCGCCAGGGCCACCCACAATGCCAGGTTGGTCAACGGCGTCCAGGTGTACGAGGGCGATCTGAAGGTCGTCGGCGACACGGATGCGGCACCGGCCGAGCCCCGCCGGGTCACCTACGACCTTCGCTGTCGACGGCACTGGCTGGCGGGGAAGCAGGAATCGGCCCAGGATTCGCTGTTCATCGGCGTCGGGGATGCCCTCGAGACCCCGGCCGGATGATCCACCAACCGGTCTAGGATAGCGGGAGGTGCTCCCCGTTCCTCAGGGCCACAGGACTCATTGCTGCATCGTCAAGTTTCTGTGGTCAGCTTGCTAACGGTTGACTACACTTCAACACGGTCTGACATCACGCCGCTGTCATTCTCCCCCATTCGCACCACGAGGCGGAGCGCCCCCATGGACATCCCTCAACTGGTAATCGGTCTGATTATCGGCATCGCGATCGGGCTGATCCTTCTCAGGATCCTCGACCGGCGGCACCAGAAGGTGGTCAAGAAGCTCGTCGAGAGCCGCAGGAAGATCGAACGGCAGCGAACGCAGGCCGTCAACGATCTCTTTGCGCTCCGGGCCGAGATCGAGGAAGGCACCTACCAGCCGCCGGCCGAACCGGCCCCGGCGGTCACCGGTGCCGAGCCCGATCCTCGCCTGGTGGCCGAGCTGGCCAATCTGCGGAGCCTGATCGCCCGGGCAGATGGCGCCCTCACCGCCGCCCGACGCCGGCGTGACGAGAACGAGGCCGAGATCGCCCGCCTGCGGGCCGTTGTCGAGGAGCGGAACGGGGAGAACGTAATCAATCTCCGCCCCCAGGACCGCCCCGACGGGAGCCGCACGAACCTCGCTCTCTGAGCGGGTCGACGGGGGTCGCAAACCCCGGACAGACCGGGCCGGCGGGCCGGCGGCCGTAGCCCATCGATGGCGACGACGATCGCCACCCCTACCATGTCCTGCAGCCCCAGCGGGGGCCTCATGCCGGTTGCAGAGCAAGGGGAGTAGATGACCACGTCAGTCGCGGTGCTGAACCAGAAGGGTGGGGTCGGCAAGACCACGGTGACCCTCGGCCTCGCCTCGGCCGCCTGGGCCGCCGGCCTCAAGACGCTGGTCGTCGATCTCGACGCCCAGGCCAACGCCACCTGGGCGCTCGGCGTCGACCCGTCGCTGTCGAACCTCGGCACCGGCGATGCCATCAAGGCCAATCGCGACGGCGTGGCCGGCCCGATGATCGTCCGCTCCGGCTGGGGCGAGGACATCTGGCTCCTGCCGGCCTGTGGTGACCTGACCGAGCGGGAGGCCGACGCCAGGCGTGAGAACAGCGCCGGACGCCTGGCCAGGGCGCTGAAGGGCGTCACCGGCGACTACGACCTCGTGCTGATCGACTGTGCCCCCTCGCTCGGCCTGAACACCTCCAACGGCCTCGCTGCGGCCTCGGCGGCCCTCCTGGTCGTCGAGCCGACCGTGTTCGGGCTCCGAGGCGTCAACCCGGTCCTCGACCTGATCGAGGACGTCTGGAGCAACCACAACCGTGAGCTCGATCTGGCCGGCGTCATCCTCAATCGGGTGCCGGCCGTGTCGGCCGACGCCCAGGACCGGATCGCCGAGCTCGGCAAGATGGTGTCGACGAAGTCGGTGTGGAAGCCGGCGATCCCCCAGCGGGTGATCGTCAACACCGCCCACCACGAGCGGGCCCCGCTGCACGCCTTCGGCAGCCAGTCGCGGGAGCTGACCGAGATCTTCGACGCCCTGCTGCGACGGCTGCGCCGCTCGGTGGCCTGATCGGACCAGCGGCGCCGACCCGGCCGGTTCCGCGGTCCAGGACCGGAGCCGGCGCCAGTTCGACGACAATCCGGCCCCTGCGCCGTTTCGGGCCGTTTTCCGGCCATCCTTGGTGGCCGTGCATGTCGTCATCATCGGAGCCGGTGAGGTCGGTGGCTATCTGGCCGAGCGGCTGAGCGCCGAAGGCCTCGACGTGGTCGTCATCGAGAGCGACCCGGTGCGGGCGGCCGCCGTCGGCAACGACCTCGACGTCCAGGTCATCAACGGCAGCGGCTCGAGCCCAGACGTGCTGATCGAGGCCGGGATCAAGCGGGCCGGCCTGCTCGCCGCCGTCACCCAGAACGACGAGGTCAACATGATCGCGTCGCTGCTGGCCAAGCAGCACGGGGTCGAGACCACGGTGGTCCGGGTCGAGACCGAGGGCATGCGGGGCCGAAACGCGGCGGCGCTGTTGCGGGCGGTCGGGGCCGACGTCGTCGTCGACCCGGACGCCGAGACCGCGGACGAGATCCTGGAGCTGGTCCACGCGACGGGGGCGGACGAGGTCTACCCGATGGCCGACGGTGAGCTGGTCGTCATCGGCGCTGTCGTGTCGGACGACGCCCCCCTGGCCCGCCGGACCCTCGGCGAGATCGGCCAGTCACTCGGCGACGACTGGAACTTCCTGTTCGGGGCCATCACCCGCGACCGGGAGACGGTCATCCCCCGAGGCGACCAGATGCTGCTCGCCGGCGACCACGTCCGGGTCGTGTGCCGGGCCTCGGCCAAGCAGGAGCTGCTGGCCATGCTCGGCGTATCGGGGCACCGGGCCCGCCGGGTCATGGTGCTCGGCGGCGGCGCGGTCGGCTCCCGGGTGGCCGGACGGTTGCAGGACGAGGGGGTCGAGGTCGTCCTCGTCGAGCGGGACGGGGCCACGGCCGCAGCCCTGGCCGACGAGTACCAGCGGGTCCTGGTCGTGCAGGGCGACGTGACCGACACCGAGCTGCTGCTGGAGGAGTCGGTCGGGCAGATGGACGCCGTCGTCGCCGCAACCGGTGAGGACTCGGCCAACGTGCTGGCCTGCGCCTTCGCCATCGCCGAGGGAGCCGGTTTCACGGTCGCGGTGCTGCACCGCCTCGCCCTGTTGCCGCTGGTGCGCCGCTTCGGGATCGACGCCGCCCTCAGTCCCCGCACGGCGTCGACCAACGCCGTGCTCCGGGCCGTCCGACGCGACACGACCGCCGTCGCCACGTTCCTCGAGGAGGACTCCGAGGTCGACGAGTGGGAGATCGCCCGCGGCAGCCGGGCCGACGGGGCCCTCGTCGCCGACCTCCCACTGCCGAAGGACATCCTGATCGGGGCCATGGTCCGCGCCGGCCAGGAGGCCCAGATCGTCCGGGGTTGGACGGAGCTGCAGGCCGGCGACCACGTGGTGGTCTTCGGCCGTCCGAACACGCTCAACGTCGTCAAGTCGGTCTTCGTGTCGTGATGACCGGCGGCCTGGTCGGCTGATGGGCGAGAGCACGGGGCGGGCCAGCCTGCTGCTCCACACGGTCGGGCTGACCCTCGCCTTCTGCGGGGTGGCGATGCTGGCGTCTGCCGTCGTCGAGCTGCTGAGCGGCGACACCGCCGACTGGGTGCCGCTGACGGTGACCGGTCTGATCGTGGTCAGCGTCGGCTACACCCTGCGGACCTCCACGACGGTCCCGAAGTCCATCCCGCTGCTCGACGTGTTCGCCACCGTCGCCGCCTCGTGGGTGGTGATCTCGCTCGTCGGCTCCCTCCCGTACCTGCTGACCGGAACCCTCACCGGGCTCGACCTTGCCCTGTTCGAGTCGGTCTCCGGCTTCACCACCACCGGGGCGACCGTGATCGGCGCCGGCCCCGATCCGGCCCGCTACGACGCCTCGGACGGAATCCTGTTCTGGCGGGCGATAACGCAGTGGATGGGCGGGATGGGGGTGATCGCCCTCGTCGTCGCCGTCCTGCCGTCGATCGGGGGGCGGGGGATGGGCATGATGGCGGCCGAGGCCCCCGGCCCGACCGGGGAGCGTCTCACCCCGAGGGTCCGGTCGACCGCCCGGCGGCTGTGGGGCGTCTATCTCGGCTTCACCGTGGTGGTCATGGTGACGTACCTGCTCCTCGGTATGAACCTGTTCGAGGCGGTCACCCACGCCTTCACGACGGTCTCGACCGGCGGTTTCTCGCCAAACACCGCCTCGATCGCCCACTACGACAGCGCCGTGCTCGAGTGGCTGCTCGTGTTGTTCATGTTCCTGGCCGGGACCAGCTTCCCGATGCTGTACCGGGTCCTCCGGGGCCGGCCGGGCCCGCTGCTCCGCTCGGTCGAGTTCCGGACCTATGCCGCCGTGGTCGGGCTCGCCATCCTGCTGGTCTTCCTCACCGCCGACGCCGGCCCCCGTGACCTCGAGGCCCTCCGCCACGCCGCCTTCATGGTGGTGTCGATCTCTTCGACGACCGGCTACGCCAGCACCGACTTCACGATCTGGGCCGATGCGGCCAAGGGCGTGCTGCTGATCCTGATGCCGCTCGGGGCGATGTCGGGCTCGACCGCCGGCGGGATCAAGATGATCCGCCTCGTCGCCGTGGCCAGCTTCGCCCACCGGGCGTCGCTCGGGCAGCTCCACAGCCGTCTCGTCCGCCCGATCCGGATCGGGCCGACGATCCTCGACGACCGGGTGGCCAACCAGATCATCGGGCTCGTCATCCTCGCCCTCGCCGCCTTCGGGGCCGGCAGCCTCCTGATCGTGCTCACCGGCGTCGACCTGGTGACCGCCTTCTCGGCCTCGGCCACCAGTTTCGGCAACGTCGGTCCCGGCCTCGGCGCCGTCAGCGCCGACTTCCTCGCCATCCCCGCCTTCGGACGGATGGTCTCGATCGTGCTCATGGTGCTCGGCCGGCTCGAGATCTACCCGATCCTGCTGGCCCTGGTGAAGCTGCCGATCCCTCGGGCCCGGCCGATGCTGGCCAGGATGACCCGCAGCGACGCCTGATCGACGTGGTCCGGGACCGGTCGTCGTCCGAGGTCTTGGACCGGTGTCGGAAGTTGAACCCGGTGTCGGCGGCGAGGCTACGGTGACGGCCATGCGTGAGAACACCCTGAAGACCGCGTGGGCCGCCGGCGACCAGACGATCGGGCTCTGGCTGTCGGCCGCCGATCCGGTCACGGTCGAGATGCTGGCCGGCGTCGGCTTCGACTACATCTGCCTCGACACCCAGCACGGCCTCGTCGACTACACCAACGCCGTGCCGTCGCTCCAGGCCCAGACCGGCTCGTCGGCCATCCCGATCGCCAGGGCCCCGTGGAACGAGCCCGGCAGTATCGGCAAGCTGCTCGACGCCGGGATGATGGGGATCATCATCCCGATGGTCAACACCGTGGCCCAGGCCGAGGCCGCCGTGGCCGCCTGCCGCTATGCCCCGCAGGGCTCCCGCAGCTTCGGCCCGACCAGGGCCGCCTCGGCCCTCGGCCCCGGCTACTACGGCGACGCCAATGCCCAGGTGGCCTGCATCCCGATGATCGAGACCGCCGAGGCGCTGGAGAACCTGGACGACATCGTCAAGGTCGACGGCATCGACGCCATCTACGTCGGCCCGGCCGACCTCAGCATCAGCCTCGGCCTGCCCCCGGGCTCCGACAACGAGGCCGACTCGTTCACCGACGCCATCACCCACATCCTGACCGCCTGCAAGGCCAACGGGATCGCTCCTGGCATCCACAGCGTGCCCGAGTTGGTCCAGATGCGGATCGGGCAGGGGTTCCAGATGGTGACCGCCACCAACGACACCGGTGCCGCCGTCGCCGGGGCCAGGGCCCACCTGGCCATCGCCAAGGGTGAGGGTACGACGGGCGACAACTCGATGTACTGACCCGGACAGCGGGTCCGGGCGGCGAAACCCGGTCGTCTTGCGTCTGTCCGTTCGTTCGTTCAGCCGAGCGGCGGCAGGGCCCAGTCGATCGGCTCCCGCCCGCCCTCGGCCAGCAGCTCGTTGATCCGGGAGAACGGGCGCGAGCCGAAGAACCCACGATGGGCCGACAACGGAGACGGGTGGGGTGACTGGACGATGGCGTGGCGAGACGTGTCGATCAGCTCCCGCTTGCGCCCGGCCGCCGCCCCCCAGAGCACGAACACGACCCGCTCCGGCTTCGCCGACACCGCCCGGATCACCTCGTCGGTGAAGGTCTCCCAACCCCGCTTCTGGTGCGAGCCGGCCTTGCGGGCCCGGACGGTCAGCGTGGTGTTGAGCAGCAGCACGCCCTGGGTTGCCCAGCTGGTCAGGTGGCCGTGGTCGGCCGGCGGGATGGCGAGGTCGCTCTCCATCTCGGCGTAGATGTTGACCAGCGATGGCGGGGCCGGCACCCCTGGCCGGACGGAGAAGCACAGGCCGTGGGCCTGTCCGGGACCGTGGTACGGGTCCTGGCCGAGGATCAGCACCTTCACCTCGGCGTAGGGCGTCAGGTGGAGGGCGGCGAACACCTCCTCGTGGGGCGGGTACACCTCGTTGGCCGACCGCTCGGCGTGCACGAACTCCTGGAGCTCTCGCCAGTAGGGCTTGGCGAACTCGGCCCGCAGGATCGGATTCCAGTCGGTGGTGGTCACGAGAGGCCGAGGCTAGCCTGCGCCGGCCCCCGGCCAGGCCAAAACCCGGCCGAAACGGTCGGGGTGGAGCCAAAGTGCCGCTCCGGGATCCTACGATCGGGTGGTGGATCGACGGAGGACCTCCCTCGGAGGGCCCGCCACGGCTCGATCATCGGTGGGCCGGCGACGTGGAGCCGTCGCGCGCCCTGGTCCGGCGTCGCCGCCGGCCCGGGTCCGGGCGCTGATACTGGCGCTCGTCCTGGCCGCCCTCGCTGCGGCCTGCAGCGGCGGTGGCGACGAGGCGTCCCCGGCGGGCGTCGGCGGTACCGACGATGCCGCTGCGGCCGATGCCACGCTCGTCGTCAGCACAACGACGACGGCACCGCCCGACCCCGGTCCCGACCCCGTTCCGGCCCTGCTGGCCTCGCTCACCGTCGAGGAGAAGATCGGGCAGCTGCTGATGCCCCAGCTCTTCGGACGCTCCGGCGCCGCGACCGGCGACGCCGCCGCGCTCAACGAGAGCGCCCACGGCTCCGCCAGCCCGACCGACCTCGTGACCGAGCACCACCTCGGCGGGGTCATCTATCTGGCCGACAACATCGCCACCGCCCAGCAGGTCCGGGCCTTCTCCCGTGACCTCCAGAACGCCGCCACCGGGACGAACGGCATCGGCCTCCTGGTCGCCGTCGACCAGGAGGGCGGCCGGATCAGCCGGCTGAGCGACGAGATGAGTGCGTTCCCCTCGGCCGCCGACCTCTCCGGTGACGCCGACCAGGTGCGGGTGGCCAGCTACGTCACCGGCCAGCAGGTCCAGCAACAGGGCATCAACGTCGTCCTGGCCCCGGTGGCCGACGTGCTCGACCCGTCGACGCCGAGTTTCATCGACGACCGCTCGTTCGGTGATGACGCCGAGCAGGTGGCCCGTATGGTCGGCGCTGCGGTCGACGGGCTCCAGGACGCCGGGGTCGCAGCTGCGGTCAAGCACTGGCCCGGACACGGCGCCACCCCGGTCGACAGCCACCGCCTGTTGCCGTCGCTCGACATCGACCGCGAGCTGTGGGAGCAGCGTGAGCGGCTGCCCTTCGAGACCGCCATCGACCGCGACGTCGCCATCGTGCTGGTCGGCCATCTGGCCCTGCCCCAGCTCGATGCCAGCGGCGCCCCGGCCACCGTCTCGTCTGTCCTGATCGACGAGCTGTTGCGCCGGGAACTCGGCTTCGATGGGGTCGTCATGACCGACGCCCTCAACATGGGCGCCGTCGGCTCGATCCCGGAGCGGGAGTTGGTGGTCGATGCCGTGCTCGCCGGCGTCGACATCGTGCTGATCCCGCCGAGCCTGAGCGAGGCGACCGACGCGCTGCGCCAGGCGGTCGCCGACGGCACGATCACCGAGGCCAGACTCGACGCTTCGGTGACGCGGGTGCTCCGGCTCAAGGAGCGGCTCGGGCTCCTGCCCGCCGCCGGCTGAGCACCGGTAGCAGCGCCGCGCCATCGGCTGGTCCTCGGCGCCGGCTGAACTCCGGCGGCGTCGGCCGGTCGATGGCCGGCGATCCGGACCCCGCGGCGGTCACGCCACCGACGGCGCGGCGATGCGCCGGCCCGAGCGATCGGCGATCAGGTGGCCGGAGGCGTGGTGGCGACGGTTGTCGTCGACGGCTCGACCGTGGTGCTCGATCCGACCGTGGTCTCGGTGGTCGAGCTCGACGAGGTGCTGCTCGTCGACGACGACTGGGTGGTCGTCGTGGTCGGCTCCTCGGCGGTGCTGGTGGTCGGCTCCGCCGTCGTGGTCGTTGTCGGTGCCTCGGTCGTCGTGGTCGTCGGTGCCTCGGTCGTGCTGGCACTCGTGCTCGACGTGGTGGCCGGCGCCTCGGTCGTGGTCGGTGCGCTCGGCGCGTCGTCGGGCTCCTCGACCGCGGTGTCGTCGGCGGCCGGGCCGATGCTGCCCCGCCCGTCCCGCTCGTTCTCCACGATGCCCGGCAGCTCGATCGACGTCGACGACTCGGGGGTGGTGTCGGGGACGGTGTTGCCGCCGATCTGCGCCGCCGGGTTCCGCTGCTGCTCGAAGCTGACCGCCTCCAGCGCCAGGGGCGCGGCAACCGCGGCAGCCGTCACTGTCGACAGCGACAGCGCAAGCCAAAACCGGCCTCGGCCGGTCGTTTCTCCGGGGCGTTGCAGGTACATCTACGAATCCGAACTCAGGGGCTAACGGTGGCGGATTGCGATTTGCACTCCGTTCTAGCCGACATCACCCCCGATTGACCGACTCGCGGGATAGATGACTCAGCTCCGGATGATGAACTCCAATGACATGTTTGTTGGCGATGCCACGGATCGTGGCGAGGCACAGAAAACCAGTCACCGTGCGGGTTTTTGGGGTTCGTTGTTAACGATTCGAGCCAGATGGGTCGCTGACCTGAACCCGGCTCAGGCGGCCCCGGTGAGCCATGCCCGGTACACGCGATCGGCCCGGTCGAGCTCGTCGATCGCGATCCACTCCACCGCCTGGTGGGCCTGATCGATCGAGCCGGGCCCGAACACCACCAGGTCGTCGGCGAGCTCGCCGTACACGAGTGCGTTCGAGCCGTAGGTCGCCAGCTCGGGGTCGGATTCGGCGATCGTGGCCAATTGCTGGACGAGCGGCGAGTCGGGATCCCGGTAGAAGGCGGCGCTCGACCGTCCGTTGGCCAGCTCGATCGTCACGTCGAGCGGCCGGGCGGCCCGCCTGACGACGTCGGAAAGCGACTCGAAGATCGCATCGGGGTCCTCGCCGGGAGCGGTCCGTCGTCCGGCGTAGACGTGGCACTCGTCCGGGATGATGTTGCGGGCCCGACCGCCGGCGATCTCGGTGACGCTCAGGGTGCCGTTGCCCATCGCCGTCGACGGCTCGGCCTCGGCCAGCGCCCGGTCCTCGTCGTCGAGGGCGGCGATGATCCTGGCCGCCCCGCTGATGGCGTTGGCGCCGAGGTGCGGCTTCGACGAGTGGGCGGCGTGGCCGTGCACACAGATCTCCAGCCCGAGCCCGCCCTTGTGTCCGTGCACCGGGGCGCACAGCGTCGGCTCGGCCACCACCAGGGCGTCGAGCCGGTCGGTCGATGCGGACATGAACTGGTTGAAGCCGTGGGCGCCGAGCAGGCCGCCCATCTCCTCGCCGATCGTGCCGACCAGCAGCACGGTCGGGTCGAGCGTCAGCTCGCCGGCGGCGACGTCCTCCAGGAGCGTGAGCAGGACCGCGAGCGTCGCCTTGGTGTCGACGCTGCCCCGGCCGTAGACCCGCCCATCGGCGACCCGTCCGTCGAACGGGTCGCCCTCCATGTGTTCGACGCCGACGGTGTCGAGGTGCACGTCGATCGCCACCACCCGGTCGGATCGGCCGGGGAAGCGGGCATAGACGTTCGGTCGGTCCGGCTCGACCTCGTCGAGCTCAGCGAATCCGCCGATCGCCTCGGCCCGCTCGGCCACCCGCTCGGCCAGCGCCCGCTCACCGCCAGGCCCGGACCGTTCGCCGGCCTGACCGGGGTTGACGCTGTTGATGCCGATCAGCTCACCGAGGAGCTCGATCCGGCGGGTGGCGGGGTCCCGTACCTGCTTCGACATGGGCCAACTGTAGAGGATCGCCTCGACGGCGGTCAGGTGCGGTCCGGCGTCGTCGGCCGGTGGCGGGCCGTGGTCGGCCGGGTAGACCGGACGGGTGGACCCGGTCGATGACAAGCGAGCGGCGCGCCGACGGGCCAGGACGGCGGCCGACGGGGCGACCATCGATCACGGGTCACACGTGCTCGCCCTCGCCGCCTTCCTCGCCACTGAGGTCCCGGCGGCGGCGAGGGTCGTGACCTACGACGCGCTGCCTGGCGAGGTCGACCTGGCCGGCCTGGTCGCGGCCGATGCCGAGCCGGCGGCACGGTTCGCCCTGACCAGGACCCCAGACGCCGGCAACGACCTGACCGTCCACCCCGTCGGCGGGCCGACCGAGCGCCACCGCCACGGCTACCGCCAGCCCGTGCTCGGCGGCCCCCTGGTGGCCGACGACGCCATCGGCGCGGTCCTCGTGCCGGCCCTGGCCTTCGACCGTCGCGGCAATCGCCTCGGCCGTGGGGCCGGCTACTACGACCGGTTCCTCGGTCGACTCGGACTCGGCGTGCTCCGCATCGGTCTCTGCGCCGTCCCGCCGGTCGACGACCTGCCCGTCGACGAGCACGACGTGCCCATGACCCATCTCTCGGTCGGCGGGTCGGTGATGGCCGTCCCGCTCCCGCCGGACCGCGTTCCCGGTCGGGGTGTCAGCGGCGGTTGAAGTCGGGGTCGCGGCGTTCCGCCATCGCCCGAACGCCCTCCCGGAAGTCCTCGGTTCGACGAAGCCGGTCCTGCTCGGCCTTCTCGTGGTCGGTCGCGGCCCGGACCGCAGCGGCGAGGTCACCCCGCAGCGTCTGGCGGATCGACTCGACGGCGAGCGGGGCGGAGATGGCGATCTCGGCCGCCCAGGCCCTGGCCTCGGCGCGGATCCCCTCGTCGTCGTCGAGGTAGCGGTCGAGCAGGCCGAGCCGATGGGCCTCGTCGCCCCGGATCCGCTTCCCGGTGTAGAGCAGGTCCATCGCCGCCTGCCGGCCGACGATCCGGGGCAGCGTCACCGACAGCCCGAAGCCGTGGTGGAAGCCGAGCCTGGCGAAGTTGGCGGTCATCCGGGTGCCGGGCCCGCCGACCCGGAAGTCGGCCATGCAGGCCAGCCCGAGGCCGCCGCCGACCGAGGCGCCGCGGACGGCGGCGACCACCGGCGTGACGCAGGAGAACATCCGGAAGCACTCGTCGTAGATGTGGCGGGCACCGCCGCCGGCCTGCTCGGTGGTGGTGCGGGGCTCGTCGGCGCTCAGGTCGGCCCCGGCGCAGAAGTTCTTGCCCTCGCTGGCCAGCACAACGCAGCGGGCGTCGTCGGCCTCGTCGACCCACTCGAGCGCATCGGCGATCGAGCCGAGCATGGCCAGACTGAAGAAGTTGTTCGGGGGCCGGTGGACCTCGACCAGGGCGACGTTGTCGTCACCGACCTCGACCGTGATGTCTCCGAAGCTTGGCATGGCCGGAGCGTACGTGCGGCCATGCCCACCCTCAAGTTGTCGGCCCCTGCTGCGGCGAGGTGACGCTCAGCGTTTGGCCGCCGCAAGGGTGGCCAGAGCCTCGGCCCCGTAGCCGCCGGGGTCGGTGACCTCGTCGGCGGCGGCGACGTTCCCGTCCGGATCGATCAGGTAGGCGATCCGCTTCGGGTAGTCGGCGAAGGGGTCGTCGGCGTCGCGCCGCACGTCGTAGGCAGCGCCGACCGAGCGGTCGTGGTCGGACAGCAGCGGGAACGGGAAGTCGTTCTCGGCCCGGAAGGTCCGGTTGTCTGCGGGGGTGTCGAAGGAGATGCCGACGACGTCGCAGCCGGCGTCGGTGAACTGCTGAGCCTGGTCACGCAGGCTCTGGCCCTGCAGCGTTCAACCGGGGGTCGACGCCTTCGGGTACCACCACAGCAGGGTCCATCGGCCGCGCTGGTCGGCCAGTGCGAAGTCGTTGCCATCGTGATCGGGCACCGTGAAGTCCGGGGCCTGGCTGCCAACGTCGAGCATGCTCGTCTCCTCGTTCGGGTGGCGCGTCGGAGTGCTAGGTTAGGGCTGATGTCCGACCTGGAGACGCTGCCGGTCGTCGATCCGATCGTCGACCCGACGCTCGATGATCCCATCCTCGACGACGGCGACCACGAGCGGTTCGCCCATTACGTCCGCAAGGACAAGATCCTGCCGAGCGCCATCGACGGCACCGCCGTGCGGGCCCTGTGCGGCAAGAAGTGGGTCCCGAACCGTGACCCGAAGAAGTTCCCGGTCTGCCCGGAGTGCAAGGACCTCTACGACAAGCTGCGCACGCCCGAGTAGGGCCGCGGTCCGAGCAGCCCGAGCGCCCGAGGAGGTATCGCGGTGGCCCGACTCCTGGTCGATTGCGACCCCGGACACGACGACGCGGTTGCACTGGCCGTCGCCGCCCACTTCGGTGAGCTGGTCGGCATCACCACCGTCGGCGGCAACGCCCCGCTTGCCGACGTCACCACCAACGCCCTGCTGACCTGTCAACTGTTCGGGCTCGACGTCGAGGTCCACGCCGGGGCGGTCCGCCCACTGGTCGCCGCCCCCCGCCACGCCCCCGAGATCCATGGGGTCGACGGGTTCGACGGGCCGACCCTGCCGACGCTGGAGCGGCGCCCCGCCTCCGCTGACGCCGTCGACTACCTGATCGAGACCATCCGGGGTGAGGAGGGGCTCTGGTTGGTCCCGACCGGGCCGCTGACCAACGTCGCCATCGCCATGCGCCAGGCCCCCGACCTCGCCGAGCGGCTGGCCGGCATCAGCTTCATGGGCGGCTCCGCCGGCCCCGGCAACCGCACCCCGGCGGCCGAGTTCAACCTGCTCGTCGACCCGGAGGCGGCCGCCGCGGTCCTGTCGTCCGGGGCCCGGATCCACATGGCCGGACTCGACCTGACCCATCAGTTCACGGTCGACGACGCCCTGGCCGCCGACCTGCGGGCCCTCGGCGGGCCGGGGGCGGTCCTGTTGGCCGACCTGGTCGACGGCTACCTCGACAACGCCGAGCAGATCACCGGACGCCGGTGGGGCGGCCTGCACGACCCGTGTGCGGTGCTGGCCGTCACCCACCCCGAGGTGATCGAGTCCGAGCTGCGGCGGGTCGACGTCGAGCTCGCGGGCACGTTCACCCGGGGCATGACCGTCGTCGACCTGCGAGCCGGCGACCGTCGCTCGTCCGAGCCGCCCAACGTGTACCACGGGCACACGCTCGACCACCCCACCGCCCGGCGTCTGGTGCTCGAGGCGGTGGCTGCGCTCGACGGCGAGCCGGCCACGTGACCGACGCCGGTCCAGGACCAGGATCCGGAGCGGGCGGCCGGGGTTCTGGACCGCCCGAGATCGCAGTCGTCGGTTCTATCAACCTCGACCTCGCGCTCGACGTCGAGCGCTTCCCCGACCCCGGTGAGACCGTGCTCGGACTCGGCGTCGCCCGTGGTGGGGGTGGCAAGGGGGCCAACCAGGCCGTCGCCGCCGCCCGGCTCGGTCGCTCGGTCGCCCTGGTCGGCCGGCTCGGTGACGACGGCGACGGGCACCAGCTGCGCCACGCACTGGCGGCCGAGGGCCTCGACCTCACCGCCGTGGAGACCGCCGACGCCCCGACCGGTCTCGCCGTCATCGAGGTCGATCCGTCCGGCGAGAACCGGATCGTCGTCGTACCGGGGGCCAACGCCGCCGTGACCGTCGAGCAACTCGACCGGGCCGGGCCGACGATCGACCGCGCCGCCGTCGTGTTGGCCCAGCTCGAGATCCCGGTCGAGGTCGTCGAGGCGCTGGCCAGACGACCCCGCCAGGGCACGTTCGTCCTCAACCCGGCGCCGGCCCGCCCGGTCGACCTGACCGGGGTCGATGTCGTGGTCCCCAATCGGACCGAGCTGGCGCTGCTGGCCGGCGGGGAGCCGGCGGTCGGCGTCGCCGAGGTCGTCGATCAGTTGCGGGCGGTCCCGCAGGTGCCGCCGTCCGCGGTCGTCACGCTCGGCGGCGACGGGGCGGTCGTCGTCACCGGGCTCGGCGGGAGCCGCCTCGGGGTCGAGGAGGTGCCGGCCAACGCGGTCGATGTGGTCGACACCACCGGCGCCGGCGACGCCTTCTGCGGCGGGCTGGCCGATGCACTCTGTCTCGGCGCCGACCTGGTCGCCGCCGCCAACTGGGCCGGCCGGGTCGCCGCCGTCGCCGTCACCCGCCCGGGGGCGTGGTCGGCGCTGCCTCGCCGGGCCGAGCTGTTGGCCTGAGGGCGGTCAGCCGGGCTCGAAGCCGTCCGGGTTCTTCGACTGCCAGTTCCAGGCGTCGGCCAGCATCACCTCGAGGCCGCGGTCGGCCCGCCACTCGAGGCGCTCGTTCGCCTTCGACGGGTCGGCGAGCGAGGTGGCGATGTCGCCGTCGCGGCGCCCAATGACCTCGTAGGGAACCGGTCGGCCGGCCACCTGCTCGACGGTCTTGATCACGTCGAGCACCGATGCGCCGGCCCCGGTGCCGAGGTTGAACGCCTCACACCCGGCCTCCAGGTGGTCGAGGGCGGCGAGGTGGCCCATGGCCAGATCGATGACGTGGATGTAGTCCCGCACACCGGTGCCATCTGCGGTGTCCCAGTCGTCGCCGAACACCCGCACCTTGTCGCGCCGGCCGACCGCCACCTGCATCACATAGGGCACGAGGTTGTTCGGGATGCCGCGCGGGTCCTCGCCGAGGAGTCCGCTCGGGTGGGCCCCGACGGGGTTGAAGTAGCGGAGGAGGCTGATCCGCCAGCGGGGGTCGGCGGCGGCGACGTCGCGGCAGATGTCCTCGATCATCGCCTTGGTCCGCCCGTAGGGGTTCGTCGGACCGAGCCGGGCCGACTCCGGCAGCGGCAGCACCTCGGGCTCGCCGTAGACGGTGGCAGACGACGAGAACACGAGATCCCAGACGTCGGCCTCGGCCATCGCCTCCAGCAGGTTCATCGTGGAGACGAGGTTGGTCCGGTAGTAGGCGAGGGGCTGCTCGACCGACTCACCGACCGCTTTCAGGCCGGCGAAGTGGATCGTGGCCGCGATCGGGTGGGACTCGAACACCTTGCGGAGGCCGTCGGCGTCGGTCAGGTCGACCTCGTGGAAGGCGACGTCGGTACCGGTCAGCTCCCGGATCCGGTCGACGGCCACCGGCGACGAGTTGGAGAGGTCGTCGGCGATGACGACCTGGTGTCCCTGGTCGAGCAGGGCGATGGCCGTGTGGCTGCCGATGTAGCCGGCTCCGCCGGTGACCAGGATCGTTTCGTGCATGACGTGCTTGAGCCTCCGCAGGCCGTTGGTGGGACACCGGTGGGGGCGCCGGCGCAGTGGGTGACCGAGGTGGCAGCGCACCCTCCGTCGGCCGACGGCGCCGGCCGGTCAGCGGCCTATGCTAGCTTCCGCGGAGATCAGCACAGGGACGCCGAGCTCCGTCCCGGACCTTGGTGCCGGAGGGCTCGCAGCGACCAGCGGCGGTCGTGCTACGAGGATCGAGTGGGGCAGCGATGAGTCAACCAGCCGGCTGGTACACCAACCCCGACGGCACATCGAGTCAGCGGTTCTGGGACGGTGGTCAGTGGACTCACGACGTCCGACCGGTCCCGCCGCCACCCGGCGCCTCGGAGGGCCCGGCGGCCGCCCCGACCGGCGCTGCGAGCCCGGCCGCGGCCACGGCGGCGCGTCCGGAGCCGACCCCGTCGGTGTTCGCCGACATCGCCAGGCCGGCCGGACCGGGACCGGACACGGGTTCCGGCCCGGTCGCCGGGGCCGACCCGGCCTCGGCCGATCCGACGGCGGTCACCGACACACCGGCGTTCGACCGGACGGTCAGCGTCGGCGGCATCCCCGCCGGCCAACCGGGCCCGGCCCCCGACACGACCCCGCCGCCTGCCGGTGGTGAATCGGGAGGGGGTTCGGCGTCCGACCTGTTCGGCCTGCTGTTCGACTTCGGGCTGGAGCGACGCTTCACCCACGGCACGGCCCAGCTCGGCTACCGGATCGGGGCCGTCGCCATCATCGTCGTCTCGGTGCTCTTCCTGCTCGGCGGGGTCCAGGGCGGTGGATCGGCGGCGCTGGTCACCATCCTGATGGCACCCCTGCTCGCGCTGTTGTGGCTGATCGGCTTCCGGGCCCTGCTCCAGCTGGTCGCCGACCGGGCCGACGGCGCCGACACCGCCACCGACGCCGGAGGGTCGGACGGTGAGTGACCGGTGGGAGCCTCCACCCGGGCCCCCACCAGACCAACCGTCTGCGCCTCCGCCGGGACCGCCCCCGCAGGAGGGGAGCGATCACCCCGAGCCCGGGTTCCCCGCGCCGCCGCCCGGTCCCGCCTGGGGTGCGCCACCACCGCCGCCTGCGCCGGGTCACCCCGGCCCCGGCCCCGGCCAGCCCGGATACGACCATCCGGGGTACACCAGGCCAGGCCAGGACCTTGCCGGCTACGGCCAACCGGGTGCTGGCCCGCCGGGGTACGACCCGCCGGTGACGGCGCCGATCCCGACACCACCGTTCGGGCCGCCAGGCTACGACCGGCCGCCCCTCCCGCCGCCCGGCACCGGCCCGAACGCCGAAACCGGTTGGGAGCCGCCACCTGCGGTGTTCCAGCGGCCGGCTGCGCCCGTCGCCGGGCCCCGGACCCCGGACGGGCTGAAGGTGCTCGCCATCCTGGTGTCGGTGGTCAAGGCGATCCCGCTGGTCCTGTTCCTGATCGTGCTCATCGTCGCCGCCGGCCTGTCGAGCGAGTTCGACGACCTCGGTGAGTTCGGCGACGCGCTCGACCAGGCGCTCGTCGCCGTGTTCCTCGTCGGCCTGTTCTTCCTGGCCGTCGGCGGCATCCTGCTGTTCGTCCAGGTTCGGGGGGTCGTGCGGGGGCGGCTGCTCAGCGTGGTCGTCGTGGCGTCGATGATGACCGCCCTCGACGCCGTCATCTTCCTCGCCGTGATCTTCGACGACGACTCCGACGCCAGCTCGGTCGTCGTCCTGGCCCTGACCCTCGCCGCGCAGGCGGCCGTACTCGTCTGGACGCTGCAGGTCCGGGCCGCCGAGCGATCCCGATGACCGGCAGACCAACCGCCCGTCGTCTGGCCGATCGACCGGAGACCACCCCTGGCCGCCGGCAGAGCCGCACCGGTGCGGCAGTAGGCTGTGGCCATGTCTGATCGACCGATCGCACCGCCGCCGGGCTGGTACCCGGCCAAGGGCGACCCGCCGGGCACCCACCGCTACTGGGACGGTCAGGGTTGGCAGGGGGAGCCCCGCCCCGTTCCCGGTCTGGCGGCAGACGACACGTTCCCCCTCGCCGGGTTGGCCCGCCGGGCCGGTGCCCGTCTGATCGACGTGGTCATCTGGACCGTCGTCGGTCTGGTGGTCGGCGCCGGCTCGCTGCCGAGCGGCGGCGTCGCCGTCATCGTGCTCGGGACGGTGATCGTCGCCTACGAGGCCTCGATGGTGGGGTTGCGGGGCGGCACCGCCGGCAAGCTCATCGTCGGTCTCGCCGTCGCCAACGACGACGGCTCGGAGGCGACACCGCTCACGGGCCTGCGACGGGCGCTGCCCCTCGTCGCCCTCACGGTGCTGTCGTTCGTCCCCTTCCTCTGGATCCTGACCGTGGTCATCGTCCCGCTGCTGGCCTTGGCCGGCGTCCTGATGATCTACGCCGACGACCGACGCCAGACCCCCTGGGACAAGGTCGGGCGGACACTGGTGGTGGTGCGCTGATGGCTCGACGCAAGGGAACGAGCCGGGTGACCCAGCCCGGCACCGGATCGCCGAACGGTCCGGGCGCAGCCGGCCCGCCGCCGGGGCTGCCGAGCATCCGGGAGCGGCGCCCGGCGCTGTTCTGGGGCCTGATCGTCGGCATGCTGGCGATGTTGTTGCCGCTTGTTGCCGGCATGATCCAGGTGCTGTTGTAGCTGCGCCGAGCCCGGGCCACCGGCCCGACCGGCGATCGAGGGCCAAGGTGCGATTGCCGCCGAATTGCGCCATCATGGAGGGAGCGAGCGCGGCCCGATCGGGCCGGCGAGAACCTGCCGCAGCGAGTGGGGGCCGAGGAGTTTGATGACGACGTTCAAGTCCGGTGATCGAGTCGTGTACCCACACCATGGGGCCGCGGTGATCCAGCGCACCGAGACGCGTGAGCACAATGGCGAGAAGACGAAGTACTTCGTGCTCCAGGCGGTGCACGACAACCTCACCGTTCGGGTCCCCGTCGACATGGCCGACGAGGTCGGCATGCGGCTCCCGATCAGCCAGGAGGACGTCGAGGACCTGTTCGTGCTGCTGTCGAAGCGGGACGTCCGAGAGCCAGCCAACTGGAGTCGCCGGTTCAAGAACCACCAGGAGAAGCTCCGCTCCGGTGACGTCTACCAGGTGGCCGAGGTCGTCAGGAACCTGCGCCTGCGGGAGAAGAGCAAGGGTCTCTCCGCCGGCGAGAAGACGATGTACAACAAGGCCCGCAAGGTCCTGGTCTCCGAGCTGTCGTTTGCACTGAACGTCAGCGAGGAGGACGCTATGGACCAGGTCGAGGAGCAGCTCGTCTAGATCCGGGTGTGACGGTCCTGCGGACCGTCCGACGCCGGTCGGCCGCTACAGGCCGAGCAGCTCGAACATCGCCTGGGGGATCTCGTCGATCCCGCGGGACAGCCCCGCCGCCCGCTCGACGTTGACCGCGTCGAAACGGCGGTCCGACCACCGGTCCCACGGGCCGGGGGCCATCCGCGAGGCGTCGCCGTTCGCCTCGACGCAGGCGGTCAGGTAGTCGATCAGGTCCCGCATGTCGGCGTCGCCCCCCGGCGGACCGTGGCCTGGGATGATCGTCGGCTCCAGCTGCCGCAACGCGTCGAGCGTCTCGATCCAGGCGGCGATGTTGGCCTCGTAGGCGAGCGGCGTGACCCCGAAGCTGGCCAGGGCGCCGGCGAACACCACCGCGGCCCCCTCGACCCGCACCGCCAGGTTGGCCGCCGACTCGCCAGACGCCGGCACGGCGAACGCCGCTGCCGACAGCCACGCCGCCTCCGAGACGGTGTGGGTGACCGGCCTGGTGGTGAACTCGTCGTCGTAGGACAGGGCGAAATCCGGCAGCAGCCGGCGGAAGGCGAGCGGGTTCGGCGGGGCGTCGAGCTGATCGCTGGTCACCTCGGTCCCGTAGAACGCCGAGGCCCAGAAGGCGTTGCCGCCACCGCTGAAGGGGATGCGGCTCGACGTGAGCACGACCCGCTTGATCGGCAGCTCCAGGTGGGCGGTGAGCTCCAGGATCTGCTGGCGGACCGCCTCACCCCGTTCCGGGGTCGCCGTGGTGTCGACGACGGTCATCCCGTCGCCGTCGATGATGAGACCGACGTTGGTGTGGCCGAAGCGCCGGGCCGGATCGGCAAGGGCGAACACACCCTGGCCCAGTTCAACGAGGTGGGCGGACATCGATCGCCGATCCTATCGTCGGGCCGCAACGCCACGCCGCCCCGGACCACCCGGCCCGCGTCCGGCCCCGACCGGGGCCGACCTGATACAGCCGCTCTACACTCGGTACAGCACTGATGGTCCACCAGGCCGGGACCACGAGCAGGAGTAGGCAGCCGTGACCAGTTACACGCCCCCGATCGACGACATCCGATTCGTGCTCGAGCACGTCGTCGGTCTCGACGAGGTGCTCGCCGCCGATCGTTTCGACGGGGTCGACGGGGACATGGTGGCCACCGTCGTCGAGGAGGTCGGCCGATTCCTGGCCGAGGCGGTCGCCCCGACCAACCGTGATGGCGACCAGATCGGTTCGGTCCGCACCGACGACGGGCGTGTCGTGACGCCGGACAGCTTCAAGGCCGCCTACGACCAGTGGGTGGCCTCCGGGTTCGGGGCGATGCCGTTCAATCCCGAGTACGGGGGCGGCGGGTTCCCCTGGGTGTCGGCCATCGCCGTCCAGGAGATGCTGACCAGCGCCAACATGGCGTTCTCGCTGTGCTCGCTGCTCACCCAGGGTGCGATCGACGCGCTGGAGCACCACGGCTCGCCAGAGCAGCAGGCGATGTACCTGCCGAAGATGCTCACCGGCGAGTGGACCGGCACGATGAACCTGACCGAGCCGCAGGCCGGCTCCGACGTCGGCGCCCTCACGAGCCGGGCCGAACCCGTCGGCGACGGCAGCTGGAAGATCACCGGTCAGAAGATCTACATCACCTACGGTGAGCACGACCTGGCCGAGAACATCATCCACCTCGTCCTGGCCCGCACCCCCGGCGCACCCCCGGGGACCAAGGGGATCTCGATGTTCCTGGTCCCCAAGTTCCTGGTCAACGACGACGGCTCGCTCGGTGAGCACAACGACGTGAGCTGCGTCTCGATCGAGCACAAGCTCGGCATCCACGGCAGCCCGACGTGTGTCATGAGCTACGGCGACGATGGCGGGGCCATCGGCTGGCTCGTCGGCGGTGAGGGCGCCGGCATGCGAAACATGTTCACGATGATGAACAACGCCAGGCTGTCGGTCGGTCTCGAGGGTCTGGCCCTGGCCGAGCGGGCCTACCAGCAGGCGCTCGGATACGCCCAGGAGCGGCTGCAGGGCACCGCCATCGGGGCCGAGCCGGGCACGTCGAGCCCGATCATCGAGCACCCGGACGTCCGCCGGATGCTCATGACCCAGCGGGCCTGGATCGACGCCATGCGCTACCTCATCTACGAGAACGCGGCGGCGATCGACCTGGCCGGGTCAGGCGGGGCCGACGCCGAGGCCGCCCAGGAGCTGACCGACCTGCTGATCCCCCTGTCGAAGGGGCTGTGCACCGACATCGGGTGTGAGATGACCTCGCTGGCCGTGCAGGTCCACGGCGGTATGGGGTACGTCGAGGAGACCGGGGTCGCCCAGCACTTCCGTGACATCCGGATCGCCCCGATCTACGAGGGCACCAACGGGATCCAGGCCGCCGACCTCGTCGGCCGGAAGCTGCCGATGCGGGGCGGGGCCGTCGTCGGCGAGCAACTCGACACGATCGAGGAGCGGGCCAAGCAACTCGGGGCCAACGCCGAGCTGGAGACCTTCGGCCGGGTGCTCGTCGACGCCGTTGCCGCCACCCGTCGGTCGAGCGAGTGGCTCCTCCAGCGAGCCAGGGAGCACCCCGCCGACCTGCTGGCCGGCTCCGCTCCCTACCTGCGGATGCTGGGAACGGTCGTGTGCGGGGGCCTGGCGGCCAAGGCGGCACTCGTCGCCCTGGAGCAGCGGGCGTCGGCCGGGGAACAAAACACGGAGGTCGACGGCTTCCTGCATGCCAAACTGGTCGCAGCCAAGTTCTTCGGCGAGCAGATCCTACCGACGGCCATCGCCCTCGAGGGTGCGGTGACCGCCGGCGCCGGCGACCTGTACGCGCTGGAACCACAGCAGCTCTAGCTCTTCGAAGGAGCCCGTCTCGTGATGGCCCAACTCGTCGCTGTCGTCGGCTCGATACCGAGCCCCCCGTCAAGCCAGCTGGATATCGGCCCCCTGTCGTTCAACTACTACGGCCTGTGCATCGGCATCGGGGTGCTGCTCGCCGTCGTGATCGGCCAGCGCCGGTGGGCGGCCAGGGGCGGCAACCCGGAGGATGTCGCCGCCGTCGCCACCTGGGCGGTACCGGCCGGCCTGATCGGCGCCCGGCTCTACCACGTCATCACCGACTGGCGGCCCATCGAGGACTGGCTGAAGATCTGGGAGGGCGGCCTCGGCATCCCCGGGGGACTGATCGCCGGCATCGGCGTCGGCGTGTGGGTGGCCAGGCGACGGGGCATGGACCTCGGCGAGGCGATCGACGCCCTGATCCCCGGCATCCCGGTCGCCCAGGCGGTCGGACGGTTCGGCAACTGGTTCAACCAGGAGATCTTCGGCGGCCCGAGCGATCTGCCCTGGGCGGTCGAGATCGACCCCGAGCACCGTCCGGCGGAGTTCGCCGACCAGGCGACCTTCCATCCCGCGTTCCTCTATGAGGGCCTGTGGAACCTGGCCCTGGCTGCGTTCCTGGTGTGGATCGACCGGCGTGGGATGCTGCGACGGGGGATGATCCTCCCGCTGTACGTGCTCGGCTACGGCATCGGCCGGTTCCTCGTCGAGACGATCCGCACCGATCCCGCCACGCTCATCCTCGGCATCCGGGTCAACCACTGGGTCAGCGGTGGCGCCGTACTGGTGTCGATCGTCGCCCTCCTGTGGCTGGCCCGTCGGGCGGCACCGTCGTACTACGCCGACGGTGGTCCGGCCGACATCGACCGGTCCGACGGCGACGACGGCGACGCCGCATCCGATCGGGACGGCGGGGACACCGAGGAATCGGTCAGCGCAGGCTGAGCACCAGATCGAAGTCGGTCGGTGGTCTGACGGCGCCGAAGTAGTGCTCCTCGGCCTCCGTCCAGCGGCCGAACCACGCATCGGCGTAGGCCTCACCCTCCCTGGCGACGAGCCGACGGCGGCGCTCGTCGGCGTCGACGTCGAGCAGGACCCGGAGATCGACCAGGTCGTCCAGCTCAGGCCGGCCGCTGTAGACGCCCTCGAGCACGACGACGGGCGATGGCCGGCAGGTGAGCGTCGTCTCGGCGAGCTTGGCCTCGGGTGCATCCCAGTCGGGCGACTCCCAGTCGAAGGGCTGCCACGACGCCGTCCGTCCCGCTCGGAGGTCGGCCAGGATCGGCCGCTGACGCCGCCAGTCGATGCAGTGCTCGACCTTCTCCGCGGCCGTCATGGCGTCCCAGTTCGGCCCGGAGCCGCCGGCGTAGAAGTCGTCGCCCTCGATGACCGACACGGTCGGGAGCGCAGCGTCGAGCGGGCGTGCATCGACGACCGGGGGTACGGCCCGGAGCGCGGCGGCCAGGGTCGACTTGCCGGTGCCACTCCGCCCGTCGACGGCGACGAGCAGGGGTCGAGGTCGAGCGTCGAGGCGGCGTTCGATCTCGGATCGGAGTGTGTCGACCGGATCGCCGATCATCGGGCGGTCGGCCCCGGTCGCCCGCCCTACCCGGCGGGGGTCGGGACGGTGGCCCTGGTCACGTCCAGCCCGAGGTCCTGGAAGTTCTCGATCGGCTGGTTGTAGCCCCGGTCGAGGTGGTGGGTTCCGGTGATCGTGGTGGTGCCGTCGGCCGCCGCGGCGGCGAGCACGTAGGCGAAGCCACCCCGGATGTCGGGCACGACCACGTCGGTCCCCTGCAGCGGCGTCTTGCCCCGGACGACGACCGAACACGGGGTCGACGAGCCCACGAAGCGGCTGTGGATGCTGCCCAACGGGGTGTTGTAGGCCTGGATCTGGGCCCCCATCTTGTTGAGCGCCGGCACGTAGGTGAACCGGTTCTCGTAGACGGTCTCGTACATGACCGAGAGCCCGTCGCACTGGGTGAACAGCGCCACCATCGGCGACTGCCAGTCGGTCATGAACCCGGGGTGGGTGTCGGTCTCCACGGCGGCGGCCTGCAGGCGTTCGGCCTTGGCCGACACGGTCGTGTCGGTGATGTCGAACTGGGCCCCCATGCGGGACAGGGTAGAGATGGCGGTGACCAGGCGGTCCTGGCTGCACCCGTGCACGGTCACCTGACCGCCGGTGATCAGGCCGGCAACGAGGTAGGAGAAGGCCTCGATCCGGTCGCCCTTGAGGTGGTGGGCGGCGCCGGAGAGCCGGGGAACGCCGTCGACGATGAACCGCCGGTTCGGGTGCATCTCGATGTGGGCGCCCATCCGCTGCAGGAACAGCGCCAGCTCGACGACCTCGGGCTCGAGCGCAGCACCGTCGAGCACCGTGCGGCCCTCGGCCATCGTGGCCGTCAGGAGCACGGTCTCGGTTGCGCCGACCGACGGGTAGGGGAGCTCGATGTGGGCCCCCTGCAGCCGTCCGGCCTTGGCCTCGAGGCCCTCGGGGGTGATCTGGATCTCGGCCCCCATCTTCTCAAGCGCGGTGACGTGGAAGTCGACCGGCCGCGAGCCGATGTCGTCGCCGCCGACCAGGGGGACGAACGCCTCGCCGACCCGGTGCAGCAGCGGGCCGACCATCAGGATCGGGATCCGGTTCATGCCGCTGAACGTCAGCGGGACCCGGCTCGACGACAGTGGCCGCGGGTCGATGATCGTGTCGCCGTTCGTCCGTTCGACGTCACAGCCGAGGGCCTGCAGCATGCGGCTCGTGATCTCGACGTCGCCGATGTCGGGACAGTTCGACACGGTCGACGGCGAGTCGCCGAGGAGGGCGGCGACCAGGTGCTTCGTCACCGCGTTCTTCGAGCCCCGGACGGCGACATCGCCGACGAGGGGGCCGGACGGGTTGACGATCCAGGCTTCGGTCTCGGTCATGACGGGGACTCCGGCGTCGGGGGGATGGGGGCTCGCCGGCGGCGGCCGCGGCGGGGCTGGCACCGTGCGAGCTCGGGGTCTGGGCCCCAAATGTAGTTGTCCGCCAACCGGTTGGGGGGTCAACCGGATGTGAACCGGTCCGGCCGGCTCAGCCCCCCACGCTATCCGGACCCGTGGCCGTCCCCGGCGTCGCCGGTCCGGGCGTGCTGGCGGCCATCTCGGCGACGACACCGTCGGCGAACGGGGGCCAGGCCTCGATGGCCCACGGCCCGAATTCGCGGTCGGTCAGGGCGACGCAGAAGCCGTCGAGCGCCGGATCGACCCAGAAGAACGTGCCGGCACGACCGAAGTGGCCGTACGTCCTCGGCGAGTTGCGGCTCCCGGTCCAGTGGGGCGACTTGCTTGCCCGGATCTCGAAGCCGAGCCCCCACGGGTTGGGGACCTGGCGTCCGTAGCCGGGGAGCACCCCGTCGAGCCCCGGCAGGTGGGGTGAGGTGGCCCTGGCGACGGTCTCGGGGGCGAGCAGCGTCGGGCGGAGCAGTTCACCACCGAATCGCAACAGATCGTCGACCGTGCTCACGGCGCCGTGGGCCGGCGAGCCGTCGAGCGCCGTCGCCGTCATGCCGAGCGGGTCGAGGACGGCCTCGGTCAGGTAGGTGGCGATGTCGATCCCGGTCGACTCGGTCAGCAGCTGGCCGAGGAGTTCGAAACCCTGGTTCGAGTAGATCCGTCTGGTCCCCGGACGGCTCGACGTCGACTCCTGGTCGGCCTCGGGGGCGAGGCCGGAGCTGTGGGAGAGTAGGTGGGCGACGGTGGCGCCCGGCTCCGTCACCGGCTGGTCGAAGGCGAGCGAACCCTCCTCGACGGCGACCAGGACGGCGTAGGCGACCAGGGGTTTCGTGACCGAGGCGAGCGCGAATCGGTGACCGGTCGGGCCCGTGCTTGTCGGTCCATCGTCGGCGCGCCGCCATCCGGCGGCTACCGTGGGTACCGGCCACGACTCGATGGCCGCCAATGCGGTCATCCCTCAACCCTGACCTCGGCCATGCGTCGAGCATGCCGGGAACGTCGTCCGGCCACACCTCAACGATGATGGAAGAACTACCCGAGCGCTCGGTAACCTCATGTCAAGCGCCTGGTTCGTGACATGTCCGACACCATCGCCCCACGCGGCGCCTCCAGCGCCCGAGATCGCCCGGCCGGCCCCCCGTCGGTCGCAGAACCGAAGACAGCAGGCTCGCTCTTGACCACGACATTCGCCGAACTCGGCGTCGACCTCGACCTGGTCGACATCCTCTCGGCCAACGGAATCACCAACGCCTTCCCGATCCAGGAACTGACCATCGCCGATGCGCTCGCCGGCCGCGACGTGTGCGGCAAGGCCAAGACCGGCTCCGGCAAGACCCTCGCGTTCGGTCTGCCGACCGTCATGCGGCTGGCCAAGTCGACCCGCGGCCGGGTCGACGGGCTCATCCTGGTCCCCACCCGTGAGCTGGCCACCCAGGTCTACGAGGAACTGGCGCCCCTGGCCGAGGCCAAGGGCCTCCGAGCCCTGGCCGTCTACGGCGGGGCCGACATCGAGAAGCAGATCAAGAAGCTGTCCAAGGGGGTCGAGCTCGTCGTCGCCACCCCAGGCCGCATGATCGACCTGCTCGACCGTGGCGTCGTCTCGGTGGCCGAGGTCGGACACGTCGTGATCGACGAGGCCGACCGCATGGCCGACATGGGCTTCCTGCCGCAGGTCGAGTGGATCCTGCGCCGGATCGAGGGTGAGCATCAGACGCTGCTGTTCTCGGCGACGCTCGACGGCGCGGTCGATTCGCTCGTCAGCCGGTACCAACACGATCCGGTCCGCCACGAGGTCGAGGCGGCCGAGGTGACCGTCGAGGAGATGGCCCACCGGTTCCTGGCCGTGCACGAGATGGACCGTCGCAAGGTGGTTGCGTCGATCGTCGAGTCGGCCAGCCGCACGATGGTGTTCTGCAACACCAAGCGGGCCTGTGACCGGCTCGCCGCCGAGCTCGACAAGCTCGGCGTGTCGGCCCAGCCGATCCACGGCGACCTCCGCCAGCGCCAGCGGGAGAAGGCGCTGAAGCAGTTCACCGACGGGCAGGTCAAGGCGCTGGTCGCCACCGATGTTGCCGCCCGCGGGATCCACGTCGACAACGTCGACGTGGTGATCCACTTCGACCCCCCGGATGATCACAAGACCTACCTCCACCGCTCGGGCCGGACCGCTCGGGCCGGCGGTTCGGGTGTCGCGGTGACCCTCGTGCTCTGGAACCAGGAGCTCGAGGTGAAGCGCCTCCAGAAGCGCCTGGCCCTCGACATCCCGATCGTCGAGGTCTTCTCCAACGACACGCGCCTGCAGGACCTCGCCGGTTGGGACCCCGCCGACGAGTGACCGTCTGGGCGGCCGGTGGCCGGTGCCGCCGGCGCAGCGTCGCCTGACCAACCGTTGACCTCCACCGACCCCGCCTCGCTCCGCTCGTGGGCCCGAGGTGCGGTCGTTGCCTTCGCCGAGGCCGGGGAGACCGAGCCGTCGACGATCGTCGCTGCGGTCACGGCCGCCGTCGAGGTGGCCGTCGTCGGAGACCGGTCGGATCCCGATGCATCGGTGGCGGCCGGGGTTGGCGACGCCCTGGTGCCGCTGCCGGCCCGGGTTCCCGAACCACCGAGGGGCTGGTCCGATCCGTGGTTGCCCGGTCTGGTCCACGAACAGGCCGTCGCCGGCACCCAACGGTCCGCTCGGGGCGCCTGGTACACGCCGGAACCGGTGGTGCGCGGCCTCGTGGCCTTGGCGACGGACGACGGGCGGGCCCCGGCGGCGGTCCACGATCCGACCTGTGGAGGTGGCGCGTTCCTGCTGGCCGCGCTCGACCGCCTGGTCTCCCTCGGCGTCGCCCCCGAGCGCGCCCTGGCCCGGGTCTCGGGCGGCGACAGCGACCCGCTCGCCGTCGCCGTGAGCCGGGCCGCCCTGGCGTTGTGGGCGGCCGGCCAAGGCCTCAGCGCCGACCCGGCGACGTTGCCCGTGGTCGAGCGTGATGCCCTGACCGCAACGGTGTCGACCGTGGGCGACGACGACCGGCCGTCGCCGGACGCCTCGATCGGCGATGCCGTCGCCGGTCCACTGGTCATCGGGAACCCGCCGTTCGCCACGCCGCTGCGGACCGGTCGGTTGACGGCCGAGGCCGAGGCCATCCGGGCAGCCAACCGCGACCTGCTCGGCCCGTATGGCGACCTCGCCGCCATCCACCTCCTGGCATCGCTGCGCTCCGTCGGCCCGGGAGGCACGGTCGCCCTCGTGCTCCCCCAGTCGGTGCTCGCCGGACGCGACACCAGGGGCCTGCGCGTCCACACCGATCGAGCGGCGCCGCTCCAGGCGTTGTGGGCCTCTCGTGAGGCCGTGTTCGACGCCGGTGTCCGGGCTTGCGCCGTGGTGCTTGCCATCGACGGTGAGCCTCCGGCGGTGGTCCGTCTGGCGGCCGGCCCCGAGGTCACCCCCGTCCGTCGGTGTGATCCCGACCCGATCGGCCCCGATCGCTGGGCCGACCATGCAGCCAGGGCGCTCGGGGCGCCGACCCTGCCGGCCGACCTGCTCGACGCCGCGGCGGACGAGACCGCCGAACCGTCTGACGCCGTCTGGACCGGCCCACCTCACGGCCGCCGCGACCGCTCGGCGGTGACCCGACGCCGCCACGGCCGGGCGCCGGGCCGCCTCGGCGACCTGGTCTCGGCGACGGCGGGTTTCCGCGACGAGTACTACGGACTCGTCGCCGCCTGTTGCGAGTGGGAGGGCGAGCTGGGCGAGGAACCGAACCGCCTGGTCACCGTCGGTACGGTCGATCCGCTCGAGTCCGGTTGGGGCCTCGTGCCGTGCCGGTTCGGCGGGCGACGCTGGCGTCGACCGACCGTCGACGTCGACGCGCTCGAACCGAAGGTGGCCCGCTGGGTTGGGGAGCGGCTGGTGCCGAAGGTCGTGCTCGCCACCCAGTCACGCATCCTCGAACCGGCGGTCGATCGCCGCGGTCGGCTCGTCCCGGCCACACCGTTGCTTGCGCTCGATGCGGATCCGGATGACCTCGATCGGGTGGCGGCGATCCTGCTCGCGCCGCCGGTGGTGGCCTGGGCGTGGCAGCGCTGGTTCGGCACCGCGCTGTCGGTCGACGCCCTGAAGCTGGCGGCACGCCAGGTGCCGGAGTTGCCATTGCCGCCCGACGTCGCCGCCTGGGATGACGCCGCAGCGGCCGTCGCCGCGGCAGAGGCGGCGCCACCGGGTGAGCGTCCTGGCGAGGTCGATCGGGTCGCCTCCGTGATGAACGCCGCCTACGGAGCCGGCCCCGAGGTGCTCGGCTGGTGGCGCAACCGTCGCAGCCGCCGCCGATCGTCACCGACCGGGTGACCGGTGACCATCACACGGCGTGAGTGATGCGGCGGCCGGGGGAACCTAGGCTCGGAGTCGTGTTCCCCCTGCGTCGTGATCCGCCGCCCGTCGAACGGGACCTGCCGGCCAGCGGCGGCTGGCGCCATGGCGACCCGCCGGCGTGGCGCCGCTTCGCCAACGTCTGTCGCGGCCGCACGTTCGTGCTCGAGGGAGGCGGCAAGCTCGAGGAGGTCGAGGTCGCCTACGAGACCTGGGGCACGCTCGACGCCGACGCGGCCAACGCCGTGCTGGTGTGCCACGCACTGACCGGAGACGCTCACGCCGCCGGGCCATCGGGCCCGGGCCAGGCCTCGGAGGGCTGGTGGGACACCTTGATCGGCCCCGGCCGGCCGCTCGACACCGACCGCTACTTCGTCGTGTGTGTGAACGCCATCGGTGGTTGCCAGGGCAGCACCGGTCCGCTGTCGCCCAACCCGGCTGACGGCCGGCCCTACGGTGGCCGGTTCCCGGTGGTGTCGACGAGGGACATCGTCCGCACCCAGGCCCTGCTGGCCGAAGACCTCGGCGTCGACCGCTGGCTCTCGGTCGTCGGCGGCTCGATGGGCGGGATGCAGGTCCTGGAGTGGGGGGTGATGTATCCCGACCGGGTGGCGTCGATCGCCTCGATCGCCTCGACCGCGGCGGCCAGCCCGATGCAGATCGGCTGGAGCCAGGTCGGCCGGTTGGCGATCGTGCAGGATCCGGCCTGGAACGGGGGCGACTACTACGACGCCGGGCCGGGCGAGGGCCCCCACCGTGGTCTGATGCTGGCCCGCCGGATCGCCCAGATCCACTATCGCAGTGACCGCTCGCTGGCCGACCGCTTCGGTCGGGCCACGGTCGACCGGCTGGACGACATCGGTCTCTGGGACCGGTTCCAGGTCGAGAGCTACCTCGATCACCACGGCCAGAAGCTCGTCCGCCGCTTCGACGCCAACAGCTATCTCGTGCTCAACAAGGCGATGGACCTGCACGACGTCGGCCGCGGTCGCGGTGGTGTCCGGGCGGCGCTGGCCCGGATCACCGTGCCCTGCCTGGTCGTGTCGATCGACTCCGACATCCTGTACCCACCCCGCCAGCAGGACGAGCTGGTCGCCGATCTCCGGGCCAACGGGACCGACGTCCGCTACGAGACGCTCCACTCCGACCACGGCCACGACGGCTTCCTCATCGAGTACGACCAACTCGGCCCGTTGCTCGACCGGTTCCTGAGCGAGCAGGCCAAGGACTAGCGGACCACGAGCGACGGAGGCGCAGCGCCATGCCCGAGGGGGTGGAGATCGAGTACTACCGGCGCCACGCCGACGAGGCGGTTGGGGAGCGGATCGCCTCGGTCGACGCGCCGGACGAGTGGTTCCTCAAGAAGGGGACCACGGCGCCCGAGCTGTCGTCCGCCCTCGTCGGGGCGACGATCGACGAGGCCAGGCGGCGCGGGAAGCTGCTCGTGCTGGACGTCTCCTCCGGGCACCGGCTCGGCCTCCGGTTCGGGATGACCGGGCGGCTGATCGTCGGCGACGAGGCCGCCATCGAGTACCTGGAGTACTCGTCGCAGCGGGACGACCCGGCCTGGGACCGGTTCACCCTGCTCTTCGACTCCGGACGCGACCTCCGCATCCGCGATCCCCGCCGCCTCGGCGGCGTCGAACTCGACCCGGACGAGGACGAGCTCGGGCCGGACGTGTTCTCGGTCACGCCGCGCCAGCTCCGGACCCGGGTGCTCGTCGGGTCGGTGCCGTTGAAGGCTCGTCTGCTCGACCAGGGGCGGGTCGCCGGGATCGGCAACCTCATCGCCGACGAGGTCCTGTGGCGGGCCGGGCTCGACCCCGCCCGTCGGGCCGATTCGCTCGACGACAACGACGTGCGCCGGCTGACCCGTCATCTCCGCCGGGTGCTCGACGACTTCCTGGCCGACGGCGGGTCCCATACGGGAAAGCTGCAGCCGAGCCGGGTCCGGGGTGGCCACTGCCCCCGGGACGGCGAGGAACTGCTTCGGCGGGAGATCGGCGGCCGCACGACCTTCTCGTGCCCCCGCCATCAGGTCTGAGTCCGTCCGTTCCGGACCGGCGTTCGGCCCCGATCGGCCCGTTCCCGGCGGGGAACGGCGCTGCTAGGGTTCGATGATTGTGTTCGTCACGGTTCTTGCCGCCGAGGCCGACGGAACACGCCAGACCGTGACGTTCCTGATCGGTTGTCTGGTGGGCATCGCCGGGCTGCTCACCGTGGCCACCGTGTGGTACTGGTTCTACACCGATCCGAAGCGGCGGCCGATCGAGGCTCTCGAGCCGGTGGCGGAGCCGCTGCTCGACGAGCGCCCGTCGGGCGACTCCCCGCTCGGCCGGTCGATGCCGGCATCGTCGCCGGCCTCGCCCCCCGAATCGGCCGCGGCGTCGCCGCCGGACCTGCCTGGCGTCTCGCCGCCGGACCGACCCGTGGTGTCGCCGCCGGATTCGCCCGTCACGTCGCCGGACCGACCCGTGGTGTCGCCGCCGGATTCGCCCGTCACGTCGCCGGCCCTGCGGACGGTGTCGTCGGAGTCGCCCGCCGGGCCCGCATACCACCAGGAGCCAGGACCCGAGCCGGAGCCGGCGGTGGCGCTCGAGGCGACGATCACGGTCGATCCGGTGACGGGCGTCGGATCCGGGCGCATCGAGCCCGGGCCCGCCGCCGAGTCGGGTGGTGACGCCGCCGGCCCCATCGCCGAGCCAGGCCCGGCGCCGTTGCTCGCCCGCCAGACCTGGGACTTCGTTGTTGCTGCGAAGCGGGCCGAGGAGGTGGTCGGCGGCGATCGCACCGCGCCGTCGCCGGCACCACGGATCGATGTCGCTGACCGGACCACGACGGGCGGCGAGGCGGAGGCCGGCGACGAGTTGGCGGTGGTCCGCCGCCGGCGGGAACGGGCGACCGAGCGGGGACTGACCGACGAGGCCTGGCGCTCGGCCCAGCGGGCTGCGTTCAAGAAGCTCGACGGCTGACGAGGCCCGCTGGCGGCGTCGTGTCGAATGTCGGTCGCCCCGTCTATCGTCGGGTCCATGGCAGATTCGTTCGACCCGGCCCCGATGATCGAGCGCTACCGCGAGCGGGCGGCGGCGGTGAAACGCCGCAATCTCCCGCCGGTCGGGGGAGAGGAGCGGCAGCAGTTCATCCGCCAGGCCGAGGAGGACTTCATGGACTTCGCCATGATCGGTGACGCCGAGGCCACGTTGGAGGACGGCGTGCTCACGCTCCGCATCGATCTGCGGGGCGGGAGCTGAAACCGGCCACGAGGTCGCAGGAGCGGCCGGCTGGCCGGCTATACTCCTATCTCCACATGCGGACGTAGCTCAGTTGGTAGAGCATCACCTTGCCAAGGTGAGGGTCGCGGGTTCAAGTCTCGTCGTCCGCTCCAACAAAACACCAGGTCAGGCCGGGTCCTCGGACTCGGCCTTTCCCGTTCTCGGCCCGCCGCTGTCCATGGTTTGTCCATGAACGTCGCTCTCCAGGCCCATTGGACCGTCCAGAAGGCTCCCGATTCCGTCGGCTGCGTCCTGGTCGCCGGCCTCCACGAAGTGGCTGTAGATGTTGAGGGTCGTGGATGCTCGCGCATGGCCGAGCCGGCCCGACACGACCGATACCGGCACACCATCGGTGAGCATCGTCGTGGCCATGAAGTGGCGGATGTCGTGCAGACGCACGCCTGGCAGGTCAGCCTCCTTTCGCCACCTCCTCCAGCGGTGTGACACTCCGTCGGGTCGCCACGGCTTGCTGCCGTCGACCTCGTACGAGAACACGAAGCTTTCAGGCCGTAGCGTTGTCTCAGCCTGTTGTGCGACTTGCTCAGCCCAACTCCGGTGATGGCGGAGAGCGTCACACGATCCTCGGTCCAGTGCGACCCGGTAGGCACGATCGGTCTTGGTGCCCTTGACCTCGATGCCGTTGTCGCCGTCGACGACCGCACGTGTGAAGAGCAGCCGGGCGCCGGCCAGGTCCACGTCGGCCCACTGCAATCCGCAGACTTGCGACCGTCGAGCACCGGTACTGGCGGCGATGCGGAGAAAAACCCAGAACGGGTGATCCTCGACCTTGACCAGGTCCAGGATTCGGGCCACCTGCTCGGTGTCGGGCGGCGCTATCTTCGCCGGGCGAACCTTCGGTGGGCTCGATGCCCTGGCGGGGTTGTTCGGGATCCAGCCCCACTTGACTGCTTGCTCCAACGCCGCATTCATCACCACCGCAACCCGCTTCACCGTCGCTGGCGAGAGAGTTGCTGACTTGCGGCCTGGCTTCTTCCTCAGCTCGGCGTACCAGTGGTCGAGGTCAGACGCCGTCAGCTTGGACAACCTGGCCGGCCCGAGCATTGGGCGGATGTGATTCCGCATGATGCTGAGGTGCTCACGGCGGGTGGCAGCCGACCAGTCTGGAGATGCCGTGTCCCACCAGCGATCAAGGAGGTTGTTGACTGTGGCCTCGGTCGCTGTCGCAAGCCCGTCGTTGACCTCAGCGACGAAACGGGCCAACTCGACCTCGGCGGTTCGCTTGGTTCCACGATGAGATCGGGAGACGTACCGTTCCTTCCCGGTGACCGGGTCGACACCGGCGTAGACCCGGAGTTGCCACGAGTCACCCCGGCGACGCATCGAGCCCTTCATGCTGCCGAGTCCAACAGCCGATGAAGAGCGGCGATCGGTACGAGCCAGCGCCGTCCCATCTTGATCGCCGGTAGGTCGCCAGTGCGCACACAGTCATACGCCGCAGACTTTGAGATACCCAGCAATCGGGCCGCCTCGACGACGCTCATCGTCAGACGCTCGCCGTTCCCCGCATCGGTTCGACCACCTCGGTCAACCTCGTCGATTCGCTTCTCGCGCCCGGTCATGGGAGTTGCGCTCCTGGTGCTCGTGCTTGTCTGACGTATTGCTCCGCCCCGTCGGGGATGTCGTTGTCGATGTCAGCCAGGTGGCGGGCGAGGTCGACGGCGAGGGTGGGGCCGTCGTTGGCGAAGACGGTGCAGCCGGCTCCGAGGCCGGTGAAGCTCGACGTTCGGAGCCTCCGACGTACCGTGCGCCGGACCACCTGGTCGGGTCCGTGTTCGGGATTGGGCCCAGTCCGGTCGAGTCGCCGTGCGCCGGGTTTGAGCCGGTACACCGTGCGTTTCTTGGTCAGCGGTGTCTTGAACCGCCAATCGAGGGTCGGGATGCGTCCGAGGCCTCGCCACTTTCGGTATTTGGCTTCGGGCATGTCGGCGACCTTGACGTGGCCCCGCTGCGACCGCTGCCGAGCCCGGAAGAGGCGTTTGATGTGGGTGGCCATGGTGGTGTGGAGGTCGACTTCGACGCTGTAGCTGTCGAGGCCGACTGAGCCCCAGAATCGTCCGGCGGAGCCGTTGTCGTCGTACCACCACTCGGGCACGACGTGCTGGTACCCCTTGTCCTTCACCGTGCTGTAGCCCGAGAAGTAGAGCGCCAACCGCTGCACGTCGGACGCCTCGATCGACGCCTGCACGTCGACCCGTGTCCCGGCTCGACGGTGCGAGTCCTGGCCGGAGCCAACGGCCTTATACCACGCGTCCGCCAACCACTCCCGGAACGGCATCCCGTCGAGTTCGGCGGGGGCGATGATGACGAGGTGCCAGTGCGGGGCTTCTCGTCGTTGGAACTCGAGTTTCCAGAAGTAGCGGGCCCCGAAGATGAACGGGCCCTCGCGCCCGCCGGCTTCCCACGCCGCCCGCGCTGGGCCACGGTCGCGGGTGCCTTCGATCGCGTACGACAACCGATCCGCGAGCCGTTTCAGGGCTCGGCCGGCTTGGTGGCGGTCGCCGAGGTGGCGGCGGAAGTCTTCACCCGGTGCGGTGAGGGTGACGACGTGGATCATGTCGCCGGGGCGCATGTAGTCGCCCCAGGGGATCGACAGAATCCGGCGTCGCATCGCTGCTTTCGAGCGTCGGGAGAATTCGGTGATTCGGCGTTGGTCGGGCCCCTCCTCCTCCCCCTGGGGGTCGTCGTCGAGGCCCTCCCCAACCAACTCACCATCCAACCCGTCGTCATCATCGTTGGGGTCGCTGTGTTCGACCACTCGGAGCTGCAACATCCCCGGTGCGATCACCAGCCGCAGCTCGTCCACCTTCGACGGCACACGGCCAACCGTGCCGGCCAGCTCCCGGTTCGGGTCCCGAGACGCCGGCACGTAGTAGCCGACCAAGCCACTCACGTTGTCGACATACGGTGCGTCGCCGTCGAAGACCTCCCTTGCGGTCAGCGTGTGATCGTTGATCGTGCACGGCTCTGGATCGCCTACCAACACCGTCCCATCGACCCCATGCACCCGCATCGGCCGGCCCGGACGATGACGAGCACCGCTATCGGCCGGGCCGTAGTCGAGGACCGGGAACCCAGCTGCGGCAGCATCCACGGCCTGGCGGCCTCGGAAACCGATGACCGGTCCGACAGCGTCAGGGCGTCCCTTGCGTGGCGGCGGGATCGTGGTCCGACCTCCATCGTTGAGCGTCCTACTCATCGGCCATCACCCCCGGCCCGGAATCCGGGGTCGGTGCGAAATGCACGAGTTTGGACCAATAACAAGCCCGGCCGGCATGGCTCAGGTTGCGGCTGCGGTCGATAGACGAAAGGCGAGGTGAAGGCATGGCATGAAGCGAGAGGTCGGGGGAGTGAGGGCAACGAAGGGGAAGAGAGGAAGGAGGCGTTGCGAAGCGAGGGGCGATGGAGTGGAGGAGAGGTGAGGGGGACGATGGGGGGCGGGGTCTGCGCCTCCGGCGCCACCCGCCCCCTCCCGGGAGTAAAGGGGCCAATGCGTCCGGTCACCTTCCCGTCCCGTTCCGGTGGTTGGCGTTGTGGACCAGCTCAGCGACGACCAGGACCAGACCAACGACGGTCATCGCCGCCAACGCCGCAGCTCCGATCACTGGAGCGAGTCGACCAGCAGCGGTCACGGCGCCGAGCACGCCCTGAGCGGCGATCATCAACGTCAGGGACAGCCACGGGACCATCACTCGCCCGGGGGCTTCGGTTGACCCAGGCGGGTTGCGCCTGCGGTTGGGGGCTGGTGAAGGAGCGATCGGCTCGACTGTTGGGTTCGACGGTGATCACCAGGTCGGGTGCCGGCGTTGGGCGGTGTACGACCGATCGAGACGGAACTACCGCCGATGTGAACTCCTGCGCCGGTGGTTGGTCGAGGGCTTTGTATTGGCGGGCACCGGGGTGCCGGGCCGGGCGGTCGGGGTACGGGTCCAGGGCGTGTGAGTGAGTCATCGGGGGTCAGCTCGCTTCGCGTTCGGTGAGGTGATGGACGGCGGTGCGGATCTCGTCGAAGACCTCGCCGGGCATGACCTGTTGACCATCCATCCCACACAGGCCGGTCAGCTCCCGATGCCGAATCAACCTGGCCACCGCGGTGGTCTGCTGCTGACGGGCCTTCACTTGGTAGGAGTGGGGGAGCGCGTCGAGCAACCGGGCGAACTCCTCCAACCGACCCGTCGACCAACCGCCAGGATCGATCTCATTGAGGAGAAAGGTGAGGGCCCGCCGGCAGACCCGCTCACCTGGAGACACGCCGGCCATCAGCCCGCCTCCGGCAGTCGTGCGGTCCGTCGGGTAGCAGCAATAGTGTCGATGGCCTGGCGCACGGCGGCGTGGTAGCGGATCGACTGGCGGGCCGCTTGGGCTCGGTGGGTGCGGTTGACCTGGCGGCGCAGGTTGTCGGGGACGAGGGCCCAGCAACGTGAGCACATGAGCCAGCGTCGGTCGATACGGGTGCGGCAACCGGGTCCAGCGCAAAGCCGGCCTGGAGGCCGTTGGGTAGGGTGGGTTGGCATTCGAGTGTCCGTTCGGATGTCGATGGGAGGCCCGAGGGGCCGACCCGATCACCCGGCCTTGCAGTTCCAGCTGCAGGGCGTAGTCGGGCAAGGGTCGGTCCCCTCTGGCCCCCAGGGGGATGGGTGGGTCAGATAGCGGCCGGCTCAGGGGCCGGTCGACGGGCGCCGTTGCCAGCGGTGGGGAACTCGACGGTGTCGGCCATCCACATGACTCCGGACTTGAGCTTCTTGTAGTCGTCGATCTTCGACCACGGTCGGGCCTTCAGACCGGTCACCCTCGGAGCGACCGGCGATGCCGGATCGAACGCAGGGTCGTTGTCTTGGGACCAGCCGATCTCGATGGTCTCGTACTGGTAGCCGAACTGGCAGGTGACGACGAGTGACCACTGGCGGACCCCGTTGTAGTCCCGGCGGTGTTCACCGTCACGGGTCGTCTGGGGCCGGACCTCGATGATCGCCTTGACGTTCAACTGCTCGATATCGACAGGAATGTTCATACTCACGGTTGCTGCGCTTCTTTCATTGGTTGATGGTTGGTCCGGTCCCATTGGTCAAGGCCCGGCTACCAGGAGCAGCCGCAAGAAGCGGCACCCCCAGACCAGTGCCGCCGCCGACGGTGGTGACGGCTTGGAGCTCGTCGACCGCGGGCAGCGGAGCAGGCGTTGATGCCTGCGTGTTCGGTTCGTGGTCGTCGGCCTGGTCGACGGTCTCAGTAGTGCGGGTGCTGTGGGCTTGGTGGGCGACCAAGGCGGTGATCGTGAGTAGCTCGACCACCAGGGCGACCGCCCAGCGGATATCGGTGCCGGCGACTTCGACGGGGCCGAGGAAGGTGACGTAGTGGGAGTAGGAGTAAGCGAGGCCGGCGAGGATGACTACCGCCCGCAACGGGATGTAGATGAGGTTCCACGACCCGAGCCCGGCAGCGTTGTGCAGACCGTGCACGGAGAACGCCATCGCCACCGGCAACACCACCGCCATGGCCACACCCTCAGGGGAGGGGTACTCGACCCAGACACACACGATCAAGGTGACAGCGAGCGAGAACCGGGCTTCCAGGCCAGCGGCCCGAACTCGAGGATCGACAGCGGCGGTCATTGCAGGCCCCGCTTGTGGCGCTGCTCACCACGAAGCTGAACGCTTCGGGCGATCTCGTTGTCCATCTTGCGGCGGGCCCGTTCAGCTCGGCGGCGGTGACCGGCAGCGTCGTGAGCCTGCGCGTCGAGCGCGTGACCGGCCGCTTTGTCGTAGTGGCCTTGGATACGGCGCCCGTCGTTGTCGTTCGACAACTCATCAACCAGGCGCACGATCCACTCCGGGACACTCGCCATCACCCACCACCCCCCAACAACACGCCAGTACCAACAGGGGAGGGCAGGGCCGACCCGTTGTCGTCCGGCGACAACCCAGGAACCGGCATCCCGGCGGGAGTTGGGTCCGGTGGTTCCTGGGTGGGGAACACCCGCTCGGCCGTCCAACGTAGATGCGCGGTGGCGTTGGCTCGGTCGGTGACGTCGTCGATGGTCACGTACAGCCCGCGGGCTCGAATAGGTCGTGCAGAGTACAGACCGGTGACCCAGAGCCCGCCTCGTTCTTCGACGGAGATGGAGTCGGAGGTGACGTCTTGGTGTTGGCCTTGGCCGAGGCAGACCGGGATCATCTCATCCGACGGCACCCGCAACATCACTCTGATGCCCATGTTCGAGCGGAACTGCGGATCGATCACCGTCGACATCGGGTACTGGGTCGCGCCGATGATCATCACCCCGGCCGAGCGGCACATCCGCGCCAACGACGCCAGAAACATCCCTTGGGCTTCCCGGGAGGTCTTGGCTCCTCGCATCTCACGGCCAAGGTCGTTGACCCGCTCGGCCCGGTCCTTGGCCGAGATCTCATCCAGGCCGGCGGTCAGGGCTTCAGCCGAGAACACATCGGTGATCCGTGAGCCGTCGAGTGAAGCGATCTCGACCAGCTCATCCCCGACAACGACGATGAAGGGCCCGCCGAACTCGGTCCGCCACTCGACTGCGCCGAGGTTGTCCATGACGTCGAGGCGGCGGTCGACCTCTTCCCACAACGCCACCGCCAGCCGCGAGCACTCCGTCACCGACTTGGCCACCGTCGTGAACCGAGGAGCCCAGGGTGAGAGGCCGGTGCGCTTGGGGTCCATTCCAACCAGGGCCACGTCATCGAGTCCGGCCAGGCCCCCGATCCACGCCCACAAGAACACTGTCTTGCCTGCACCCGTGGTCCCCGAGACGAGAGCGTGGAGCGGGTCGCCGGACGGACGGGGCAGGATCAACTGCTCACCCGAAACCCGACGACCAACCACCAGCCCAGCCGTCTCCGAGGTGGCATCGCGGGTGCGGCGGCGGGAGCGGATGCGGTTGATGGCAGCCATCTACGCCACCCCCTCACCCTGACCGTCACCGTCTTCCTGGTCGTCGTTGTCGTTGACGATTCGGAGGTGGCGGGTGGAGCGCCAGTCCGGGAGATCGGGGTTGGCGAGGACGTCGGCGAGTGCGAAGTGGATCAGCCCGAACGACGAGCGATCGGTCGCGTACTCGAGTTCGATGGAGTGGACCCAGGGCATGTTGGCGGCCATGGCCGGCATGATCTGTTCGAGCTGGCGGAACGTCCGCCCCGGTGCCACCCCAACCCGAAAGGTGATCACTGGCCACCGCACCCAGAACCGCCACGGCATCCGAGGATGATCAACCACCGGCCGCACAGCAGCCGCCCGAGTCTCACCACCCCGACCGGCGTCGAACGATTGGATCTCGCGGGTCTTGGCTGCGGTGTCGGTGAACGCCCGAGGCCAGGTGCGATGCACCTTCCACCCCAACCGCCACGACGACACCGGAGTCGGCACCCCACCTCGTTGGCGGCGCAGCACCCACAACCCGGTCTCCACGACCAGACCGGCAGCGACGCCGGGCCAGAACGTCAACGGCGTCACCGCCACCAACACGACCAGGGCGGCCCACCACGGGTTGCCGACCGCCAGGTGAGCACCCAAGCGGGCAGCGGAGGCGAGCAGCACCCAGGTTGATTGCCGTAGGAACCGTTCGGTGACCAGGCGGATAAGGAGTCGGATGGGTTCGGTCCAGATCCACCACACCCGATGCACCGCCGTCGGCTCCAACGAAACACGGGCGGTCATCGGCCGACCTCCAGATCGCGACGGAGCTGGGCTATCGACTCCCGGATGTGGGCCGGCTTGGCGCCGATGTCTCGCAGCTCCCGGGTGGTGTCAGCCACGATCGCTTCGACCTGGTCGCGGTGCCATTGGTCTTCGATCCGAGCGAAGAAGCGAGAGATCGCCTCCGAGAGTCCTGTCATCGCTGACCCCGCAGTCGCATGGCGGTGATCACCGATTCCTGGTCGAGCCCAGAGGGCAGCTCAGCTACCGGACCGGCCGGCAGCTCAAGGACGGATGCCGCATCGTTGGTGTGCTGGTTTCGGCGGCGGGTGGCGGCGAGGGCTTGTTGGCGGTTGGCCCACCGCAAGCAGTGCACCGACCACGCCAAACGAACCACGCCGGCAGCGACCAACAGACCCACGGCGACGGTGATGACGGTGTCCCACTCGGCGCCGGCACTGCGACCGATACCCGCAGCTACAGCGACGATGGTTGCGACCAACGCCACCACACCGCCGAGCCCGGAGGTCAGCGGCACGTCTTCCCCGCAGTACATGCTCATCGTCCCCACCGCCCTTGCCGGCGATCCAGGTCGGCGGCCTGGCTGGAGACCTCGCCCATTTGCCGCCACCGGGCCATCGACGACTTGTGATCACCGGCCGCCCACAACTCGTTGGCTTCACGATCCAACTCCCCTGCCCGACGCTCCAACCGACGAGCCGCCGCCATGTCCGAGCGGGCATCAGTTGCCCGCCGAGACCGCTCATCAGACTCCGCCACCCACTCGGTGAACCGCTCCAGCCAACCCATCACCGGCCACCCCTCGACCGCAGACCCAACACGTCAGCGATCCGCTCGATATCCCGAGCCGCCGCCTCCCGCTCACCGGCATCCCGTGTGCGGTCCGAGCGGACGTTGCTGGCGGTGTCGCTGATCGGGTTCGAGCCGATCTCGTCGACGTAGCGGGTGAACAACTCCAAGAACCCCGCCATCACTCACCACCGCCCGAGGCAAGCTCCGACACCACAGCACCGCCGAACTCACCAATCCCCGAGAACATCTGCCAGGCCACATCCAAGAACGCCACCGGCTGGTTGACGAACACCGCCAACAACACCGCGACGGTCACGTAGAACCCCAGGCCGTACCGCCGGGCCATCACGCCGCCACCTCGGCGTCTGCATCCATCTCGGCCACGACATCGCCGCAGAACTCGCAACGACCCCAGGTGTTGGAACCAACTCCGAACAGGCGCAGCTCGTCAGCGAAGTCTCCGGCCAGCCCGAAAGGCTCCAACGCCGCTCGAACCCGCTCGACCTCCGACCAGCGGTCCGTGTCCACCGCCGCAGCTACAGCGTCGACCAGCTCCTGGCCGTCGCGATCGCCCGTCTGAAAGACAACTGTTCCATGCCCATCCACATCCATCTGGCTTCCTCCTTGAGAAGAAGCTAGCAGTGGGTAGCACAGATAGCAAGCACAAACTGTGCTGCATGTTTATGTCATACAGAAGAGGCAGCTGCAACTGTTGTGGGCGGTAGGTGCAGACCGACCTACGCTGTCAACTATGAGCGCAGACAACGAGGTCAGCCGAAACGCAGCCCTGATCGAAGCCATGGACGCCGCGGGCATGACCGCGCCACGCCTCGCAGAACTGGCGGGTGTGAGTCGGAACAGCCTCGTGGCCTGGCGAGGCAACGCTGAGATCCGGCCTCGCGCGCAACACCAACTCGCTGTGGCCAAAGTGCTGCAGGTGCCTGCCCACGCTCTCTGGCCAACGAGCGGAGACCGCTCGATCTCCTCAGAGACGATTAGGGTCTGGCCGGGATTGAACGAGGTGCCCGCAGACCTCTGGTCTGAACTCACGTTGCAGTGTGTTGATCGATTCGACATGGTCGTCGGGACACCCGTTGGCGTCACTCGATGGATGCTCCCGATCGCAGCGAAGGTGTTCCCCGCCAGGGCCGAAGCCGGAGATCCAGTGACAATCCGCATCATCAACGCGGACCCAGACGGCGAACAGTTGCGGAAGCGGCAAGAGATCGAGTCGGCGTTCGATCCCTCGATCGGGGGAACATCAAGGCTCGACCTCGCCCAGCTTGGTCGCGAGGCGCTCGACCAATGGGTAGACGAGCTGGGCGGGCTTGCGAACTGTGAGATCCGAACAACTGACCACCCCGAGATCTACACCGCCGGGATCTTCCGGTTCGACGACCAGGCCATCACCTATCCCTACTACATGGGGGTCCGCGGGCTCGGGAGCGTCACGCGCCTCATCCGTCGAATCGAAGTGAGCGGCGAGTTCGACGCTCTGGCGCTGCAAGCGGATCGAGTCTGGGAGACCGGATCCCCCTACCTGCGATAGCGCCCGGAGCCGCCAGCGAATTGGTGCTCGCATGCTGTTCTCCGTCGGGAGCCATCTGAGGGTCGATGTTCTCGGGCTGCACCTGCGCCGGTATCCGGGGGCGGTGGTTCCAGTCTCAACTTCTGCGAGTCGCTGCCAGCCAGTCCTTCGCTGCGGCCACGTTGGCGGCGAGAGGGTCGATGGCGTCGAGGACCAGTTTGGGCTCGTCAAGGGGTTGATAGAGCGAACGCCCGCGTTCGACCTCGCTCCAGTCCAGCTCGTACCAGCCCGGGATACCCCTGACTCGGCCATCCACCCGTGACCGGTGAATTCCGGCGTCGGAGCAGATGCACTCGATGACGGCGAAGTCGGCGTCGTAGCGGTGAGCCATGTCGTACCACCGGCGACGCGGCTCTTCGCCTGCGACGAGATCGAGGATGCATGACGAACCCAGCCGAAGCTGCTGCTCGGCCACCCGCGAAAGAAGGTTCCAACCGACGGCTTGTCGCAACTCGACCGCGCTTTCGAAATTGCCCCAAACCTCTGGGAGTTCTCGGAGACCTGACATCAGCCAGTCGTAGCTCGCGACGGTGGCCCCGAACTCTTCGGCAAGCTCGTCTGAGATGGACGACTTCCCAGATCCGGTCCAGCCGGTCACGATGATCAGCCACGGTGCCGTTGTCACCCCCTTGGTATAGCCTCAACCGGCCCGTTGCAGCGTCCGACGCGAGCCCGCGGTTGGCTTGGCTCCCTCATGGAGCCGCCAGCAACACCCTCGTCCTGGTCGCCACTGCCAGCGGCCGCCGGAGGGGGCACCTGCGATTTGCGAGCGCACACGTCGTGCCGTAGTGCGTGGCTGTTCCGATGGGTCAGGATGTCCCTCGGCCCGACCATGGAGGACGGCGACGGCTTGGATGTTTCTGGTTCCACCATCCCCGCATCAAGAACTGAAGCCAGTGCTGGGTTGAACCGTGCCGCCACCCGTGGAACCCGAGTCGAGCCTTCCACTCGTAGAGCCGGCGACGACGTCGGAGACCGGTCACGGCACGATGATCTCACGTGCTGCAGCCGAGATCTTCCAGCGCTCCGCGAGTGCCGAGACCGGAAGGTTCCCATCGCTGGTCCTCGCAGGCCCCGTCACTAGGATCGGGCAGCCATGTCAAGGCTCGTAGATTCTCCAGTCGGTGCACGGTGGATTCTCGGTGCGTCGGTCCTGATCGCTGCCGGCTGTGGGGGCGAGCCTGGAGATGGCTTCCAGAGCTATAGCCGGTGCCATGTGGACGATGGAGAAGCATGCGTCATGCTCTGGGGGGTTTCTGAGACCGCCGAGCGATATGAGGTTGTGGTCGTCTCGGAGAGTCCAGCGGAGGTAAGGGTTCTTGTCGATGCGTCTGGCGAGAAGCTCGACGATGACTTGGTCAGGGGTGTTCGTGCGTTTCTTGACCAACCGCTGGGGGATCGGGTGATCGTCGATCACACAACGGGTGAGCGGGTTCCGCTGAACGAGCAGGAAGACCGGGCGTTCCGTCGGTAGCCACCTGCTGCGGGCCTAGTTTGGCGTCTGGCTCGGCCTTGGCCTGGTCATGACTCTCAGTGACCGAGGTGCCCGCCAGCCGGTGATACGCAGCGCGGATGAAGTGCCGTTCCCGAGCGGTGGCGAAGGCGCCGGTTTGCGCTTCGGTCGGCTGGTTGCTTGTGCCGAACCGATCGGTTGATCCCGGAACCAACCAGCTGGTCGATGTGTGGGCGGGCCCAGTTCTTCACGATGGGTGATGTCAGCGACATCGCATGTGGAGAACCCTATGAACCGTCTCAACCTCCTCCTCACCATCGCCCTTGGCCTGTTCCTCATCTCGGCCGGGGCGGCGAAGTTCACGACCGGGCACGTGTTTCAGTACATCGAGTTCAAGTCCGGCATCGACCTCTTCTACCCGTTCGTCAACAACCTCACCGGAGTCGCCGAGATCCTGGCCGGCGCCGCGATCCTCTACCGCCCGACCCGTCTTCTCGGCGCCGTCGGTGCCGCAGCATTGATGGTCGGCGCGATCGGATTCCATCTGTCGCCGTGGCTCGGGATCTCCGTTCCGACCGGGCTGACAGAGGGGGCCGCATCGCCGTGGGACGCCACCGACTTCACCACGACGACGAGCTCGACGACCTTCGTGTTGGCCATCGTGTCGGCTGTTCGGGCTGGGTCGATCGTGCGGACTGAGCTGCGCAACCGCAACGCACCCAGCGGCGGAAGCCGTCGTGGTGAGGGGGCCGACGATCTCGTTGCGGCCTGAGCCGGGCCGCCGAGGGCCGCTAGCGTCGTCTTTGATGAGCGAACCATTCTCCGCCCCTGACGCCGGTGGCTACCAGTCCCCGTTGTCAACGCTCACCAAGGTCTGGATCGGTGTAGCCGTCGCCTCGTGGGCGGTCTCGCTGGCACTCACGGTGACCCCGCCGCTGTCGGATCGGTCCACGCTCGGCTGGATCGCCGTAGCGGTCGTGGTGCTGGTGGCGATGGTGTTCGCGTTGAGCGAGCGGCTATGGCGCTGGCCCACCTTCACCGTGTACGTCGGCATCGTCGTGGCGATCGGCGGGTGGGCAGCGCTGATGTTCCGCGATGACCGTTGGTCGGTGCTCTCGTTCGCACTGTTCTCGATGTGTTTCACCAAGGGCCGAGAGGTCGGGGTTGCATTGGCTGCGGTGGTCTCGGGGGTCTGGCTTGTCGCTGAGATCGCCGCTGACAGCCCGCGCTGGACCCTGCTCATCCCGTTCACCGCGTTCGCGATCGGCGCCGTCGTCTCGATCATGATCTACCGGGTCGGCGACGAGAACGAAGAACAGGCCGCGCTGATCGCCGAGCTCAGAGAGACGCGAGATGAGCTCGCGGCGTCCGAACGCAAACGGGCGACCCTGGCGGAACGCGCCCGCTTTGCCGGGGAGGTGCACGACACCCTGGCCCAAGGCTTCACCTCGATCGTCCTGGTGAGCCGAGCCACCCAACGCAACGAAGACTGGCGCGCTGGCCTGACCAGCATCGAAGCAACCGCCGAGGAGAACTTGGTCGCAGCGCGACGTCTCGTTGCCGCAATGCGACCGCCCGAACTCGATCGCGGCACCTTGGTCGACGCGCTACAGCGCCAACTCGACACCCTCGGCGACGACATTGACGCCACGCTCACCATCGACGGCGCACCGACCGAACTCGACAACGCGACAGAGGTCGCACTGTTGCGGGCAGCACAAGAAGCCCTCCTGAACGTCCGAAGTCACGCCGCTGCATCAACCGTGCATGTGACCCTCAGCTACGTCGGCTCAAGGGTGCTCCTCGACGTCGTCGACGACGGCATCGGCCTCAGCCCCGGTTCGGTCAGCGATCGCGGCACGCTCACCGGCGGGCAGGGGCTGGCGTCGCTTCGCCAACGCGCCGAGACACTTGGCGGTGCGCTCGAGATCGAAGCCGGCCACGACGGCGGCACCGCCGTCTCGGTCCGACTCCCCGCGAGGCAACCATGACCATCACCCTCGTCGTGGCCGACGACCACCCCATCGTCCGAGGAGGCATCGTCGCCCTGCTGGCAGCCGAACCCGACATCCGGGTCGTCGCAGAGGCAGAGAACGGCCGCCAAGCCGTCGAGGCAGCACTCGAGCATCGGCCATCGGCAGTCCTGATGGATCTGCGCATGCCAGAACTCGACGGCGTCGGCGCCATCGAAGCGATCCGGGCCGCATGGCCCGAAGCCCCGATCGTCGTACTCACCACCTACGACACCGACGAAGCCATCGTCCGAGCCATCGAGGCCGGCGCCACCGGCTACCTCCTCAAAGACGCACCATCGGAGGATCTGCTCGATGCCGTCCGCCGAGCCGCAGCGGGGGAAACGGTCCTGGCCCCACCGGTTGCCAAGCGCCTCGTCGACCGCGTCCGCGACCCCCAGGCCGGCGCCTTGTCGCTTCGCGAGATCGAAGTACTTCGCGGTGTCGCCTCTGGCAACACCAACGCCGCCATAGCTGCCGACCTCCACATCAGCCAAGCCACAGTCAAGACCCACCTGCTCCACATCTACGACAAGCTGGGTGTCTCGGATCGGGCGGCCGCCGTTGCAGTGGGGTACCAGACGGGCGTGCTCTCGGACTGAGGAGCAACCCGGCTGGCCGAAACGTTCCTCCCCCGGCGGGCTGGGCATCACGCGAGGCCGGTGCAGGCACCACCAGCGTAGTGGCCTGGGTTAGCCGCTCGGAAACGAGACGGTGATGAGGGTCGCCGTCTCGCCGTCGGCCTAGTCACCGTCGGTGGCAGTCAGGGTCTGACCTGCGGTGTTCTCGCGCACTCGGGTCGTGCCGTTCCCGGGCGGGTGGCTGGTCCGCTAGGGGGCGGTGGTGACGAGATCGAGTTTGGCCCGGAGGTCGTCGGTGTTGAAGGGTTTGACGAGATACTCGCTTGCTCCGACGTCGAGTGCTGTTTCGATGTGTTCGAGGCGGTGCTCGGCGCTCATGAGGATGATCGGTAGCCGGGCATGCGTGGGGTCGGCCTTGAGGTCTCGGATCAGTTCCAGGCCGGTGGTGTTGGGCATGTAGTGGTCGCAGAGCACGACGTCGAAGCTGACTTCGCTGTCGAGGATCTCTTTGGCTGTCTCGGCGTCGGCTGCTGCGAAGACCTCGGCGAAACCGAGTTCGGTGAGCATCCGGCGTACGGCGTGGCGTGCGGCTCGTGAGTCGTCGACGATCAATCCCTTCACATACCGCACATCGGCCGAGAGCCCACACGACTTAGCCGTTCGAGCCCATGGCCGCCCCGGAACGGCGAGACAGCCGTGTCAGCCGGTCCACGGGAGCCTCGAAGCGACAGCACTGACTGTGGCGTACGCGATCGCGCGAGTGTGGCAGTTGTGTTGGTCTCGCGGGCCTCCGGGTGGGGCGGTGGTGTCGCGCGGGCGTCCAGCTTCTGCGCCCGGTTGCATGCAATCTACATTGGATGTATGTTGCAAGTATTGTGGATTACACAGAACTACCGATCTTCGGGATCCACCGATTGAGCTTCTCGCTCCGGAAGGAGCTGTCGCAGCGCTTCACTACTGCGGGGTACTCCGTCAGCCCCGAGGAGTGGGCGGTGCTACTCGTCTTGTGGAGTCGAAGCCCGCAGACACCGGGTGGGCTGTCGGATGAGACCATCAGAGACCCGACAACGGTGACAAGACTCATCGATCGCATGGTCAAGAAGGATCTCGTTGTCCGGAGTGAGGACCCGAACGATCGGCGTCGCTCCAACATCTCGCTCGCCCCACGGGGAACCGAGCTCGAGCACGAACTCGTTCCGATTGCCTTCGAACTCATTGCGCAGGCAACTGCCGGGATCCCTCCCGAAGATCTAGAAACCGTCCAACGGACCCTGGGGCTCCTCCAACAGAACCTCTTGAACAAGGACTGATCTGATGACCTACAACTACGACGAGTTCTCACCGTCCCAGTACGATTTCGAGTCAGCGGACGGCCCCGACGTCGGGGACACCGCCCCCGACTTCACGCTGTCGACCAGCGACGGGGACCAACGAAACCTGCTGGACTTCGACGGAGACTTCCTCGTCCTCGAACTTGGCAGCATCACCTGTCCACTCTTCCAGAGCCGGCGCCCCCGGATGGAGACCCTGACGACCGAGTTCGACAACGTGGACAGCGTGGTCCTCTACGTCCGAGAAGCCCACCCCGGGGTGCTCATCCCCACACACGCAACCTACGAAGACAAGACAGCGTGCGCGACCCGACTCAAGGAGGAGGACGGCGAGACCAGGACCGTCCTCGTTGACACCATCGACGGTGACGCCCACAAGGCCTACGGCAGCATGCCAAACGCCGTCTACATCATCGACCAGCAAGGTCGAGTCCGGTTCAAGTCGCCGTGGAACAACGCCCGAGCGACCCACAAGGCCCTCGCAGCTCTCACCCAGGGGCGGGCCCCGGACGTCAAGAGCTACTTCAAGCCCGCCCTCCCAACCGTCACCCATCGGACGCTCAAGAACGGCGGCGAGGGTTCAGGAAAGGACTTCTACAAGGGGCTTCCGTCCCTGATCCCGACCAACCTCAGGTATAACCTGCGGGTCCTCCTCGGCCGCGACCGGTAGTCCGATCCCGGGCTCGACCGGGCAATCCGGTCGGCACCGAGCTACTCAGAACCAACACGGAGAACACGAATGCCAACCTTCAACGATGATCTCCCCCAAGAGATCGCTCACAAGGCCGTACCGACCGAGGCCATCGTCGGTCACCTCCACGACGACACCACCGTCGAGGAGTTCGCGTCCGCCATGACCGAGGCTGGAGTTGAAGACTCCAGGATCCACGTTCTCACCGGCCCCGAAGGAGCCGACGTCCTGCAGAACCTCGGAACACCCCTCGGTCGCCTCTTCAGCCCCGACCGCCAAGAGCCACTCGACCTACTCCGATCGGGCGCAACCCTGGTAGCGGTATTCGGCGTCACCGCCAACGACCAAGACCACGTCGCTACCACCGTCGCCCAGGCAGGAGCCAAGGTCATCCACCGCTTCGGGAAGTGGACCTACTCCTAGTAGGCGCCCACCCCGTCACGAAGCACGCCAGCTCGCAACCGGCGAACTGTCGCGGTTTGACCGATCGGGAACGAGACCGCTCAGCGTCCGATGAGCGCCTATCAGCTCGACGACCACTAGGTCGTCACCGTCGGTGGGGATCGGGGCGGGCGACCGGTGTTCCCGCGCACGCCGCTTGTGCCGTACTGGGTGCTTGACAGCGAGGCGTCACGCTAACGGATCATGGCCGAACTGCATCGACGAGACCGAGGAGCCCATCGACCATGGCGTTTCGTGCGTCCTCCGACATGCCGTGGCGAATCTGCACGTACGCGCCGATGACTGCACTCGTTGTCGCCGCAGCGCTGGCTTCGTCGACGCTGAGGGCGTTCTGGAACGCTGATCGAAGCCGCTCGAAGTAGGCGGTCACTCGTTCTTGGGTACCTGGCAACTGCTCAAGCGATGCGTTGCAAAGCATGCAACCCGCCGAGTCAACCTCGGCGGTCGGAAACCTGAGTCTCTCGAACATGGTGACGACGGCCTCGGGGCTGGCACACTCGTGCTCGAGTGGAGCGAGGTTCGGTGTGACGACATCTGCTTCGTAGGTGTCGAGCGCCGCCTCAAACATGCCCTGCTTGTTCCCAAACTCAGCAAAGAGGCTGTAGCGGTTGATCTCCAAGGCGTCTTCGAGGTGCTGGATCTTCGTGCCCTCGTACCCGCGCTGCCAGAACACCGGCATCGCACGCCGGGCGACGTCGTCTCTGTCGTAGGTCTTCGGTCGTCCCATCGGTCTCCAAGCCTACGTTTCCAACCGCAAGGTTGGCAACTCGTCAATAGTGGTCTAGTATCCAACTGTACGGTTGGGTACTAGAAGGAGACGAACATGGCTGATCCGACACCGCTGGAGACTGCTGTTGGCAGGCTCGCCGCAGCGCTGCTACCGCGATTCGCCCGGGGCGTCGGGCACGAGTCCGGCATCTCGCCGGACTTCCCCTACGTCAAGCAGCGCGTTCGAGTGCTCGATAGCACGATGGCCTACGTCGATGAGGGTGAAGGGGCGCCCATCGTTCTGTTGCACGGTAATCCGACGTCGAGTTACCTCTGGCGCAACGTCATCCCCCACGTCCGCAAGCAAGGGCGCGCGTGATCGCACCCGATCTCATCGGGATGGGAGACAGCGGCAAGCCGGACATGCCGTACCGGTTCGGCGACCAGGTCCGCTACTTCGATGCCTTCATCGAAGCACTTGGTCTCGAAGACGTGACCTTCGTGCTGCACGACTGGGGCGGAGGAGTCGGCTTCGACCACGCCATGCGCAACCAGGAGAACATGCGGGGCCTCGTGTTCTTCGAAGCAGCCGTCAGGCCCCAGACCTGGTCTGAGCTACCTCAGCCCGTCCGATCCCTGTTCAAACTCCTTCGCAGCAGCAAGGGCGACCGCCTGATGCTTGATGAGAACTACTTCATCGAGAAGCTGCTGCCCGTCATGGTCGGCCGCAAACTCTCGGAAGCCGAGCACGACGCCTATCGTGCGCCGTTCAAGGACAAGGCCGCCCGCAAGCCGGTGCGAGTCTTCCCGCAGCAGTTCCCCATCGATGGGCTCCCCGCAGGCAACCACGCTCGGATGACCTCGACATACCAGGCCATCACGACGACCAACGTCCCGCTATTGCTACTGACCGCGACACCCGGCGCCGGGACCTCGGCCGAGACCTTCATCTCGGAGATCCCGAATCTCCAGGCCACCGACGTGGGGGAGGGATTGCACTACGTCCAAGAAACACAACCCACAGCCATCGGGGAAGCGGTCTCAGCCTTCATCGACGCCCTTCCGTCCCGGTCAGCTTGACGAGGCCGTCGCGAGACGTCCGTCCATGCGGACATCTCTACTCCGGCCACCGACTGCGTACCTTTGACCCAAACCCAAGAGAAAGGCAACCCAATGAGCAACCAAACCATCTCACCCGACTTTCCCTTCACGTCACACTACGTGGAGGTTCTAGGAAGCAATATCCACTACATCGACGAAGGTAAAGGGGATCCAATCGTCTTCGTCCACGGTAATCCAACATCGAACTATCTCTGGCGGAACGTGATCCCCCACCTGACAGCTCACGGTCGTTGCATAGCACCCGACCTCATCGGGATGGGCAAGTCAGACAAGCCCGACATCGCATACGGCTTCAACGACGCCTACCGATACCTCGAACAGTTCATCGAACAGCTCGAACTGACCAACGTGACACTCGTTCTCCACGACTGGGGGTCGGCGCTTGGGTTTCACTACGCAAACCTCCACCGCAACAACATCAAGGCCATCGCGTTCATGGAGGCGATGTACGACGTCCCGTCCATGGACAACGTGCCCCTGAAGACCAAAGTTGCGGTGCAAATGATGAGAAACCGGCTGTTCGGCCGATTCCTTGGTCTCGATCTGAACATCTTCATCCGCAAGGTTCTTCCCGACATGGTCGTGCGATCACTAACCAAGGAGGAACTCGCTCACTACGCCGCACCCTACCCGACGCGAAAGAGCCGCGTCCCCCTTCTTGCATTCCCGCTGGATGGCCCGATCGACGACAAACGACCGACCCCTGTCACACCGGCGGTGAGGTCGTGGGCGCCCTGGTTGGCCTCCTCGAAAATCCCGAAGCTCTGCCTCTACGCCACGCCCGGTGTGGCGATCCAAGAAGAGGATGTTGACAAGATCCGTCGTTCGTTCGTCAACACCGAACTCGTCCATATCGGCGAGGGTCTCCACTTCGTGCAAGAGGACCGCCCCGACGAGGTCGGCGAGGCCCTGTCGAAGTGGTACTCGTCTCTCGGGGCGTTTGGGAACGAACAGTGACGTCTCGCGCTTCTAAGAACCAGCGATGAGCGTGGCCCTCGAACGACCTGAACGCCAAGGCAGGGGCCTTGGGCCCCAGTCGAGATGAGCTCCGCCCATCGGTTCTCGGAGCCGGCGAACCAGTACCTCGACTCAAACGTCGTACTGCTCGAGCTCAGCGACGCTGGCGCAAACCGGGCAAGGACGCTCTCGGTTGGCAAGGTCATGGTGCTGTCGATGATTGCCGGAGCGTTCATCACCGTCGGCGCCCTGCTCGCAGTACTGCTCATCGCTGACGTCACGGCCTCGGGTCCACGTCGACTGCTCGAAGGATTCGGCTTCTCGGTTGGGTTCTTCATCGTGATCCTCTCCGGGGGCTTGCTCTTCACCGAAGTCAACGTCGAGCTGCCAGCGACTCTCCTCAGCCGGAAGGCGAACGACGCACTGCATCTCGTCTTCCGACTCTGGATTCTGGCAGCAGTCGGCAACCTCGCCGGGTCGTTCCTCACCGGTCAACTCGTGAGCATCGCCCACGAGTTTGTCGGGACCGACCTCGACACCCTGGTCGAGATCGCAGAGTCAAAGTCTCGATTCCAGACCATAGGGGGAATCGAAGGGTGGCTACGGGCGGTCGTCTCGGGAATGCTCGGCAACTGGCTCGCCGGTATGGCGGCATTCCTATCCGTGATGGGACGCACCATCATCGGTCGATACATACCAGTCCTGCTCGTCGTCATCGCATTCGTCGCAAGTGGCTTCCTTCACAGCCCGGCAAACATGGGCGTCTACGCCCTACTCGGACCGACCGGTGCGGGCCCAGGCTGGGGCACTGGGCTGTGGTGGGCGATCCTCCCAGCTGCCCTCGGCAACATCATGGGCGGAGCGCTACTCGTCGTCCTACCGTTTTGGTATGCCGGAACCAGGCGTTGACCGGTCCGATCAGCGTTGCCGTCCAGCCGGGCCGAGCGCCAACATCTGGGAAGGCACAAGCTCGCTACGCCCGCAGTCGTCGGCCCGACGGAAACAACCGTCCAGCAGGTGCTCGAAGACCTCCAGTCACAGGCAACAATCCAGACCGCGTAGGCGGTCAGGCCGGCCGCTCACAACCGGCGTTACCGGACGCCTTACGCGCTCGGGAATGCGACCACGCAGAGCGACCGCAGCAAGTCCGCACTGAAGGGGCTACTGGACGAACAGGAGCCGGTTCAGTCCGCGAACCAGTCCGGTGATTGCGCTCACCCTTTGAGCCGCGAGGAGCGTGCCGGCGACGAAGATCGTCGGGTCCTCGGCGTCGTGGCGGATAGTCAGGCGTTCGCCCGGTAGGCCGAACAGGACTTCCACGGCGGCCTCGTTGATCCCTGGGGTTCGAATAGCGTGGACCCTTGAGCCGGCCACGTCGGCACCCAGCGACGTCGTGTCACCGACGTGGTCGTGGAGCCCGAGCTGGTAGATCGGTGCGCGGACCTTACCCATGAGTTCGGCCAGCTCTCGGGCGGTGCCGCTCGGGACGTCGGGCTTCGATGCCTTGCAGTATTCGAGGATCGTCCAGTTCGGGATGTGTTCAGCCGCCTGGAGGGAGAAGTGTTGGAGGAGGGCGGCCGTCAAGGACATGTTGCCGGTCACCAGCCCGATCCCGGCGTCTCTTGCCGCCGCGTCGAGGGTGTCGAAGTTTCTCGCGGTGAAGCCGGTCGTGCCGATGACCGTTGGGACCGAGTGCTCGACTGCGGACATGGCATGCAGCAAGCCGACATCTGGGTGGGTGTAGTCGATGAGGACATCAGGCTGGCTTTCGAGGGCCTCGTTGATGTCGCTGACCACGGAGACCCCGCAGTCTTGGACTCCGACTGCGGTGCCAACGTCGACGCCGGCTGCCTCGCGGGCGACGGCGCTGACCAGCGTGAAGTCGTCGGAGTAGAGTACGGCCCGCACCAGCTCCCGGCCCACTCCTCCGGTCGCGCCCGCGATGCATACCTTCATCTTGTCCTCCCGGTCTCGGCCAGTATGCGCCGAATGGGCCAGATGCCACTTCGAGCTAGATTCGAACGAATGTTCGATCTAGTGTGGTTGGGATGCTAGGTGACACGAATCTCTACGAGCCCCACCAGGTCGAGACCCTCCGGCGGTCGGTTGCGATGCTCCCCGCCAACACGGGCAACGGCGTGCTGACGCGAGAGGAGACCCTTCGGGTCCTCGACGCGCTTGCAGCCGCGATTCGGGACCGTCCGGTCGACACCAGTTGACCGGACCCATCGCAGGCAATAGGACCACGGTCTGTCCATGGCCTTGTCCATGGACTGAAGCCTACGGCCCGGATCCTAAGGGGCTAGACGGAACCCGAAGCCATTGAGCCACGGCCAACCACGATGGCCCGAGACCAATCGAACATGGTGACGTTCTTTGCCAAGGTGAGGGTCGCGGGTTCAAGTCTCGTCGTCCGCTCAACAAAGCACATCGAAACACCAGGTCAGGCCCCATCAGACGATGGGGCCTTTCCGTGCCTGCGACGTCGTTCTCGCCCGTCGACGTAGCCAGCGCCCGTCGATGTCGAGGCCTTGGCGTCGGTTCGGGCACGAGTCAGACGTTGCAGGTCGGTGCGGCGACCCAGACACCCTCGGGGTTCGTGTAGTCCACGCGTCGCCAGTTGTCCGGCACCGAATTGTCGAGCAGCACACCCCACTCGGTCGGTGGTGAGGCGTCGGCATACCGTCGGTGCGTGCGCACACCGCTCCCGAAGTCGAGCCAGCCGGCGCTCCCGCTCGTGTCCCCGTCGATACCTTGTCCGTCGGTCTCGATCTCGAACACCGTACTGCCGTCGTCGGTGACGAACCGGATCCTCGCCGGTGCTCGATAGCGCTCGGCCAGCTCCGCGTTCCCGGCAGGATCGTAGAGCGTGATGACCAGGCGATCGGCCCCAACGGCGAACGCGACACAGCGGTTGAAGCCCGGGCTGGCTGCACCGGCGGTCGTCGCCGTGGTCGGTGGCTGCGGGCTCGTGGTCGCTGGCGCCGTGCTGGTCGACGACGGGGCGGTGATGGTTCGTTGGTCCGGCCCGCCGGTCGTGCCCGGCTGCGACGTGGTCGATTGCGGCGCCTCGGGCTCGGTTGGTGTCGGGGAGGATTCGGCCCCCGACCCGCCTGCCTGATCGGCCAGCGGCCGATCGACCGATGCCGGTCTCGCCGGCGCGGCCGGATCGACGGTGGTCGGCCCGGTGGTCGGTGCCGGTGGCTCCTCGTCGGCCGCGGTCCTGGCATCGGCGTCACCGACCTGCGGCCCCGGCTCGTCGACCGTGGTCGGTGTCGACGGCTCGCCGACGGGGTCGGTGCTGACCGGTTGGGCCGGCGCGACGCCTCGGGCCAGCCAGACGACCAGCAGGACGAGCACGGCAGCGAGGCTGGCCAGCAACGCCTTGCGGAGGCGGCCGATGGCCCGGTGTTGCAACTGGTGGACCGCGTTCGCCTCCCTGCCCTGGAGGCGACCGGCTTCCTCGGCGGTCAGGTCGAGATAGAAGCGCTGGAGGATCGTGTCGCGTTGCGCCGGTGACAAGGCGGCGATCAGCTCGTGGAGTAGCGCCGCGTCGACGACGCCATCGTCGAACGCCGGTACCGGCTCGCCGGCGTTCTCGCCGTCGAGTTGGTCGGCCGCGACCGACCGCATCGTGCGTCGATGCTGGTCGATGACCTGATTCGCGGTGGCCGTGAGGAGGTAGGACCGGACGGCGTCACCGTCGTCGCTCTCGAGCCGGGGCCTGGCCCGGTAGTAGCCGAACAGCGCAAAGTCTGCGGCCGCTTCGGGGTCGTCGGCATTGCGGCGCGCCGCGAACCGCACGAGGGTCGGTCGGTACTCGCGGTACAGGGCCTCGAAGCGAGCTTCGTCGAGTCGATCGATGCTGCCCGTCTCGCCGTCGCCCGGCGGTTCGGTGTGCGAACCGGGCGACGGCGCAGTTGGCGCCGTCACAACGTCACGTCCTTCCTCACGATCGGCCGACACTGTAGGTGGCGCCGCCGCAAGCGTGTCGCTGGGTAAAGCGCCCCAACGACCGTAAGAACCGGCCCCGATCCCGCGTTCAACCAGGTAGGCGGCACCGGAACGTCCGACGCGCCGCTGGAGTCAGGAGGCTCGGTGGAGATGTTGAAGAGCGGGAGGTGGCGAGACGACGCCAGGGGCCGGTTGGCGCCGGCCGTGCTCGGGTTGATGCTCATCGTCAGCGTGATCGGGTTCGGTTCGGCCGGTCCGGCATCGGCCAGCGGCAAGGGTCCACGGCTGTCGGGTGCGGTGACCTTCGACGACGGGGCGCCGGCGGCCGGCGTCACGATCGACCTGTTCGTCGCCGCCGATCGATGGACGCGCGGGCACTACGTCGGGAGCGTGTCGTCCGGCGCCAACGGCCGCTACCGGTTCGACGTCGACACCGGGTGTTACATCGCCGTGGCGATCGCGCCCGCTGGTTCGGAGTTCGATGCTGCCGGCTCCGGCAGGACGTACGACCAGCAGCACGGTTGCGCCGACGAGGGCGCCCCGCAGTTCGCCTCGGTCCTCTACCGGACGGATCCGCAACCACATCCGGATCCCGATCCCCGACCGGACCCGAAGCCCGACCCGGACCCCCGACCCGATCCGGACCCGAAACCCGACCCGGACCCCCTGAACTGCGTGCCGGCCCACGCCTCGTGGATCCTTCGTCCCGAGGTCGGGCGGCTGGACTACTCGCTCGAGCTCAACACGTCGACCTTCGGCCGACAGCCGCTCGACATCGATCTCGATGCGATCGAAGCAACGGTCCCCGGCGTCGACTTCGGCCCGTCCGACGATGCGGTCATCGTCTTCCCTCCCATCCTCGTGACCGAGCGGTTCGGCGTGATCCGGAACCTGAGGTCGACCGACATTCCCCTCGAGGTCGTCACGACCGTGACCACGCAGTCTGGACCGCAGCGGGTCAAGCTGTGTTTCGAGATCGAGACCATCTCGCCGATCGGTCTCGATCTCGATGGCTCGGGTGTCGTCGAGCGGGTCACCGGCGAGTTCTCCTTCGACTTCGACGCCGATGGTGAGGTCGAGGTGGTGTCGGAGTGGTTCGCGCCGACCGAGGGCATTCTCCTCGATACTCGCATCGAGGGCCCGGTCACCGGTGAGCACCTGTTCGGTGATCAGGGCGGCGTGTACGCCGACGGCTTCGAGAAGCTGGCAAGGCTCGACGCGAACGGTGACGGCTGGATCGCCGGTGCCGAAGCGGATGGCCTCGCCATCTGGACCGACGTGGACGGCGACGCCGTGCTCGATGCCGGTGAGCACGCCACGCTGGCCAGCCACGGGGTCGAGGCGCTCTCGGTCTCACATCGGGGCTTCGTGTCCGAGGCCCGCCTGGTCGACGGATCGATGATGGTGACCGAGGACCTCTGGTTCCCGGTCGCCACGGCGAGCAGCGGGGCCGACACCATTCGGGTCGCAGTGCTCGCGGTCGGCGGCATCGCCCTGCTCGGGGTTGCCGGTGCGGCGGGCCGTCGGCGCCGTAGGTCGTTTGGCGAAGAACTCGACGAGCTGCTGGCGGCCGGGCGCACGTGAACACTGTGGGACACCACCGCCCGTCCTGCGATCAGGGGTGACGGGTCGGGCCCGGCTACCCGCAGGGCCGGGCCCGACCAACTCCGGGTCAGAACGCTCTTGACTGCAGACCGGTCTGCGATGCAGACTAATCTCCATGGCAGACAACCCGTTCTCCCCTGACCCGGCGACGGCAACCGATCTGGAGCGCGTCCGCACCACGACGCAAGACCTCGATCAGCTGCTCGGGCTGTATGTGGTGCCTCCCGGTCTCGCCGTCGTCCTGGTCGGCGCCGCCAATGCGTTGCCGAGCGGGCGTTGGAATCCCCTGCTGGTCGTCGCCGCAGTCGTCGTCGGCGTCGCCTCGTGGTTGGTCGTCTGTCGCCACTACCGTCGGACCGTCGGTACCGTCGTCCGCCGCACCACCCGATCGGAGTTGACGGACCTCCTCCCCGTTGCGGTGCTGCTGCTCGGCGGTGCCCTCGCCGATGCCGCCATCGACGCACCGGTGTCGCTGACGCTCGTCGCCCTCGCCGCCGCATTCGGGCTCGGGCTCGTGCGGTCCGGCGGCCATCGATTGTGGTTCGCCGTGACCCTCCTCGTCGCCTCGGTGGCGGTCGGACCCCTCTGGTGGGGCCCGAGCACGACCGGCGGTCTCGCGGCGATGGTCATGGGAGCCTCCCTCGTGGCCGCCGGCGTGGCCACCCATGCCCGTCTCGACGACGCGCTGGCGCCCGTCGGGGCATCCCGAGCATGACCACCCCGTTCGAGCGACTTGCCGACGTCGATCAGACGATCCACGCACCCGCACGCCTGGCCATCCTCACCGCACTGTCGGTCTGCGAGCAGGCCGACTTCACCTACCTGAAGCGGATCACGGGGCTCACCCAGGGCAATCTCGGGAGCCACCTCGGCAAGCTCGAGGAGGCCGCACTCGTCGAGATCGAGAAGTCCTTCGCCGGTCGCACCTCGCGAACCTCCGTTCGCCTGCTGCCGGCGGGGCGCGACGCGATCACGGGTTGGTGGGCGGCGATGGAGGAGGCTCGGGCGGCAACGGCGGCCTGGTCGCCGGACGACGACGGCTGAGCGGTCGGGTCAGCACGCCCCGGTCAGCCGACCGCCCGATCACGCCACGTCGGCGGCCAAGCGCCGGTCGACGCTCGGCGGTGACCCGAACTTGCGGGAGTACTCGCGGCTGAACTGCGTCGGGCTCTGGTAGCCGACGACGAGCGCAGCATCGGTCACCGTGTGATCGCCGCGCTCCAGCAGTTGGCGGGCTTCGAGCAACCGCAGCTCCTTCTGGTATTGCAGCGGCGTCGTTGTGGTGATCGCCTTGAAATGCTGGTGGAACGAGGACGGGCTCATGCCGACCGTCCTCGCCAGTTCGGCGACGACCAGCGGTTCGGCCAGTCCACGGTGGATCTCCGCCGTGGCCCGGGCGATCCGGGATGCGTGGCTGTTCGGTTGCAACAACCGTCGGAGGACGGCGCCGTGCTCGGCTGTCAGGAGACGGTAGTGGATCTCGTGGATCGCCAGCGGGGCCAGCACGGCCGCCTCTGTCTCGGAGTCGGCGAACGAGGCCAGCCGGCGGAAGGCATCGACGAGCTCCCGGTCGGCCGTTCCGACGCGCAGCGCCAGGTGGCCGCCGTCGTGCTCCCGTTCGGGGCTGCGGACGAGGTCGTCGCTGAGCCGGCGCAGCAGCGTCACGTCGAGCCGCAGGACGAGCGCGACGTAGGGCTCGTCGGGTGATGCCACCGTGATCCGTGACCGGAGCGGCAGCTCATGGCTGACCACGATCGAGGCCCCCGCCTCGCAACGCAACCGGACGTCGCCGACCTCGAGCTCCTTCGCTCCCTGCAGCACGAGACACGCGACCGGCTGATAGATCGTCGGGTCAACGGGCGTGGTCGTCGGCGACACGAGGACGTCGAGGCCGGGTACGCCCATCGACCGGGCGCCGCTGGCGTGCTCGTGGTCCGTCCGTGCCGCAAGGCGTTCGGCCAGCGCCCTGGCGTCGTCGATCGGATCGCCTCCCATCACCCCAGCCTATTGGCCGTCCTCGATCGGGGCCATGGTGGCGGCACACGTTCGGAGCATCGGGCAGATGTCTCGGACGAATCGGCATGACGGTGTCGACGGTGCTCCGTACCGTCGACCCGGCACCGTCCGCACCGACCGGTTCGGACCGTCCGAAGGAGCAGCCCATGACCGACAGGATCGCACTCATCACCGGCGGGAGCCGTGGCCTCGGCCGCTCGACTGCCCTCCGGCTCGCCGTCGACGGCGTCGACGTCGTCATCACCTACCTCTCCCGGGCCGACGAGGCGGCGGACGTCGTGGCCGAGGCCACGGCGCTTGGTGTGCGGGCGGTGGCCCTGCAGCTCGACACCGGGGACGTCACCGGGTTCGACGACTTCGTCGAGCGGTTCCGGTCGGCCCTCGACACGACGTGGGGGCGGTCGAGCTTCGACTTCCTCGTCAACAATGCCGGCATCGGCATCAACGCCGCCTTCCTCGACACCACCGAGGAGGACTTCGACCGGCTGATGAACATCCACGTAAAGGGTGTGTTCTTCCTGACCCAGCGCCTCGTGCCCCTCATGGAGGACGGCGGTCGGATCGTCAACCTGTCGACCGGGCTCGCTCGGTTCTCGATGCCGGGCTACGCCGCGTACGGCTCGATGAAGGGCGCGGTCGAGGTGCTCACCCGCTACCTCGCCGCCGAGCTCGGCCAGCGGGGCATCGCCGTCAACGTCGTCGCCCCCGGTGCCATTGAGACCGACTTCGGGGGTGGCGTGGTCCGAGACGTGCAGGAGCTGAACGACTTCGTCGCCTCGGTCACCGCAATGGGGCGCGCCGGTCGACCCGACGACGTCGGCGGCGCCATCGCCGGCCTGCTGACCAGCGACACCCAGTGGATCACGGCCCAGCGGATCGAGGTCTCGGGTGGGATGCACGTCTGAGCGTCCGTCGGTCAGGCGGGCCGCAGCGAAGAGTGGTCAGCCGGCCACGATCTCGAGCGACGGGCGCAGGAGCTCCAGGAGGTAGGGCACCGACAGCGGGCTCGGGGTGTTCAGCCCGACGACGTCGGCGAAGGCGAAGTCGATCAGCGCCCCCGACTGCGACGATGGCAGCGCATCGAGCCCGACGACGTCGGCCGGGTCGGTTCCGTTGAGCAGCACCCCGACCAGGTCTGCCTGCAGGAGGCCGACCTCCTCGAGGCTGATCTGGACCCGGCCGACCACGCTGGTGTCGAGGGCGACGATGTCGGGGTCGAGCTCCATCCCCAGGGCGTTGAACAGCTCGCTTGCCCCGTCGTCCGGGTCGGCGATCACGTAGATGCTGTCGCCGGGAACGTAGTTGGCGAATGTGTAGGTCGTGCCGGCCAGACCGGGCAGCGCGAGGGCGAGATCGGCGATCTCCCCGTCGACGGCGGCGATGAGGTCGTCGGCCGTTGCGGGGTCGCCGAGGATCCGACCGAGCGCACGGACCTGGTCCGGCCACGGGTCGACCTGCAGGTCGCTGACCCCACCGATGGCCGGCGCGATCGCGTTGAGCGTCTCGTAGGCGGTCGAGTCGGCGACGGCGAACGTGAAGAGGATCAGGTCGGGTTGCAGGGCCGCGATGGCCTCGAACGGGACGCCCCCGGTTGCGTCGATCCGTTCGGCACCGTCGAGCCGACCGGCCTGCCACGGGTACAGGTCCGTCTCCCCGGCGCTGGCGGTGAGGACGTAGCCGACCGGGACCTCCCCGAGCGCAACCACCGCGTCGGTCCACTGGACGTTGAGGGTCACGATCCGCTCGGGTCGAGCGTCGACGGTGGTCGAGCCGAAGGTGTGCTCGATGGTGACCGGGTAGTTTGATGACGGCTCGGCGTCGTCGGCCGCGGTGTCGTCGGTCTCGGCGCCCCCGGCGTCGGTCTCGTCGGTTTCGTCGGCCGGGGCCGAGCCGGCGGGAGCGTCCTCGTCATCGTTCTCCGCCTGGGCCGGGGCCGCAAGGGAGGCCGAGGCCGAGGCGTTGCCATCGCCATCACCATCGCCATCGCCGCAGGCGGCGGCGATGGCGAGCAGCGCGATCAGGATGGCGACGACCTGTCGCCGACGCACCGACTGCGACGGGAACGAGGCGGGGAGCTGGAGCGGTGAGACCCTCATGATGACAGGGTACATTGCTACCTATAAAGAGGTATGCCTAACACCAGCGGGACGCACGCTCGGGCGACCGGGGAGCGGCCGTGCTCAGCCGCACCTCGACAGGAAGTCGAGGATGGCCTCGGCCACGGCGTCGGGCTGCTCGTTGAGGATGGCGTGGCCGGCGTCGGCCACGTCGACGACCTCGACCCGATCGGGCCACCGATCCCGCAGGCGGTGTCCGTTCGCCGGCGGGGCGATGCGGTCCTCGACGCCCTGCACCACGAGCATGGGTGCCGCCCCTCCGGCCAGCCACCCGTCGGACGGCTCGGCCCGGACGGCCGCCATCTGGGCCCGAGCGGCGGCCACCGACCGACCGGGGTCGATGAACGTCGGGTCGACCTCGTTCCCGGGGGCGAACAGCGCCCGTCTCGCTGCGTCGAGCCGGCGGTCGGCGTCGAGCGATTCGTCGAGGAACTCACCGAGGGAGCGGGCCGCCTCCGGATCGGGTGGCACCTCGCCGCCGGCGCACACGAGGACGACGGCCGTCACCAGGTCCGGCCGGGTCGCGGCGAGGTAGCGGGCGACCCGGTTCCCGTAGGCGTTGCCGACAACGACCGCCGGGCCGCCGAACTCGTCGATGACGCCGGCGAGGTCGCCGGCGAGGTCGCCGAGGCGGAGCCCGTCGAGGGAACCGGTGCTGGCACCGGCGCCTCGCGGGTTGACCGCGATCGGCTGGTGGCCGGCGTCGGCCAGCCGACGGCCGAGGTCGGCGAAGCGCCGAATCCCGCCACCGAGCCCGGGCAGGAGACACACCAGCGGACCGGACGACGCATACCGGTCGACCTCGAGCGAAGCGCCGTCGACGTCGATCTGCAGGGGCTCCACGGGCCGGCACGCTAGCAGGCCGACGCTCCAACGTGCCCCGTCGCCTGATATCGCCTGCCGGCGCCCGATCGAACTGGGAGACTGCACGCCGTGGAACAGGATCACGATCGGGTCGAGGTCGTGCTCGCCAGCAACGATCGGGTGACCCTGCGAGCCGGGGACGTCTACCTGAAGGTCGACGCCGACCAGAGGCGCACCGACGTCGAGGTCGAGGCGATGGCGCTGGCGCCCGTGCCGACGCCGACGATCGTGTGGCGGGAACCACCGGTGCTGGCCCTGGCCGCGCTGCCCGGTACGGCGCTCGGTCGGCTCGGCCAGTCGTCCACGGCGTCTCCCGCCGCCTGGACGTCCGTCGGAGCTGGCCTGCGAGCCCTGCACGACGCTCCGCTCCCGCCCTGGCCGGCGACTCCACTCGATGAGCTCGCCACCCGCCTCGCTCGGGAATGTCGATGGCTCCTCGCCGGTGACGTGGTGCCGGCCGACGTGGTCGAATCGAACCGGCGGCTCGCCGAGTCCGCCATCCGGCCGCGGCCGGTCGCGTTCGTGCATGGCGACCTCCACATCGAGCACGTGTTCGTCGACGGCGACGAGGTCACCGGCATCATCGACTGGTCGGAGGCTGCATGTGGGGATCCGCTGTTCGACCTGGCCACCCTGACCCTCGGCCACGACGAGCATCTCGACGACCTGCTCGCCGGCTACGGCACCGACGTCGATCGCGACCTCATCCGGGCCTGGCGCTCGTACCGGTGCCTGACCGCCATCCGCTGGTTGTTCGAGAATGGCTACGGCGCACCGGACACGTTCCCCGAGGTCGCCGTGCTGGTGGCCCAGGCCAGCTGATGGAGGACGAACCGCTCCCCGGCGGACTGGCAAACGCCGGCCAGGTGGTCCGTCGGGGCGAGCACGTGGTCCGTCCGGCCGGTCCAGACGCCGCCTCGGTCCACGCGTTCCTCCGGGCGATCGCCGCCACCGGGTTCGACGGTGCGCCACGACCCGTCGACCTCGACACGGAGGCCGGCCGGGAGCGGTTGACCTTCGTCGACGGCGACGTGCCCGCCGTTCCCTACCCGGCCTGGAGCCGGTCGGACGCGGCCCTCGCCTCGATCGCCCGGCTGGTACGGGCCCTCCACGACGCGTCGGCTGCGTTCGACCACCGGCCGTACCGCTGGCGTGACACGCTGGCCGATCCGACCGGCGGCCCCATCGTCTGTCACAACGACGTCGAGCTCGGCAACGTGGTGTTCCGGGATGGCGAGGCCGTCGCCCTCATCGACTTCGAGTTCGCCGCACCCGGACGCCCGACCTACGACCTGGCCAACCTGATCCGCCTCTGCGTTCCCATCGAGCACGAGGTCGATCGGGACCGCATGGCCTGGCGGCCGGCCGACCATCCGAGCCGGGCCCGGCTCGTTGCCGACGCCTACGGTCTCGACCGGATCGGGCGGGGCGAGCTGGCCGCCGCCATCGACGACGCCATCGACCGGGTGGAGGGAGCGGCCCGGCGGCAGTTCGACCTCGCCGAGGCCAGTGCGGCCGACCTGCTGGCACGGACCGGCGGCATCGAGAAGTACGACCGGCGTCGTCGCTGGTGGGTGCAGCACCGCCCGTCGTTCGCGGCGGCGTTGGCCTGACGTCGAGGACCGGGCTGCGCTGTCCGCTTCCCGCCAGCAGCCGACGCCTCGACGCCTCATGCTGGACCAATGGACCACACCGAGATCACCGAGCGGGCGACGGCAAACGGAACCATGGCCGACATCGAGATCACCGGTCTCGAGTCGGCGGCCCTGGCCGAGGCGCTGGCAAACGGCGTCGACCACGGGGGCAACGCCATCGAGCCATTCGTCGATCCGGCCGGCGGCTGGCCGCTTCGTTGCTGCCTCGCCGACTCGGAGCCGGGCGACGAGATCGCGATCATCGCCTGGTCGCCGTTCCCCTGGCGGGGCCCGTACGCCGAGACCGGGCCGGTCGTCGTCCACACCCGTGGCTGTGCTGGCTCACCGGTCCGGGACCGGCTGCCGGACCAGCTCGACACCACGCCGATGACGCTGCGCCCCTACGGTGTCGATCGCCGGATCGCCTACGACCGTGTCCGGCACGTGCCGGCCGGCGACTCCCTCATGCACCACCTCCGAGAACTGCTCGACGACCCCGACGTCGAGCTCGTGCACGGACGCAACGTGAGGGGTGGCTGCTACAGCTTCCAGGCCAGGCTCGCATCGAGGTCGGTCGCCGCGTGACCCGTCCGAGTGCGGGCGGGGGGGGGGGGGGGGGGGCCCCCCCCCCCCCCCCCCCCCCCCCCGGCCCCCCCCCCCC
>JBCCVL010000002.1:0-109971 GCA_039195375.1 Actinomycetota bacterium
GCGGTTGATGGTCTCCCAGCGACCCAACAGCTAGCGTGAGCGGGTCCGGAACACCCCGGCACCCGTCGACGACCGGTGCCGGGCTTGGAAGGAGACCAATGCGGATCCTCTACGCCGACTCGGTCGCCGAGTCGGGGGTCGAGCGGCTCCGGGCCGCCGGCCACGAGTGCCACGTCGACCCAGCCCTGACCGCGGAGAGCCTGCCGGCTGCGATCGCCGGCCACGACGTCCTCGTCGTCCGTTCGACCAGGGTGACCGCCGAGGCGATCGAGGCTGCGGATCGGCTCGGCCTGATCGTGCGGGCCGGTGCCGGGACCGACAACATCGACAAGGCGGCGGCGTCCGGCCGCGGGGTCTTCGTGTGCAACGTGCCCGGCCGCAATGCGGTCGCCGTCGCCGAGCTCACGATGGGCCTCCTGCTGGCCATCGACCGCCGCATCCCCGACAACGTGGCCGAGCTCCGGGCCGGCACCTGGAGCAAGTCGGAGTACAGCCGGGCCGACGGGCTCTACGGCAAGCGCCTCGGCATCATCGGTCTCGGCGACATCGGCCTGGCCGTGGCCGAGCGGGCCAGGGCCTTCGGCCTCACCGTTTCAACCGTGCGCCGACCGGAGCGGCCGGACGCCACCCTTGCCGCGATCCGAACCATCGGGATCCGACTCGTCGAGTCGATCGACGACCTGCTCGCCAGCTCCGACATCGTCAGCATCCACGTGCCGAAGGCCGACGGCACGATCGGGATGGTCGACCGGAAATTCCTGTCGAGGATGGCCCCGGGCTCGATCCTGCTCAACACGGCCAGGGGCGACGTCGTCGACGGTGCGGCCCTGCTCGAGGCGCTCGACTCGGGCGGCCTCCGGGCCGGGCTCGACGTCTGGCCGGACGAACCGGCCGGCGGAAGCGGCACGATCGAGTCGGCCCTGGCCCGCCACCCCCGGGTGGTCGGGACCCACCACATCGGCGCCTCGACCGACCAGGCCCAGCGTTCGGTGTCGGACGGCGTCGTCGACGTCGTCAACGCCTACCTGGCCGGCTCGCCCGCCGGCTGCGTCAACCTGCGCTCCGAGCCGTCCGGCGCCTGCGGCCTCGCCATCCGCCACGTCGACCGGGTCGGCGTGTTGGCCAAGGTCCTGGCCGAGCTCCGCACGGGCGGGTTGAACGTGCAGCAGATGCGCAACCAGGTGTTCCAGGGGGGCGAGGCGGCCGTGGCCACCATCAACGTCGACCCCGATCCGGACGAGACGCTGCTGAAGGCCCTCGCGGCGATCGACGAGGTCCTCGGCGTCGCCGTCGTCGCCCCGACCCCGGCCTGAAACCGCTCCCCACTCCCCCGACCGCATCAACACGAGGAAGACGAACGATCCGATGGCACGTGCCCACAACTTCTGCTCCGGCCCCTGCATCCTCCCGACCGCCGTGCTCGACGAACTGGCGGCCGAGCTGCCCGACTTCGGCGGCTCCGGCATGTCGCTGATCGAGATGAGCCACCGCGACCCGGTGTACGACCGGGTCCACCACGAGACCATCGACCGGCTCCGCCGGCTGTGCCACGTCCCCGATGACGTGGACGTCCTCCTGCTCCAGGGCGGGGCCACGCTGCAGTTCGCCATGGTGGCGATGAACCTGCTCGTCGACGACCGGCCCGGCGCCTACTCGGTGACCGGCAGCTGGGCCAAGAAGGCACTGGCCGACGCACAGAAGATCGGCCGGACCACCGTGGCCTGGGACGGCGCCGACGGTGGGTTCACCGCCATGCCGACCGTCGACGAGCTCGACCTGCCGGACGACGCCCGCTACCTGCACGTCACCTCGAACGAGACGATCGGGGGGATCCGCATCCCCGAGTTCTACGACGTCGACGTCCCTCAGGTCATCGACATGTCCTCGGACTACCTCACCAGGGCCATTCCCTGGGATGCTGTCGACGTGGTGTACGGCGGGGCCCAGAAGAACCTCGGCCCGGCGGGGCTCGCGGTCGCCTTCGTGCGCCGCTCGGTGCTCGACGACATCCCCGAGACGGTGCCGTCGTACCTGTCGTACGCCACCCACGCCGGCGCCGACAGCCTGGCCAACACCCCGCCGGTGTTCGCAGTGTGGGCCACCGGCAAGGTCCTGGCCTGGATCGAGGACGAGGGCGGCGTGCCGGCGATGGAGAAGCGGGCCGCGGAACGGTCGGCCATGGTGTACCAGGCCATCGACGGCAGCGACGGCTTCTACCGCAACCCTGTCTCGGTCGCCGACCGGTCACACACCAACGTCGTGTTCCGACTCGCCACCGAGGACCTGGAGTCGGCCTTCCTGGCCGAGGCGGACGAGGCCGGGCTCGTGAACCTGAAGGGCCATCGCTCGGTCGGCGGCGTCCGGGCCAGCATCTACAACGCCCTGCCAGACGGCTCCGTCCGGGTCCTCGTCGACCACATGGCCTCGTTCGCCGCCGCCAACGGCTGACGATGGTTGCGGTCGAGCCCGTGGCGCTCCGCTTCGTGCGGCCGGAGTGGTCACACGAGGTCCCGTCACCGCCCCATGATGCACTGTCGGCCGAGGCCCGCCGGCAGCACCTGATCGACCATCCTCGCTCGTATCTCGGGGTCACCCGCTCGCCCGAGGACGTCGACCACGACACGGTCGACCCCGCGGGCGAAGCCATGCGCCTGTCGCGGGCCAGCCTGGAGACGCTGCTGGCCCAGAACGTGTTCGAACCCACTCGATCGCCAGGCCTCTACCTCTATCGGTTGGAGGAGCCGGGGCACCGCCAGACCGGCCTGATCTGCGGTGTCGGCTCGGCCGCCTATGACGCCGGGCAGGTTCGCATCCACGAGCGGGTCAAGCAGCCGCGGGCCGACCTGCTGGCCCGCCACCTCGACCAGGTCGGCGCCCAGTCGAGTCCGATCGCCATGGCCTTCCAGTCGTCGCCCGAGATCGAGTCGATCATCGATCGGGTGACGACGACGACCGACCCGTTCATCGATCTGCTCGACGGGGACCTCCGCCAGAGCATCTGGTCGGTGCCCGATCCCCGCGACGTCGATGCGGTCTGCGCGGCGCTGGCTCCCGAGCACCTCTACCTGATCGACGGCCATCACCGGGCGGCCGCGGCATCGGCCCACCAGCGGCTGGCGGGAACGACCGGCCACCTGATGCTCTCGGTGTTGTTCCCGTTCGCCGAGCTCCGCAATCTCGCCTTCCACCGGATCGTCGCCCCGGTCGACGGCGACCGGTTGCTCCAGGACCTCGGTTCGCGGTTCGCCACGGTGCCGGCGACGCCGGCCGAGGTGGTCGACCGGGCCGACGGCTGGATCGGGCTCGCCGTCGGCGGGAGCGAGACCCACTGGCACCTGGTCGAGCTGCCACCCCCGCCCGGCTGGGAGCTCGACATCGACCCGGTCCGGCTGGCCCAGCACGTCCTGCACCCCTTGTTCGGGATCGACGAATCGGTCGGCGACCCGAGGCTCGTCCACCAGCCCGGCCCCGGCGACCTCGATGCGGTCACAGGACTGCAGCTTGGGCCGGGCCAGGTCGCGTTCCTGATGCGGCCCGTCCCCGGTGACGTGCTGTTGCACGTCGCCGACCGTGGCGGGACCATGCCCCCGAAGTCGACCTACTTCGTGCCGAAGGTGCGGTCGGGCCTCTTCGTCCGGCTGACCGACCCGACCCTGAGCGGCGAGGCCGGCGTCACCCCCTGACCGGGTCGGGGGCGGCTCGACGGGCCCGCGGATCAGCCGCCGGGGCGACGGAGACGAGCCAGCATCATCCCGTCGGTGTCGTCGGGGAACAGGGTGGCCATGCCGTCGACCTCGACCCAGGGCTCTCCCGGGATCGGCAGCCGCTCGAGACCGTGGCGCTCGACGACTGCGTCGACCACCCGCCGACCCTCGATCGCCCCGAACGTGCACACGCTGTACACGACGACGCCACCCGGCCTGACCAGCCGGACGGCCGAGTCGAGCAGCTCACCCTGCAGCTCGGCGAGGCGGGGCGGGGCTTCCGGTTCGATCCGCCACCGGGCATCGGGACGGCGCCGGAGGCTCCCGAGGCCCGAACACGGCGCATCGACCAACACCCGGTCGGCGACGCCGTCGGCCAGCGGGACGGCTCGACCGTCAGCCACGACGGTGAGGAGCGCAGCATCGAGGCGACGGGCGTTGTCGACGACGAGACCGACCCGGCTCGCTCGCCGGTCGCCGGCCACGACCGTTGCGCCGGTGGCCGCCAATCCGGTTGCCTTACCCCCGGGGGCGGCGCAGACGTCGACGACGAGCTCACCGGGCCCGGCCTCGACGGCGTCGATCACGAGCTGGGAGGCCCGGTCCTGGACGTAGCCGTCGTCGCGTACCGTCGTCGTCGCCGGTCGGTTCATGGCCGCCATGGCCGCCGCGGCCCGATCGTCGGTGAGCGCCTCGACGAGCGCCGCCTCGATCCAGTCGGGGTAGCTGAGCGCAGTGGCCCGATCGGGGTACTCGACCGGCGCCTCGGCCACCCGCCGGAGCACGGCGTTGACGAGGCCCTTGGCCTTGCCACCGAGGGCGCCGACGGTTGCGGCGACAGCGGCGTGCGGCGGCGTCTCGAGGAAGGCGAGCTGGTAGGCACCGATGCGCAGAGCGGCCCGGACCCGGTCGTCGGTGTCGCCGAGCACGAACCGGTCGACGAGGTGGTCGCAGGCTCGCTGCATCCTGGTGGCGCCGTAGACGAGCTCGGTCACGAACCGCCGGTCGTCGGCCCCGAGCGACGACTTCTCCAGCATCGGTGGCAGGACCAGGTTGGCATAGGCCCCACCGGACCCGATGCGGACCAGGGCGTCGATGGCGAGGCGCCGGCTGGCCATCCCGGGCGACTCGCGTTCGCCATCACCGGCGGGGGACGGCCGGGTCGGCGGGCCGCCGGACCGCGGTCGCTTCGCCGCCGACCGGTCAGCCAAGACGATCCTCCCGGCCCGGTCTGGCCCCGTTGAGCCAGTCGACGGCCGGTTGGGCCCGGCGCCCCTCCGGGCGGACCTCGACCAGTTCGAGCCGACCATCCGGGGTCGAGACGACGGGCCCGTCGAGCGAGCCGGGCTCGCCCGAGCCGGGCAGCAGCCGGGCCGCGAGCACGCCGAGGCGCTTTCCCCGGAACCACGTCCAGGCCCGACCGAGTCGGACCGTGCGGTGGAGCTCGATGGCCGGTCGATCGAAGCGGAGCTGGAACTCGTCGCGCTCGAGCTTGGCTGCGTAGGTGGCCTCGCCGACCTGGGGTTCGGCCGGCTTCAGGCCGGTTCGGAGGTGCTCGACCAACAGATCCGCGCCGAGCACGGCCAGCCGGGCCCGGAGCTCGGCTGCCGTCTCCTCCGGGTCGATGTCGACCTCGGCTCTGGCGTAGACGCCACCGGTGTCGAGACCGGCCGCCACCTCCATGAGGCACACGCCGGTGCGGGTGTCGCCGGCCAGGATGGCCCGTTCGACCGGGGCTGCGCCCCGCCAGCGGGGCAACAGCGAGAAGTGGATGTTGACCATCGGCAGGACCTCGAGGATCCGGGTCGGGATGATCCGGCCGTAGGCGACGACCACCCCGAGGTCGGCGCCGAGGTCGAGGACGCCGTCGAGGTCGTGCACGACGTCACGCTCGTGGTCGAGGCCGAGATCGACGGCCGCCCGCTTGACCGGCGACGGGTCGAGCCTGCCGCCACGGCCTCGGCGCCGATCCGGTTGCGTGATCACCGAGGCGAGGTCGAACCCGGCGTCGACCAGCGCCCTCAGCGCAACCGACGACTCGTCTGGGGTTCCAAGGAAGACGATCCGCTCGATCGTCTCCGGTGGCGTGGCGAGGACGACCTCGGGCTCGGTCACGGTGGTGGGATCGGCGTGGCGTCGGGGCAGCGACCGGGTCAGGGAAGGGTGAGCTTCTTCGAGCTCGACGAGGGCTGACCGCCGACGTCGGACGGGTCGATGAAGGTCTCCCGCAGGGTCCTCATCGCCGCCTTGCGAGTCTCGTCGTCGAGGTGATCCACCAGCATCACACCGTCGAGGTGGTCGAGCTCGTGCTGGAACAGCCGGGCGAGCAGCTCGTCGGCCTCGATCGAGACCTCGTTGCCGTCGAGGTCGTAGCCGGTGAGGTGGATCTCCTTCGGGCGGACGATCTCCCAGAAGAGACCCGGAACGGACAGGCAGCCCTCCTCGTAGACCCACTCGCCCCGCGACTCCGAGATCACCGGGTTGACGATGGCCTCGGGGCCCTCGCCCACGTCGTAGACGAACAGGCGACGACCGACACCGACCTGGGGTGCGGCCAGTCCGATGCCGGGCTCGGCGTACATCGTGTCGAGCATGTCGTCGACCAGCTTCACGAGCCTGCCGTCGACGTCCTCGATCTCCTTCGCCACCTTGCGGAGGACGGGATCTCCGAACACGCGGACCTGATAGGGCGAAGCCATACCCTTAGGTTACCGGCCGGTCCTCGACGCCACGTCACCGGGGGTCGGACCAACCGGGCCTCCAGCCGGCGAACGAACGTGACCGAAATGGCCGACACCCCCGACACCCCGCACCGAACCGACCGAGCGGACCGAACCGAGACGAGTCAGTACTTCGCGTCCGAGCCGAGCGCGGCGTCTGACCCGGTGACCGCGGCGCTGACCCTGCCCGACCTGCGGCTCGACCTCGCCTCGGACCGGGGGGTCTTCGCCCGCGGCCGGATCGACGCCGGGACGAAGCTGTTGCTGCTCGACGGGCCGGCGCCGGTCGACGGTGACCGCCACCTGGTCGACCTCGGCGCCGGCTACGGACCGATCGCAGTGACGCTGGCCACCCGCAACCCATCGGCGACGGTGTGGGCGGTCGAGGTCAACGAGCGGGCGAGGGAACTGTGCCGCGAGAACGCCGCGTCGGCGGGGTTGGCGAACGTCGAGGTCGTCGCCCCCGATGCGGTCCCACCCGGCCTGGTGGTCGACCGGTTGTGGTCGAACCCGCCGATCCGGATCGGCAAGCCGGCGCTGCGGTCGCTCCTGGCCGGCTGGCTCGGGCGGCTCGGTCCGACCGGCTCCGCCCATCTCGTCGTCCAGAAGCACCTCGGGGCCGACAGCCTCCAGCGCTGGTTGACCGACCAGGGCTGGCCGACGACTCGACGAGGATCGCGGGGCGGGTACCGGCTCCTCGACGTCGAGTCGGCCGTGGCCAGCGCAGCGGCCCCCTCGGCGGAGGAGATCGACCGATGAGCGGCCGCCCGCTTGGCCCGACCGACCTGAAGCGCCTCCATCGGGACTGGCGACGCCGGGTCGACCTGCGGCTCGCCCTGGTCCTGGACGGCGTGCAGAACCCGTACAACCTCGGGTCGATCCTGCGGTCGGCCGCGGCCTACCGGGCGGAGCGGGTGTGGCTGGTGCCGCCGACGCCGGGCGTCTCCCACGCCAAGGTGGCCAAGACCGCGCTTGGGAGCGAGCGTCTGGTCACGGTCGAGACCGTCGACGAGGCCGTCGGCGGGGCCGGCGCGGTGGCGCTGGCCCGGACCGCCGGGTTCGCCACCGTCGCCGTCGAGCTGGCCGAGGCCGCCACTCCCCTGTTCGAGATCCCGCTCGGGTCGGCGGTGTGCCTGGTGCTCGGACACGAGGAACGGGGGGTACATCGCGACACCCTCGCCGCCGTCGATCACGTCGGGTACCTGCCCCAGCTCGGCAAGGTCGGTTCGCTCAACGTGGCCCAGGCCGCCACCACCGCCCTCTACGAGGCGACCCGCCAGGCCGCCGCCGACTGAGGCAAACCCAGGCCGCCGCCAACTGAGGCAGACCCAGGCCGCCGCCGACTGAGGCAAACCCAGGCCGCCGCGGACCCGATCCTTTCGCCCGGGATAGGTGCGTCGGCGCCATTCGCGGCTGTCGGACGGCCGTCGCTGCGGTCGACATCGTGGCGCACGACGTCCGCCACAGGTAGATCATGACATCGGCCAGCGCAGGGGCCCGACATCCCTGCCGCTGGCGATCAAGGCAACCAACCGGCGGCCGTTGACCTCCTCGTCGGCCGACCGGGTCGACGGATGCTCCGACGATCGACGGCCCGGCGGCGCCGATGGCGGCTGACCGTACGCCCGGCCGCCCGCTCACGCTCGGGGTGGGTCGACGGCCACCCGGACCCGTTCCTTCGGGCGGGGCAGGTCGGCCAGGGCATCACCCAGGGCGGCGGGATCGGCGGCGCGGACCAGGTAGCGTCCGTCGGCCCGTGGGCCGAGCACCACCAGCTCCCCCCGCCCGCCGAGGGGAGCCAGGAACTCGGCCGCACCGGCACCCCCGACCTCGGCGATGGCGCCGGCCGGCGGGAAGCCGAGACCGGCCCGCAGCGCCCGCTCCTCGTCGACGAGACGCCCGGGATCGGCGGCGAGGGCGGCCTGGAGCACCCGATGGTCGGGGGTGCGGGTCTGGACGACCAGCCGGGTCCCGTGGCGTCGGCCGCCGACGAGCCTGGCCGCTCGCACCAGCAGCGTCATCGCCTGCTCAGCAGCCCGGTAGCGGGGGGCCAGCAGCTCCTGGTCGATGTCGAGGAACACGACCACGTCGGCCTCGATGTCGGCGTGCAACGCCGCCTCGGTTCCCAGGACGACCGAGCCTGGTCGGATCTCCGGTCGATCAGATGACAGCTCGGCCACCGGCCGGCCGATCAGGGCCGTCAACTCCTCGGCGGCCCTGGTCACGCCGAGCCGCAGTCGCTTCAGCGAGGTGCCGGTGCAGACGGCGCAGATCAACGGCCTGGTCTCGCCGGTGGCCGGGGCGACCAACCGCCCCTCACGCTCGACCATCAGGTGGGCACCGTCCTCGGTCCGCACCAGCTCCCCACACGACGCGCAGGCCAACATCGCCGCTCGGCCCTTGCGGTTGAGCACGGCGACCGGGTGCTCGGCGGTGCGCAGCAATTCGGCGACCCGATCGGAGAACAGGCCCGTTCGCCCGGGTTCGTCGCTCCGGCGATCCACCAAATCCACCGCCGGCCACCCGGCCCGTTCGTCGGTCCGGGGCACGGCCAGCACCCGATCGGCCGCAGCCAGGCCGGCGAGGGACGGTGCCGGGCTGACCAGCGCGCAAGGCGCTCCGGCTCGTCTGGCCCGCTCGATGGCGACGTCGCGGGCGTGCCACGTCGGGTTCCGCTCCTCCTGGAGGGCTTCGTCGTGCTCATCGAGCACCACCACCGCCCGCAACGGGCCGGTCGGGGCGAAGACGGCCGACCGGGTGCCGACGACGACGCCACCACTCGGCCCGCCGACCCAGGCCCCGGGCTGCAGGTGGACGCGATGGCCCTCGCGGCCGAGGCGGCCGGCCAGCCAACGGGCCCGCCCGACGTTGGGGGCGATCACCAGCGCATCACCGAGGCGGGCCGCGGCCGCGGCCCAGCGGAGCGGATCGTCGGTCGGTGCCACCCGGATCGCCGTCGTGCCCGGCTCGGCCAGCGCCCGGTCGGGGAGGTCGGCCGAACCATCTACCGCGGTGGCGGTCCGCCGGGCCGGCCGGGCCGGCGGCCAGCTCGGGGCGTGGCGGGGCGGTGACGCCGTCCGCAACACGGCCGAGGTCCGCCCGGACCACCGGCGAGCGGTCCAGCGGGCGAGGTCGATGATGTCACCGGGCGGCCCGACCGAGGACACCTTGGTGACCTGCCGCAGCCGGACCCCGACCGGCGGCTCGACGTCGACGGCGATCACCCAGGCAGCGACGCGCCGGCCGTGCAGGTCGACGCGGACGATCGAACCGGGATCGACGAGGTCGGCCCACCGGGCCGGGACCACGTAGTCGAACTCCTTGTCGAGCCCCGAGACGTCCGGCAGCACCCGGACGACCCGGGCCCCGGGCTCGAGCTCCGGTTCGGGAGCGCGATCCTTCGCCGGACGCTCGGACCCACCCGCCCCGTCCGGCCCGGAGGGCTCGAACGGGTCGACGGGGAAGAGGCGTCCGGACGAGAGGTCGGAGATTACAGACCCAGCTCCGACTTGAGGGCGTCGGCCCGGTCGGTGCGCTCCCAGGTGAAGGAGTCGCCGGCGGCCCGGCCGAAGTGGCCGTAGGCCGCAGTCTGGGCGTAGATCGGGCGGCGCAACTCGAGCTCGTCGAGGATGGCGCCAGGACGGAGGTCGAACACCGACGCGATGGCCGCCTCGATCTTGTCGACGGCCACGTTCTCGGTGCCGAAGGTCTCGACCATGACCGAGACGGGGTGGGCAACGCCGATCGCGTAGGCGACCTGGACCTCGCAGCGATCGGCGGCGCCGGCGGCGACCAGGTTCTTGGCCACCCAGCGGGTGGCGTAGGCGGCCGAGCGGTCGACCTTCGACGGGTCCTTGCCGCTGAAGGCACCGCCGCCGTGTCGGGCGGCGCCGCCGTAGGTGTCGACGATGATCTTGCGGCCGGTGAGGCCGGCATCGCCGACCGGACCGCCGATGACAAACCGGCCGGTCGGGTTGACGAGGACCTCGTAGTCGTCGTCGGCGAACGGTGCGGGGATGACCGGGCGGATGACGTGCTCGATCAGATCGGGCCGGATCATCGTGTCGCGGTCGATGCCGTCGTCGTGCTGGGTGGAGACGAGCACGGTCTTGAGCCGGACCGGCTTGCCGTCGACGTAGTCGAAGGTCACCTGGGTCTTGGCGTCTGGCCGCAGGTAGGGAATGGTGCCGGCACGGCGGACCTCGGCGTGACGCTCGGCCATCCGGTGGGCCAGGTGGATCGGCAGCGGCATGAGCTCGGGGGTCTCGTTGCAGGCGTAGCCGAACATCATGCCCTGGTCGCCGGCGCCCTGCTCGTCGTAGGCGTCGCCGCTGGCCGAGCCGCTGCGGACCTCCTCGGACTTGTCGACGCCCTGGGCGATGTCGGCCGACTGCTCGTCGATGGCGACCATCACGCCGCAGGTCTTGCCGTCGTAGCCGTAGCTCTCGGTGTCGTAGCCGATCTTGGTGATCGTCGACCGCACGACCGACGGGATGTCGACGTAGGCGGTGGTGGAGATCTCACCGGCGACGATGGCCAGACCGGTGGTCACCATGGTCTCACACGCCACCCGGCTCATCGGGTCCTGGTCGAGGAGGGCGTCGAGGATGGCGTCCGAGATCTGGTCGGCCATCTTGTCGGGGTGGCCCTCGGTCACCGATTCCGAGGTGAAGGTGTAGTCCTTGGTCACTGGTCTGCGCTTTCGCTGTCGGGCAATCGGGCCATGGCCTCGTCGAGCACGGCTCGGGCGATTGCGGTTTTGTCGGTCAACGGCACGTCGCGAACCGATCCGTCCGACCCGAAGATCGTGACCGCATTCGTTTCGTGGGCAAAGCCAACCCCGGGGGCCGACACGTCATTGGCCACCAGAAGATCCGCGCCCTTCCGCACGAGCTTATCCCGGGCGTTATCCATCAGGTTCTCCGTCTCAGCGGCAAAACCCACCAGGACCTGACCGGGTGATTTCACCTGTCCGAGGGCGGCCAGGATGTCGACCGTCGGCTCGAGGTCGACCGTCGGCGGCCCACCCGACTTCTTGATCTTCTGGTCGGCGGAACTGGCGGGACGGAAGTCGGCAACGGCGGCCGACATGACCACGACGTCGGTTCCCGGGGCTCGGCCGGCGACGGCGTCGTGCATCTCGGCCGCCGTCTCGACGTCGACCCGCTCGACCCCCGCCGGCGTTGGCAGCGACGAGGTGGTGACCAGGACGACCTCGGCTCCGAGCTCGGCCGCGACCGCAGCGACGGCGTGCCCCTGCTTGCCGGACGAGCGGTTGCCGATGTAGCGGACCGGGTCGATCGGCTCCCTGGTGCCGCCGGCGGTCACGAGCACGGTCCGGCCGGACAGCGGCCGAGGCTCGAAGAGGCCGACCACGGCCTCGACCACGGTCGCGGGGTCGGCCAGGCGGCCCTTGCCGATGTCGCCGCCGGCCAGGCGCCCCTCCTCGGGGGGAACGATCACGACGCCGCGCCGGCGGAGGACCTCGATGTTCTCCTCGACGGCCGGGTGCTCCCACATCTCGGTGTGCATCGCCGGGCAGACCACCACCGGAGCTGCGGTGGCGATCAGCGTGGCCGACAGCAGGTCACCCGAGCGGCCGGTCCTCAGATCGCTGATGATCCTCGCAGTGGCGGGACAGACGACGATGGCGTCGGCCCCCTGCCCCATCGTGGTGTGGGGGATCGGGTCGGCGTCGCGCCACAGGCTGGTCTTCACCCGTTCGGAGGCCAGCGCGGTGAAGGTCGTCGGCCCGACCATGTTGTTGGCCGCATCGGTCAGGATCGGGACGACGTGGGCGCCGAGATCGACCAGCCGGCGGCAGACCTCGATCGCCTTGTAGGCGGCGATCCCGCCGGAGACGCCGAGCACGATGCGGCGTCCCTGCAGGACGCCAGGGGTCGGTTCCATCTGGTGTGCGGAGACGCTGGACGGCGAGCCCGTGGCGGGCCGTCGCCGTCGTTGCCGCTCAGGCGGAGGCGTCGCCCTCGGCCTCGTCGGCCGGCGGGGCGGCGTCGACGGCCACGATCTTGTCCGCCGCGATCTCCTCGAAGGCGATCGACAGCGGCTTGCGGGCCACCGACGTGACCTGCGGGGGCACCATGGCGCCGAGGCCCTCGCCGAGCTGCCCGAAGTAGGCGTTGATCTGGCGGGCCCGGGTGGCGGCGAGCGTGCACAGCCCGAACTTGGACCCGATCCGGTCCATCAGACCCTCGACCTGGGGACTCATCATCGTGTCGTAACTGTCGGCCATCGGCGCTACCTCCGACGTGCCACTCTAGCGGGAGCAACGCTCGACGAGGCCGACACGGGAACCCACCCGGGCGACGGGATCAGAGCCCGTTGCCGCCGCGGGCCGCCCTGGCCTTCTCGATGACCGCCCACATCGCCTCGACCGTCTCCGAGATGTCGTGGTTCACGATGACCGACGCACCGAGTTCGAGCCCGGCGTTGCGTTCCTCGGCCGCCTTGTTGAGGCGCTGCTCGACCTTGTGCTCCGGGTCGCCACGACGGCGGAGGCGGGCCTCCTGCTCGGCCGGATCGGGAGCCTGGAGGAAGATCAGCACGGCGTCCGGGTCCTTGGCCAGGACCTGGCGGGCGCCCTGGACGTCGATCTCGAGGATCACGTCGCGCCCGGTCGGCCCACCGTCGGCCGGCGCGTCGAGCGTCGGCGTGCCGTAGTAGTTGTCGAGGAACGTGGCGTACTCGAGGAACCCGTCTGCGGCGATCCGCTCCTCGAACGCCTCCCGGCTGACGAACACGTAGGCGTCCTCGGACTCGCCCGGGCGTCGCTCCCTCGTCGTCCACGAGCGGCTGAGCCACAGCTCCGGGTACCGCTCGATCAGCACGTCGACCACGGTGCTCTTCCCGACGCCGCCGGGGCCCGAGACGACGACGAGCAGCGGCTCGTAGTTCAGCGACGAGGGATCAGATGCCATGCGACTGTGCTCCAGCGGGGGGAGAGGAGTTCCGTTGTCGGTCCGATCGGTCCCGTTCCGCCAGGCCCGCTCGGCTCCTTCCGTCCATTGTGGTCCACCACCGAGGGTAGAGGGGATGATGGGGTCCCGAAACCAGCAGACTTACACCGTCGACCGAACGGCTCGAACCGGCCCCCGTCCCGGAGCGGCTGCGCGCTAGGAGAAGGCGGCGAGCAGCGAGCGGCGCTGCTGCGGGCCGAGCCCCGACAGCCGGCGCGACTCGGCGATGCCGAGCTCCTCGAGGGTGCGGCGGGCGGTGACCTTGCCGACGCCGGGCAGCGATTCGAGGACCGCCAGCACCTTGATCTTGGCCACGATCTCGTCGGCGTCGGCCCGATCCAGGAGTTCGGGAAGGGTGATCGAGCCCATCTTGAGGCGGTTCTTGACGTCGGAGCGGACCCGCCGGGCCTCGGCTGCCTTGTCCAGCGCGGCCTGTCGCTGCTCAGGCGTCAACTGTGGTGGCTTGGGCATGGAATCGACGCTAGCGGGTGCAGGTGGCAATGTGCTCGATCGGAGACCGCCGCCGCCAGACGAGTGGGCCGACGGACGGGCGGGAAGCCGGCGCCCGGGCGACGATGGCCTGGAGGGGGCGGGATCGGGCCGCTACGCCAGCCCGCCGAGCAGCTCGGCCGCGGCCCTGGCCGGATCGTCGGCCTGGGTGACGGGGCGCCCGATCACGAGCAGATCGGCGCCCTCGCTGAGCGCCAGCTCCGGGGTGACGGCGTTCGGCTGGTCGTGGCGCTCGGCCCCATCGGCACGGATCCCGGGAACGACCCGGAGGGTCCGCGGCGACAGCTCGCGGGCGTCCTTGAGGTGGCTGCCGGCGCAGACGATGCCGCCGCATCCGGCCTCGACGGCGACCCGGAGCCGGTTCGGCACGATGTGGGCCGGGGCGTCGCGGTCGCTGGTCAGCACGGTGATGCCGACGGCGACCGGGGTCTCGAGCCCGGCGTTGTGGGCGCCGGTCTGCAGCCCCTCGACGCCGGCGCCGAGCATGTCGGGCCCACCGTGGGCGTGCATGGTCAGGTAGCTGACACCGAGGGCGCCGGCGACCTGGGCCGCCTTGCCGACGGTCGTCGGGATGTCGTGGAGCTTGAGGTCGAGGAACACGTCGAACCCCGTGTCGAGCAGGGCGCCGACGGCGTCGGGTCCAGCGGCGGTGTAGAGCTCGAGGCCGATCTTGGCCACCCCGAACCAGGGGGCAAGCTGGCGGCCGAGGCGGACCGCCTCGACCAGGTCGTCGACGTCGAGTGCAACGGCCATCTTGGCCCGCAGCTCGGGGGTCAGGCCGTCGGTCGCCGCTTCGGCAGTCTCGGTCACGGTGGTACCTCCTGGTCGGCGCCGCGCTCGGGCTCCGGTTCTCATCGGTTGCAGATCGTCTCGGGGGGTGGTGGACCGCCGTCTGGCCGGCCGGGCCGGATCACCATCGGGCGGTGCCGACCAGGTCGACGAACCGTTCGACCCCCTGATTAGCACACCAGTCTCCCAGATCGGTGGTAAGTCGGCCCACGGTCCGGGGATCGGCGAAGGTCGCCGTGCCGACCTGGACGGCGTTCGCCCCCGCACGGGCGAACTCGACGACGTCCTCGACCCGGCTGACGCCGCCGACGCCGACGATCGGCACGTCGGGCAGGGAGGCTCGCACGTCGGCCACCGCCCGGACGGCCAGGGGCCGGATCGCCGGGCCCGACACCCCTCCCCCGCCGTTGCCGAGCCTGGCCTCGCCGGTCACCGGGTCGATGGCGAGACCGAGGTAGGTGTTGACCAGCGTCACGGCCTCGGCCCCGCTCTCGACCGCGGCGGCTGCGATCTCGGGCAGCTGGGGGCCGGCGTTCGGGCTGAGCTTGGCCCACCGGGGCCGCTCGCAGGCCGCCGTCACCTCGACGACCCGTGCGGTCATCTCGGGCGAGTGGGCGAACATCGCGCCGCCGGCCTCGGTGTTCGGGCACGAGATGTTGACCTCGACCGCGACCACGTCGTCCGGTGCGGCACCGAGGGCCTTGGCCGCCAGCTCGTAGTCGTCGACCGTGCGCCCCCAGATCGAGGCCACCACCCGGGCCCGGGCCCGGGTGAGCTCCGGCAGGTGGTCGCGCAACCAGGCGTCGACCCCGGGGCCCTGCAGGCCGACGGCGTTGATCATCCCCGATGGGGTGGCGTGGACCCGGAGCGGGGCGTTGCCGTCCCACGGGTAGGGGGCCAACGACTTGACCACGACGGCCCCCAGGCGGTCGAGTTCGACGTAGGCACCCAACTCGCCCCCGAAGCCGGCGGTGCCGGCTGCGGTCATGATCGGCGACGGCAACTCCACCGACCCGACGGCGGTCGACAGGTCCGGGATCGACCGGTCGCTGATCGGCGACGGGCTGCCGGTCACCGGGGGCCTCGGTCGCCGCTCACGCCGACCCGACTCCCTCGGTCCGACCGTGGATGGCCTGGATGGCCCGGACCCGCATCGGCGACCCGGACAGGTCACGCAGGCCCCTGGCGGTGGCCCGGGCTGCGGCCACGGTGGTGAGCAGCGGGATGCCGTGTTGGCCGGCGGCGATGCGGATGTAGGCACCGTCCGCCCGCGGGCCGCGCCCCCTGGGGGTGTTGACGACGAGGGCCACCTCGCCCGACTCGATCAGGTCGACGGCACTGATCGGGCCCTGACCGATCCGGTCGACCACCCGGTCGACCGTCAGCCCGGCCTCGGTGAGGGCCTTGGCCGTCCCGGAGGTCGCCGTCAGGCGATAACCCTGGTCGGTCAGCTCGGCGGCAACCTCGATACCGGCCTCCTTGTCGCGGTCGGCGAGCGACAGGAACACCGCGGCGCCGTCCGGTGGCGGGAGGGCCGAGCCGGCGCCGAGCTGGCTCTTGATGAACGCCAGGCCCGGCGTGGTGTCGATGCCCATCACCTCGCCGGTCGACCGCATCTCGGGACCGAGGAGGGCGTCGGTGGTCGGGAACCGGTTGAACGGCAACACCGCCTCCTTGACCGCCCAGAACCCCTGACCGGCCTCCGCCGGCAGCAGGCCGTCGGCCCGGAGCTCCTCGAGCGTCGCCCCGATCATCACCCGGGAGGCGACCTTGGCCAGCGGGCGGCCGGTGGCCTTGGCCACGAACGGGATCGTCCGTGACGCCCGGGGGTTGGCCTCGATCACGACGACGTCGCCGTCGCGCACCGCGTACTGGACGTTGATCGGGCCGACGACCTCCAGCTCGGCCGCCACCGCCGCCGTGTACCGGCCGAGGGTCTCGACAACGGCCTCGGGCAGCGTCGGGGGCGGGAGCACACAGGCCGAGTCGCCGGAGTGGACGCCGGCCTCCTCGACGTGTTCCATCACGCCACCGATCAGCACCTCGCCGGTGTGGTCGCGGATGGCGTCGACGTCGACCTCGATGGCGCTCTCCAGGAACCGGTCGATCAGGACCGGCCGCTCGGCCGACAGGCCGCCCTCCCGACCGAGCGAGCCGGTCTCCTCCATCGCCTTCATCGCCGCGGTCAGGTCGTCGTCCGAATAGACCAGCTCCATCGCCCGGCCGCCGAGCACGTAGCTCGGGCGCACCAGCGCCGGGTAGCCGATCTCCGCTGCGGCGGCCAGCGCCTCGTCGACGGTCACCGCCGTCCCGCCGGGAGGCTGGGGGATGTCGAGCCGGCGGCACAGTTCGGCCCAGCGGTCCCGGTCCTCGGCGGTGTCGATCGAGGCCGGCGCCGTGCCGAGCACGAGCTCAGGTGGCAGTCGGTCGGCCAGCTTCAGCGGCGTCTGCCCGCCGAGTGAGACCACGATCCCGGCCAGGCTGCCGGCCGCCGACTCGGCGTCGACGACGTTCATCACGTCCTCGTGGGTGATCGGCTCGAAGTACAGCCGATCGGAGGTGTCGTAGTCGGTGGAGACCGTCTCCGGGTTGCAGTTGACCATGATGGTCTCGTAGCCGGCGTCGGCCAGGGCGAAGCTGGCGTGCACGCAGCAGTAGTCGAACTCGATGCCCTGCCCGATCCGGTTCGGGCCCGAGCCGAGGATGATGACCTTCGGCCGGTCGCTGGCAACGACCTCGCTCTCGTCCTCGTAGGTCGAATAGTGGTACGGGGTCTCGGCCTCGAACTCGGCCGAGCAGGTGTCGACGGTCTTGAACGTCGGGACGACGCCGGCCTCGGTCCTGGCCGCCCGGACGGTGGCCTCGGTCACCGCCCCGCCGTCGGCGTCGACGAGCAGATACGCCAGTTGGGCATCGGAGAAACCGAGCTGCTTGGCCCGCCGCCACCCGGCTCGGGTCAGGTCGGCGACCGCCCGCCCGGTGAGGGCCTGCCGCTCCTCCACGATGATCGACATCTGGTCGAGGAACCACGGGTCGATCCTGCTGAGGTCGTGTACCTCCTCGATCGTCATCCCGGAGCGGAGGGCGGCCTCGACCTGGAAGATCCGGTCGGCCGAGCCGGACGGCAACAGCGCCTCGAAGTCGGACCGGTCCAGCTCGTCGAACGGAGCCTCGGCGGCGGAGCCGTTCAGCCCGGCCTGACCGATCTCGAGCGACCGGCACGCCTTCTGCAACGACTCGGGGAACGTTCGGCCGATGGCCATGACCTCACCGACGGACTGCATCGAGGTGCCGAGCACCCCACTGGTCCCGGGGAACTTCTCGAAGGCCCAGCGGGGGATCTTCGTCACCACGTAGTCGATCACCGGCTCGAACGACGCGGGCGTCTTCTTCGTGATGTCGTTGGGGATCTCGTCGAGCGTGTAGCCGACGGCGAGTTTGGCCGCGATCTTGGCGATCGGGAAGCCGGTGGCCTTTGACGCCAGCGCCGATGACCGGGAGACCCGGGGGTTCATCTCGATGACGACCATGCGGCCGGTGCTCGGCTCGACCGCGAACTGCACGTTGGACCCGCCGGTCTCGACCCCGACCCGGCGCAGGCAGGCGAACGCCTGATCCCGCATGACCTGGTACTCGACGTCGCTCAGGGTCTGGATCGGGGCGACCGTGATCGAGTCGCCGGTGTGGACCCCCATCGGGTCGACGTTCTCGATCGAGCAGATGATGACCTGGTTGTCCGCGTTGTCCCGCATGACCTCCAGCTCGTACTCCTTCCAGCCCTCGATCGACTCCTCGATGAGGATCTCGGTGATCGGGCTGGCGGCCAGGCCATTGGCCGCAACGCGGGTGAATTCCTCGGGCGTGTGGGCGATGCCGGTGCCCCGACCACCGAGGATGTAGGCCGGGCGGATGATGACCGGCAGGCCGATGTCGCCGATGACCTCGTCGGCCTCGGTCATCGAGTGGGCGATGCCGCTCCGAGGCACGTCGAGCCCGATCTCGAGCATCGCCTCCTTGAACCGGTGACGGTCCTCGGCCGTGGCGATCGCCTCGGCGTCGGCGCCGATCAGCTCGACATCGTTGGCCTCCAGCACACCGGACTCCGCCAACTCGATCGCCAGGTTCAGTGCGGTCTGGCCGCCGAGTGTCGGCAGCACCGCCTCGGGTTTCTCGAGCTCGATGATCCGGGTCAGCGATTCGAGCGTGAGCGGCTCGATGTAGGTGGCGTCGGCGAAGTCCGGATCGGTCATGATCGTGGCCGGGTTCGAGTTGGCCAGGACCACCCGGTAGCCGTCGTCTCGCAGGACGCGGCAGGCCTGGGTGCCGGAGTAGTCGAACTCGCAGGCCTGGCCGATGATGATCGGGCCTGAACCGATGACGAGGATGGTGTGCAGGTCGTCGCGGCGGGGCATCAGCGGGTCTCCGTCGGGTGCGTGGCGATGGCTTCGGCGAACCGGTCGAACAGGTACGCGCTGTCGTGGGGGCCAGGTGAGGCCTCCGGGTGGTGCTGGACCGAGAAGGCGGGGGCGCCGCCAGCGGTCAGGGCCGCCGGGTCCACCCGCAGCCCCTGGCAGACGCCGTCGTTCAGGTTGATGTGGGTCACCTCGGCCTTCCCGGCGAGGCTGTCCGGGTCGACGGCGAAGTTGTGGTTCTGGCTGGTGATCTCGACCCCACCGGTGTGCTCGTCGCGCACCGGATGGTTGGCGCCGTGGTGGCCGAAGGGAAGCTTCACGATGTCGGCCCCGATGGCGAGGGCCAGGATCTGGTGGCCGAGGCAGATGCCGAAGATCGGGACCCGGCCGAGCAACCGGCGGACCGTTTCGATGGCGTAGGTGACCTCGGTCGGGTCGCCCGGCCCGTTCGACAGGAACACCCCGTCGGGGCGGCGGGCGAGGATCTCGTCTGCGGTGGTCGAGGCCGGGACGACCTCGACGTCGCCGACCATCGTCGCCAGCATGTCGACGATCGTCGCCTTGATCCCGAAGTCGACCGCCACGATGCGGGGCGGCACCCCGCCGTCGACCGAGCCCCGGAACGGGACCGAGTAGGGCTCGTCGGTTGTCACGGTGGCGACGAGATCGATCCCGTCGGTGCCGGGCTCATCGGTCGCCGCCTGCTTGAGGGCGGCCAGGTCGACGGCACCGGGCCCCTCGACCGGGCCGAAGGCGCCGGGCATGGCCCCATCGTCGCGGATCACCCTGGTCAGGCGCCTCGTGTCGACGCCGGCGATGCCGGCCAGGTTCCAGCGGTTCAGGAACCCGTCGAGCGACTCCTCGGCCCGATGGTTGGAGTGCCGCCTGGCCAGATTGCGGATGATGACCCCGCGGGCGAACACCCCCCGGGACTCCGAGTCGAGGTCGACCGTCCCGTAGTTGCCGATGTGGGGGTAGGTGAACGTGATGATCTGCCCGGCGTAGGAGGGGTCGGTCAGGACCTCCTGGTAGCCGGTCAGCGCCGTGTTGAACACGACCTCACCCGAGGCCGGTCCGTCTGGTACCGCGCCGATGTGTTCCCCTTCGAAGACCGAGCCGTCAGCCAGGACGAGGGCGGCCGAGACGACCGAACCGGTGCTCACCGTTGCGCTCATCTCTGCACCTGCCCATCGATCACGACCGGTTCGCCGTTGAAGATCGTGTGCCGGATCCGCCCTCGGACCTCGCGCCCGTGGAACGGGGTGTTTCCGCTGTTGCTGGCCTGGTCCGACCGGTCGACCGTCCAGACCGCCTCCGGGTCGACGACCGCCAGGTTGGCCGGGCGGCCTGGCTCGACCGGTCCGCCGTGGCGCTCGGCGATGCCGGCGATCCGGGCCGGCGTGGTCGACAGCAGGTCGACCAGTGCCTCGGTTCCGAGGTCGAGCTCGGTGTTGGCGATGGCGTACGCCGTCTCCAGGCCGAGCATCCCCGGCGGCGCCTGGTCGAACGGCAGCTCCTTCGAGTCGGGCGTGTGGGGGGCGTGGTCGGTGGCGATGGCGTCGATCGTGCCGTCGGCCAGACCGGCCTTGATGGCGGCGACGTCGGCCGCGGTCCGCAACGGTGGGTGGACCTTGAACACCGGGTCGTAGGAGGAGCAGGCCTCGTCGGTCAGCGTGAAGTGGTGGGGGCAGGCCTCGGCCGTCACCGGGTGACCCTCACCCTTGGCCGCCCGGACCAGGGCGACGCTGCCGGCGGTCGACAGGTGCTGCAGGTGGACCCGGACGCCGGTGAGGCGGGCCAGGGCGATGTCTCGGGCAACCATCAGCTCCTCGGCCTCGGCCGGCTGGCCGCCGAGCCCGAGCCGGGACGACACCGCCCCCTCGTGCATGACGCCGCCCTGGGAGAGCGCCGTCACCTCGCAGTGCTGCGAGAGCACGATCGGCTGGCCGTCGTCGACGACGAGTGAGCCGGCGTACTCCAGGGCCCGGCGCATGAGCATGGCGTCCTGGAGGCCGGTGCCGTCGTCGGTGAACATGCGCACCCCGAGATCGGCCAGCTCCCCCATCGGTGCCAGCGACTCGCCGTCGCGTCCGATCGTGATGGCCGCCGACGGCTTGATCTCACACAGTGCGCTCTTGCCGAACGCCAGCACCTCGGCGACCACGGCGGCGGAGTCCATGCACGGTGTCGTGTTCGGCATGGCCACCACGGCGGTGAAGCCGCCTCGGGCCGCGGCCCGGCTGCCGGACTCGATCGTCTCGGCCGCCTCGTTGCCGGGTTGGCGCAGGTGCACGTGCAGGTCGACGAAGCCGGGCACGACGTGGCAGCCGGCGGCGTCGAGGACGCGGTCGGCCCAGTCGGTGGCGGACCCGTCCGGGGTCCCGACCACCTGTCCGGTCGTCTCATCGACGGCGACGTCGACCGTGCGCCGTCCGAGTTGGTCCACCACCGTTCCACCGGTGATTGCGAGCAGGCTCATCACTCTCCGTTCGGTTTCCTCGCTGGCGAGGGGGGTTGTGGGTTGGTCCGCCGCCGGTCGGTCAGGGCGCCTGGTCCGGGTCGAACCGGCCGGGGCCGAGGAGGCGGTACAGCACCGCCATCCGGACCGGGACCCCGGCGCTCACCTGGTCGAGGACCAGGCAACGGGGATCGTCGGCCACCTCGGGATCGATCTCGACCCCCCGGTTCATGGGGCCGGGATGCATGATCAGCGCATCGGGTCGGAGCCGGTCGAGCCGCTCGACGGTGAGGCCGTAGCGGGCCCGGTACTCCCGCACGGTCGGGAAGGCGCCGGCGGCCAGCCGCTCCTGCTGGATGCGGAGGAAGTAGGCGACGTCGACGTCGGCCAAGGCGGTGTCGACGTCTGGCTCGACCTTGACCGGCCAGCCCTCCAGGCTCGGCGGCAGCAGGGTCCGTGGCCCGACGAGGATCACCTCGGCCCCGAGGGCGGTGAAGGCCTCGACGTTCGACCGGGCGACCCTCGAGTGCTGGATGTCGCCGCAGATCGCGACCTTGCGGCCGTCGAGGCCGCCGAGGCGCTCGGTGATCGTGTAGCAGTCGAGCAGCGCCTGGGTCGGGTGCTGGTGCCAGCCGTCGCCGGCGTTGACCACCGAGGTGTCGGTCCAGTGGGCGATCCGGTGCGGCGCCCCCGAACTGCTGTGGCGGACGACGACGGCGTCGACCCCCATCGCAGCGATCGTCTCGACGGTGTCGCGAAGCGACTCACCCTTTGCGGTCGACGACGACGAGACCGAGAAGTTCACCACGTCGGCCGAGAGCCGGCGGGCGGCGAGGTCGAAGCTGGTCCTGGTCCTCGTCGAGTCCTCGAAGAAGGCGAGCACGACCGTCTTGCCCCGCAGGGCCGGGACTTTCGGGATGTCGCGGGTCTGGACCTCGGCGAAGCCCCTGGCCAGGTCGAGCAGCTCCTCCAGATCGCCCCGGCTCAGCTCGTTGATCGACAGCAGGTGCTTCATCGCTCGACCTCCCCGAGCTCCACCCCGTCGAGGGTGGCGTTGACCGCCTCGTTTCGCCTGGTCGGCAGGTTCTTGCCGACGTAGTCCGGTCGGATCGGCAGCTCGCGGTGTCCTCGGTCGACCATGACCGCGAGCTGGATCGCCCGTGGCCGACCCCGGTCGATGATGGCGTCCAGGGCGGCCCGGATGGTCCGACCCGTGAACAGCACGTCGTCGACGAGGACGACGATCTTGCGGTTGAGGTCGACGTCGATCTCGGTGACCGCCTCCGGCAGCACCGGCCGCAGGTTGATGTCGTCGCGATAGAAGGCCACGTCGAGCCTGCCGGTCGGCACGGCGACCGATTCGATCTCGACCAGGGCGGTGGCGATCGCCTCGGCGAAGGGGACGCCGCCGGTCTGCAGCCCGATCAGGACCAGATCGTCGAGGCCCTTGTTGGCCTCCACGATCTCGTGGGCCATGCGACGGACGGCCCGGCCGACCGACTCGGCATCGAGAACGAGCGAACGGGGGACGAAGACCCCGCCGTAGGGAGGTGTCCGTCGTCGTTCGCGCTCGGCCAAGCCATCTCCTTCCGTTCGGGCCTCACAGGACCCGATTCACGGACGATCATGGGCAGCCTCGCTGGGCTCGCTTGACGCAGCCCCACGAGAGCTGGCCGCGATCCTAGCGAGCGTCGTTCGATCGCGCGCCGACCCCGGCGTGGATTTCCCCTCAGCTGCCGCGAAAGGTGGGTGTTCGCTTCTCGACGAAGGCGGCCGCCGCCTCCTTGTGGTCGTCGGTCGACATCGACCGGGCCATCGCCGGTGCCTCGGCGTCGAGCGCCGTGGCCAGATCGACCGTCTGGGCCCGCTCGATGTTCTCCTTGATGTAGCGGAGCGCGATCGGAGGTCTGGCTGCCAGCTCGTGGCAGAAGTCGAGCGCCGCCTCGGCGAAGCCGTCGTCTGGCAGGACCCGGTTGACCAGGCCGAGCTCCGCAGCCTCCGTCGCCGACAAGCGGGGCGACATCCAGTACAGCTCCTTGGCCTTGGCCGAGCCGACGAGCTGGGTCAGGAACCAGCTGCCGCCGAAGTCGCCGGAGGCGCCGATGCTGCTGAAGGCGGTGACGAGGATGGCTCGCTCGGCTGCGATGCGCAGGTCGGCGGCGAGGGCGATCGACAGGCCGGCCCCGGCCGCCGCGCCTGGCAGCGCAGCCACCACCGGCTTGGGGAGCTGTCGCAGGGCGAGCGACACCTCGCGTTGGCGGCGGCGGAGGTCGGCCACCCGCTCCTCGACCGACGGGGCCGAGCCCGCCTCGGCGTTGTTCCGCTGGTTCATGCCCTTGACGTCGCCCCCGGCGCAGAACGCCGAACCGGCACCGGTGAGCATCACCACGCGAATCTCCGGGTCGGCGGCGATGACGGGGATGGCGTTGCCGAAGCCGGTGTAGACCCCGCCGGACAGGGCGTTGCGTCGCTCCGGTCGGTTGAAGGTCAGGACGGCGACGTGGCCGACCTTCTCCCCAAGCAGGTCGTCGGTGCCGGTGTCCAGTGCGTGCCGCTCGGCCGGTGCGTCCATCGCCTTCCCCTGTCGTCGACGGGCTCGTCACCACGACCGTAGCGGTCGCCCCGGAGCGCTTCGAATCCCTCTCGGCGGTCGACCGACCCGGGGCGGTGCCTAGCCGGCCAGGATCGGGACCGCGGTGGCGAGCAGGGTCGCTGCTCGGGCTGCGCCCTGCAGTGCCGTGTCGATCAGGACCCCACCGGGACCGGTCCTGTCCGGGGCCATGACGGAGATCCGGTAGGTGTACGACCGCTCGGTGCCGTCGATGACGACGCCGTCGACCCGCACCTCGACGTCGAGATCGGCGGTGCGACCGGCCGGCCAGGAATCGCCGGTCAGGGCGGTTGCCAGGGCGGCGGCCTCGCCGCTGGCCGAGGCGTCCGGCTCCCAGACCACGATCGGTGCCGGCACGTAGCCGGCGAGGCTGTGGCGGGTGACGACGTCGAGCGCGACGTCGTGGCCGTCGACGGTCATCCCAACCGTCGCCCGGTCGAAGTCGGCGCCGGCCAGCCCGAACGACCAGCGGGGGTGGACCACCTCACCCGGCACGTAGCCCCGGGGCGGCCAGGCGACGAAACCGTCCGCCTCGCGGACGGGTGGGGGCTCGTCGAACACACCGTCGTCGAACACCCAGAGGGCGTTGGCGGGGTAGCTGTCGCGGCTGCCGGCGACGTGGCCGACGCCCATCTCCGTCGTCGGGGGATGGAGGATCGTGTTGCGGTGGCCGACGTCGCGGTTCCGCTCCCCCGGGTCCTCGATGTAGCCGTCGATGGCGGCGGGACCGATCCGTCCGAGATAGAGGTTGCTGTTGGCCGCCGCCTCCCGACCGGTTGCGTCCAGGCAGTCGAAGCTGTCGTCGGGAGCGTGGCTGAGGCGACCGGTTGCGCTCATCGTGAGGGCGGCGTGCTGGGCCTTGGCCGAGTACTCCTCGCTCAGGCGGACGGTCGCCGGGACCCCGGCCAGGCCGCGATAGAAGTTGACCCGCCCGATCGTCGCTCCGGCCAGGGCCAGCGACGCATCGCCGGCCCGGCAGGCACCGTAGGAGCCGGACCATGCCATCTCCGGGGTCTCCCGGGACCGCTCGATGGCCCAGGCGACGGCGACGGCGTCCCGGTTGGAGGTGTCGATCCAGGGCTCGACGAGCGTGCCGGCCGGACGCTCGGTCCCGGCCAGGAGACCGGTGAGCAGGACCGCAACCGCGATGAAGACGCCGCCGAGACGCGGTCCGTCGCCGGTCCGGGGCGGGGTGGCGACGACCGGTGGCGGCGTACGGAGGCGGCGGAACACCCCCCTCTATCGGCGGAACGGAGCTTGGCGTTGAGCCCCAGGCGACAGCCGGATGGTTGCCGGCCTCGCTCGGTCGGACCGGCCATGACCGGCGGTGGGGCCGTCAGGACGACTCGGCGCCCTCGACCTGGGCTGCGACCGTGGCCAGGATGCCGTTGACGAACCGCCCGGACCCCTCGGTCGAGTAGCGGCTGGCCAGCTCGACCGCCTGGGCCAGAACGACCCCTGGCGGGGTCTCGGCGGCCAACAGCTCGCCGACGGCCTGGCGCATGACCACCAGGTCGATGGCGGGCATGCGCGACAGCGACCACCGGGTCGAGGCCCCGTCGATCAACTCGTCCGCCGTCGCCCGATGCTCTTCGGCCAGGCGGAGCAGCTCGACGGTGAATTCGTCCGGGGCCAACGTCAACGAGTCGAGGAGCTCGTCGACCGACCAGTGACGGATCTCGGCCTCGTAACCGAGCTCGATTGCTCGTTCCCGGCTCTCCCGGCGTGACCGCTGCCCGCTCTCGGTCATGGACCGTCTACCGCGGGCCGTCAGGCCCGGGTCTGGTACTCGCCGGTGCGGGTGTCGACCTTGACCCGGTCACCGGTCTCGACGAACAGGGGCACCTGCACGACGAGGCCCGTCTCGAGGGTGGCCGGCTTCCGGGCGCCCGAGACGCGGTCGCCCTGGATACCGGGCTCGGTCTCGGTCACCGCCAGCTCGACCGAGGCCGGCAGGTCGGTTCCGATGATCTCGTCGCCGTACATGAGGAACAGCAGCGACTGGCCCTCGGAGATGTAGTCGCCGGCCGAGCCCATGGCACCGGAGGGCACGTTCATCTGCTCGAACGTCTCGTTGTCCATCACCGCGAAGTCGTCACCGTCTCGGTACAGGTACTGCTTCTCCCGCTTCTCGATGAAGGCGCTCTCCATCCGCTCACCCGCCCGGAACGTCCGGTCGACCACGGCACCGGACCGCACGTTGCGCAGCGTGGTGCGGACGAACGCACCACCCTTGCCTGGCTTGACGTGCTGGAACTCCTGGAGCTGGAACAACCCGTCGTCGAGCTCGACGTGCATCCCGTTCTTGAAATCGCTGGTGCTGATCGTGGCCATTGGCCACCACGCTACCGGGCTCGCTCAGGGTCCGGTCGGCCGGCGTTCCGCCGGATGTGGTCAGTCGGTCGGGACGAGATGGTCCTTCGGGGCGCCGGTGAGGGCGACACCTCCGTCATCGGTCACCAACACCGAATCCTCGATGCGGATGCCGCCGTCACCGGGGAGGTAGACGCCCGGCTCGACGGTCACGACCTGGCCGGCCCGCAGCGATCCGGTCGCCCTGGTCGAGAGGAAGGGCTGCTCGTGGATCTCCAGACCGATTCCGTGGCCGGTGCCGTGGACGAACGCCTCGCCGAGTCCTCGCTCGGTCAGCAGGTCACGACAGGCGGCGTCGACGGTTCGCTCCTCGACGCCGGCCACCACCGTCGCCACCCCGGCGGCCTGAGCCGCCTCGACGGCCCGGTAGCGGTCGAGCACCTCGTCGGCGACGGGGTCGAGCAGGAAGCTGCGGGTCATGTCGCTGCCGTAGCCGTCGACGGCGGCGCCGAAGTCCATGACCACGGCATCGCCGGGGGCGAGCGGGCGGTCGGACGGGGTGGCGTGGGGCTTGGCGCTGTTCGGACCGGCGGCGACGATCGTCGGGAAGCTCAGGCCGTCTGCGCCGAGATCGATCATCAGGCGGTCGAGCTCCCTGGCGATCGCCCGCTCGGTCCGACCGACGACGAGTGACGGCGCGAGCAGGGCCAGCGCGGCGTCGGCGATGCCGGCGGCCCGGCGGAGGCGGGCGATCTCGCCGGCGTCCTTGTCCTGGCGCAGCGCCTCGACCAGGTCGACGGTGGCCACGACGTCCCGGCCGTCGAGCCAACGCTCGACCTGGCGGGCCAGGTCCCACGTCAGGTGCGCCGCCTCGAGCCCGACCCGGGCCGCGGTCCCGACACCGGCCCCGACCGGTCCTGACCGGTCCCGGTCGATGGCGACGGTGGCGGACACCCCCGCCACCTCGAGCTGCTGGGCGACCTGGATCTCGTAGCGGTCGTCGGTGATCACCGTGAGCTCGTCCTCGGTCACGACCGCCGTGCCGGCGCTGCCGGTGAACCCCGTCAACCAGCGGATGTTCTGGGGCTTGGTCACCACAAGTGCGTCGAGCTCGTCGTCGGCGAGCCGGCGACGGAGACGATCGAGCCGGACGGCCCGGTCCATCGGCAGCAGGTCGTCAGCGTCGCCGACCGGACCCGCGGCGGTCGTCACGCGGTCACCCCCGACCCCGGGGTCCGCCCCGTGGTCGCGGCGCCCCGCCCGTTCGGCTCGCCTTCGATGGCGGCCAGGGCTCCGGCGAGCAGGCGTCGGTCGTCGACCGGGACCGGCTCGACCCCGGACGGCCCGTCGAGGACGAAGGTGACCCCGTCGATCGCCTTCTTGTCACGGGCGAACAGGTCGATGACGTGGTCGTGGTCGAGCCCGACCGGCAGCGTGCCGTCGAGCCCGTAGGCGGCCACGACCCGGCGGTGCTCGGCCACCCGGTCGCGGTCGATGCGGCCGAGGGCGGCCGCCACCTCGGCGGCGTAGATCAGGCCGATGGCCACCGCCTCGCCGTGGCGGATCCCGTCGCGATCGCCGAGCGAACCGGCGCCGTGGCCGGCGATGGTCTCGAGGGCGTGGGCCAGCGTGTGCCCGTAGTTGAGGATGGCTCGACGGCCCCCCTCACGCTCGTCGCCGGACACCACCTCGGCCTTGATGGCGACGGAGCGGGCGACCCGCTCGACCACCTCGAGCCGATCGAGCTGCCCGCCGCCGAGGAAGTGGTACTTGGCCAACTCGCCCATGCCGGCACCGAATTCCCGAGGTGGCAACGTGTCGAGCGTGTCGACGTCGCACAGCACCGCGTCCGGCTGCCAGAACGCCCCGACCAGGTTCTTGCCCTCCGGGAGGTTGACCCCGCACTTGCCGCCGATGGCGGCGTCGATCTGACCGAGCAGCGTGGTCGGCACGTGGATCACCGGGATGCCCCGGTGGTAGCTGGCAGCCACGAACCCGGCGAGGTCGGACACGACGCCACCGCCGATCGACACCACGCAATCGGCCCGGGTCAGGCCCCAGGCGGCGAACGACGACGCCAGCCGACCGACGACGTCGAGCCGCTTGGCCTCCTCGCCGTCGGGGACCAGGAACACCTCCTGGTCGCGTCCGGTGTCGATGTCGACACCGACTCCCGGCTGGGTGATGACCGCAACCCGCTTGGCCCGCTCGGGCAGGTGATGGGCCAGCTCGTGGCGGACGCCTCGCCCGACCACGATCGGATAACCCCGCCCACCGTCGAGCTCGACCCGCTCGACCCGGCGCTCGGGCCGATCTCCAATCGCGTCGACGGCCGACTCGATGGCGTCGACCAGCCCGGTCACGACCGACGCCCGACCGACTGGCACGATCACGTCGGCCGCGATCGTCAGCGGACCGAGCCACCGGGACCGGCGATCGGCCGGCTCGGGCTCGCCGCCGCGGGCCGGGTCGTCGAGCCCGGCGGCGAGGCGGGCGGCGAGGGCGTCGTCGTCCCCGTCGAGCCAGACGACGGTTGCCCGGCGCCGGAGCTCGGCACGGGCCTCGCCCCCGGCCAGGAGACGGGGGGCGACGGCGATGGCGGGAGGCCGCTCGTCGAGCCGGGCCCGGAGGGCGCCGAGGTCGAGTAGCGGGTCGATGTCGGCGGTCGGGGCGCCGCGCCGGGCGGCGATAGCGGCCGCAACCGGGGCGATGCCGGCGCCGGCCAGGCCGACGACGGCCAGGGGCTTGGCGTTCACGGGGCCAATCTAACCCGGCCGGCGGTCGGCCGGTCCGGTCGATCGGGCCCGTCGGTCGAGCCGGCCGCTCGGGCCCCGCGGTCGAGCCGGTCGATCGGGCCCGTCGGTCGAGCCGGCCGCTCGAGCCCCTCGGTCGATGGCCGGCCAACCGTTGCGGGCTACTCCTCGTTACGGAGGTAGCGGGCCAGCAGGCCGCCGCGGGCGTCGTCGCCACCATCGAGGAGCTCCGAAGCGTCCTCGACCTGCTCACCGAACCCGGCGATCTCGGAGGGCGACGGCGGGCCCGGCGGCACGGTCGTGGTGGCCGCAGCGGGGGTCGCAGCCGGGGCGGCGGGGGTGCTCGGCGCACCGCCGGCGAGGGCTTCGAGGCTCGAGGCCGGCTCGGACACAGCGGCGGCCGCGGCCGGCTGGGCACCGGTCGAGGCGATCGTAGCGGCTGCGCCGGCGGTGGCGCCAGCACCAGCGGTGGCGGCCGGAGCGGTGCCAGCGGCCGCCGGAGCAGCAGCTCGTCCGGTCTCGGCGGCCGGACGGCTGCGGCGGTACGAACCGACCGGCTCGGTCACGTTGACCAGCATCCGCTCGGCCAGATCCTTGATCCGGCGGCTGCCCTCGACCTCGCCGAGCGACAGGCGATCACACACGTGCGAGGCCGGGCACCCGGTGCCGACGGTCATGAGGGTGGCCCACTCGTCGCGGCTGACGGTGACCTCGTCGCTCGGCAGTTCGAGCACCGGCACCACCTGATGGTTGAGGCTGGGGACGACGGCCTCGATGGCCCGCCAGTCCTGGAGTCGGGCCTCGGCGTTGGCCAGCACGGTCGAGACGTTCTCGATGACGTCGTCAGGCGAGACCTCCCGGTGGGTGAAGGTGAACGTCCCGTCGTCGTAGCGGAGCAGCTCGAACATGATGTCCTCGAGTTCGGTGCCGTTTGCGGTGAAGCTGGCACTGCCGTTGACCAGCCGACCCTCGTGGAACATCAGGCTCCCGGTTCCCCGGTTGCCGGCGATTTCGAGCTGACCGGTCTTCGAGGTGCCGGACAGCAGTCCCAACACCTCGTCGAGGGCGAAGTTCTCGAGCGAACCCTGGAGCATGGTTACCTCCCACTATCGCCCGAACCACACCGGACGAGTCCTTTGGTACGCACAGCCCATCGGACGGTGCCAGCTGGAGTTGAGGCTCGATCGGCGGGATCGCCCGACGTCAGCGGTCGGCGGCCTCGACCGCCGCGGTCATGACCTCGATCGGTGCCGCGACCCCGGTCCACAGCTCGAACGCGAGCGCAGCCTGACCGACGAGCATGGCCACGCCGTTGTCGGTGGCGGCGCCGACGGCCTCGGCCGCCATCAGCAGGGGGGTCCGCCTCGGCTGGTAGACGATGTCGACGACGCGGTGGTCGGCCCGCAGGCCGGCGGTCGGGATCGGGCAGCCCTCCGGGTCGGGGCCGCCGGCCATGCCGAGCGAGGTGGTGTTGACGACGACGTCGGCCGCCTCGACCTCGGCGTTCGTCGGGTCGACGACCCGGGCCCTCGTGGCCAGCGCAGCCACCGGCACCGCACGCTCGGGGGTCCGGTTGGTCACGGCGATCCCGGCCGCACCGGCCCGGCCGAGGGCCTCGACGATCGAGCGGGCCGCACCACCGGCCCCGGCGACGAGGAACGACAGACCCGCCGGCGGGCGGCCGAAGCGGTGCTCGAAGGCCCACACGAACCCGTCTCCGTCGGTCGAATGGCCGACGATACGATCGCCGGTGCCGTCGCCGGAGGCGGGACCGCCGACCCGCTGCAGGCAGTTGGCCACGCCGAGGGCTGCGGCCGCGACCGACAGCTCGTCGGCGGCGGCGGCAACGGGGCCCTTGTGCGGCATGGTGACCGACAAGCCGTCGATACCGAGCGTTCGCATGGCGTCGACCGCCGCTGCGCCTCCTCCGGCGGGGACCGGTAGGGCCACGTAGACCCAGTCGAGTCCGAGATGGGCGAAGGCGGCGTTGTGGATGACCGGCGACAGCGAGTGACGAACCGGGTCGCCGATGACGCCGGCCAGCCGGGTCACGCCGGTGATCATCGGGCGCTCGGCGGTCGACGCCCGGTCGTGGTCCGCCGACGGCCCGACGTCATCCGTGCATCGCCGGACGTCACCCGTCCAGCAGGCCCTTCTCCCTGGCGATGGCGACGTTGGCGTTGTGCTCATCGAGGGTGGTGGCGAACGCATGGTTGCCTTCCTCGTCGATCAGCACGTAGAACAGCCAGGGTCCCGGGGTCGGGTTCATCGCCGCTTCGAGCGACGCCCGGCCTGGTGCGGCGATCGGCGTCGGCGGGAGTCCCGTGATCTCGGGGTGGCGGGTGTTGTACGGCGTCGGGGTGTCGAGCTGCTCCCTGGTCGGCACCTCACCGCGGATCCCGTTCTCATAGATCAGCGTGGCGTCGATGCCGAGCGGGATGCCCTCGGCCAGCCGGTTGTGGATCACCCGGGAGATGCGGGCCCGGTCGCCCTCGGTCTTGGCCTCGGCCTCGATCAGCGAGGCGATGATGATGACCTCGTAGGCCGACAGGTTGAAGGTCCGCTCGGCTGCGCCGTAACCGAGTTCGCCGGTGACCTTGGCGAACTCGTTGCTCATCTTGGCCAGGACCTCCTCCGCGGTGATGTCCTGCTCGATGAAGTACTTGGCCGGGAACAGCAGGCCCTCCCACGAGACGTTGCCGGTCGGCCGATAGCGGGGCTGGACCGCCCCGGAGTCGAGCGCGGTCCGCAACTGGGCCACGGTGATGCCCGGGATCTGGGCCGCCGTCCGGTCGAGGATCTCGTTGACCCACAGGCCCTCGGGGACGATGAACTCGCCGTACTCGATCTGCTTGGGGCCGAGCTGGAGGATGGCGATGGCCTCGTCGGCCGACATGTTCTCCTGCATCGTGTACTCACCGGCCTGGAAGTTGCCCTCGTCCTGCCACTCTGCGTAGTAGCGGAAGAACGTCGAGTTGGGGATGACGCCGGCCGCCTCGAGCGTCGACGCGATGTCGCCGGTGGTCGAGCCGACCTCGATCGTGACCGGGACCTCACCACGGGGCTCGCCATCGGGGTCGAGCTGCGCTGCGAACCAGTTCCGGGCGGTGGTGAAGATCACGAAACCGATCACGGCGAGGATGACGGCGGCGACGACGGCCCGAAGGATGCGGAGCCCGGCCGGCCGCGACCGGACGAACTGGCTCTCGTCCTGCCACTCCAGCTGGTCGAGACCGACCTCGTCGACGGCGAGATCGTGTTCGGCCCGGCTGCCGGGTTCGTCGAGGTACGTCACCGGGCCATCCTAGTCACGCCGCCACCGGGGAACGGCGCGCCGGGCCAGAACCCCCGGGATGGTCGCCGACCGGGCTAGTTCGGGTCGCCGTGCTCCCGTTCTCCGGCCCGGGCGGCCAGCCACGCTTCGAGGATCACGGCGGCCGCCAGCTGGTCGACGACCTCCCGCCGTCTCGGGCCGCGCACGCCGCTCTGGTCGAGCTTGGCCTCGGCGGTCACGGTACTCAGTCGCTCGTCGTGGGTCTCGATCGGCACGCCGAGCACCCGGCGAAGCGCCTTCACCTCGGTGAGGATGGCCTTGGCCGCCGGACCAACCGAGCCGTCGAGCGACAGGGGCAGGCCGGCGACGACGCCGACGGCGCCGGCCTCGGCGACGACCGACGCCAACTCGGCGTGGTCGTCGGGACGGTGGCCGGTCCGGTTCACGGTCCGGTGGGGGGTCACGACGGTCCGGCCGTCGTCGGTGACGGCGACCCCGATGCGCTTGCGGCCGAGGTCGAGAGCCAGGACCCGACCATCGGGCGGGATCGGCGGCCTGCTCAGGACCCGATACCCGCGGCCTGGCGGGCCAGGTCGAGGGCCTGGTCGACGCCGCCGGGATCCTTGCCGCCGGCCTGGGCCAGGTCGGCGCCCTTGCCGCCGCCGCCCTTGATGGCCTTGGCCCCATCGGCGATCAGCGCGCCGGCCTCGACCGGGCTACCGGATTCGACGGCCGCGACGAGGCTGGCCCCGCCGCCGTCGGCCTCGCCACCCAGGACGACCATGCGGATCCCGTCACGGTCGCGCAGCGCCACCGCCAGGTCCTTCAACTGGTCGCGGGCCATGCCGTCGAGGCGGGCGACGACCACGCCGTCGACCGCACCGCCGGCCAGCTCGCCGGCCTGGTTGGCGGCGAGCCGGCCCTGCATCGCCTTGAGCTCGTTGCGGAGCTCGGTCATCTCGTCGAGCCGCTTGGCCAGCCCGTCGATGACGTCGCCCCGCGGCACGTTGAGCAGGTCGGCGGCCCGGTCGATCGTCGCCTGCTCGTCGCGCAGCATCTCGACGGCCCGGACGCCGGTCACCGCCTCGACCCGCCGGAGGTTCGACCCGATCGAGCCCTCGCTGATGATCTTCAGCAGGCCGATGTCACCGAGGGCGGTCACGTGGGTGCCGCCGCAGAACTCGAGCGTCGGCCCAGCGAACATGACCCGGACCCGGTCGCCGTATTTGTCGCCGAAGAAGGCGATGGCGCCGAGGGCCTCGGCCTCGGCCTTGGTCATCTCCGGATGGTCGGTTGCGGTGTTCTCGAGGATCATCGCATTGACCCGGTCCTCGATCTCGGCCAGCTGCTCCGGGGTCAGCGGGTCGAAGTGGCTGAAGTCGAACCGGAGCCGGTCGGGGCCGACGTAGGAGCCCTGCTGCTTCACGTGGTCGCCGAGCACCTCCCGGAGCGCATGGTGGAGCAGGTGGGTGGCGGTGTGGTTGCGCCTGATGGCGTCGCGCCGCTCGACGTCGATCGAGATGCCGGCGAGCTGGCCGGGGAGGATCTCGCCATCGGTGACCTCGATGACGTGGCGGTGGACGCCAGGGACGGCGAACACGGTGTCGAGCAGCACGGCCTGGCCGGTGTCGGTCACGATGACGCCGGAGTCGCCGATCTGACCGCCGGACTCGGCGTAGGCTGGAGTGCGGTTGGTGAAGACCGACACGGTCCCGGTGCCGAGCCCGGTGACGAGCAGGATGTCGGCCTCGACGTCGGTCAGCGTGTGCCCCATCGACTCGCGGCCGATGAAGTCGGTCTGGCCTCCGGTCTCGACGATCGACTGGACCTGCTCGAAGTCGGCGGCCTGGACGACGTTCCTGCGGGCCTCCTTCGCCCGCTTGCGCTGCTCGGCCATGTCGGCGTCGAACCCCGCACGGTCGACGGAGTAGCCGCGCTCGGCGACGACCTCCTCGGTGACCTCGAACGGGAAGCCGTAGGTGTCGTGGAGCAGGAAGGCGACGGAGCCGGGCAGCTCGCCGCCTGGCTCGAGGTCGGCCAGTCGCTGGTCGAGGATCGACGAACCCGACGCCAGCGTGCGCCGGAACTGGGTCTCCTCCCGCTCGACGACCGAGCGGACCAGGTCGTGGGTGGTGACCAGCTGCGGGTAGTCGGGGCCCATGATCTCGACGACCGTGTCGACCAGCCGGGGGGCGACCAGATCCTCGACGCCGAGGAGGTAGGCGAAGCGGATGGCGCGGCGCATGATGCGGCGCAGCACGAAGCCGCGGTCCTCGTTCGACGGGAACACGCCGTCGCTGATGAGGAAGGTCATCGTGCGGGCGTGCTCGGCCAGCACCCGGAGGGCGAGGTCGGAGTTGTCGTCGGCGCCGAGGGTGTAGCCGGTGATCTCCTCGGCCGCGGCGACCAGGCGGGCCATCTCGTCGATCTCGAAGACCGTGTTCTTGCCCTGCAGCACCATCAGGATGCGCTCCAGGCCGGCCCCGGTGTCGATCGACGGCTTCGGCAGTGGATGGGAGGCGCCGGACTCGTCGGTCTCGAACTGCATGAAGACGAGGTTCCAGATCTCGATGAACCGGTCTTCGCCGCCGTGCTCGGGACCGCCGTCCTCGCCGAACTCGGGGCCCATGTCGTAGAAGATCTCCGAACACGGCCCGTTCGGGCCGGTGTCGGCCATCCGCCACCAGTTGTCCTCGTCGAGGCGCTGGATCCGCTCGGACGGCACGCCGACCTCGTTCTCCCAGATCTCGGCCGCCTCGTCGTCGGTCAGGTGGACGGTGACCCACAGGCGGTCAGGGTCGAGGCCGAAGACCTCGGTGACCAGCTCCCAGGCCATCGGGATGGCCTGCTCCTTGAAGTAGTCGCCGAAGCTGAAGTTGCCGAGCATCTCGAAGAAGGTGAGGTGGCGGGTGGTGCGGCCGACCTCGTCGAGATCGTTGTGCTTCCCGCCGGCCCGCACGCACTTCTGGACGGTGACCGCCCGGTTGTGCTCCGGCTTCTCCTCGCCGAGGAAGTACGGCTTGAAGGGGACCATCCCCGAGTTCACGAACAACAGGGTCTGGTCGTGTGGGATCAAGCTGGCCGAGGCGATCTGGTGGTGCTCGCGCTCGACGAAGAAGTCGGTAAACACCCTGCGGAGCTCGTTGGCCTTCACCGAGACCACACTACCGGCGGGCCCCGAGCGGCCCGACCGAATATGAACCGCTCGTAACGTTGTCGGACGAGGCCGTGCGCCGCGGCGCTCAGCGGTCCCAGGGGCGCCGGGGTCGCTGGTACGTGCGCTGGACGCGGGCGACGGGCGAGGCAGCCAGCCGCCGGGGAGCCCGGAAGCGTCCGCGCCGAATCGGCTCCGGTGGCTCGGCGATCGGTGCGGCCGCCTCGACGTCGATCACGTTGTCCGGCTCGTTGCGGCGATCGAGCAGCGCGTCGTCGGCCGCGGTCCGCCCCCGGCTGTGACGCAGCATCTCGGACCGCAGCTCGCGATGGGCCCGGTCGGTCTCGTCACGGACCTCGAACCCGAACCGCTCCCCAAGGGCCCGCCCCGCGGACACCGGACGAGGACGGGCATCGACCACCTCGGCCGCCCGGTCGAAGACGCCGGCGACCCGACGACGGCCCCGATCGGCGGCCCGGGTCGCCTGTCCGGCGCCGGTGGCGACGCGGCGGGCCGAGCGGCCGGCCACCACGGCCTGACCGCCGCGGCGGAGCGGGTCGCCGGGCATGGCGTCGAGGGCCATCACCACTCGATCGGGCAGCTTCTGCTCCAACTCGCTGGATGCCTCGTCGACCCGCCGTGATCCGTCGCGACGCAGCAGGGTGCGGGCGGCGGCGGCCAACGCCATCCACCCGAGGCGGCGGCCGAGCAGCCGCCACAGCCGACGGGCAACGAAGCCGATCATCGGCGCAACTCGCCAGCGGCCGGGGCGCCGGCCGTCAGCTCGGGCTCACCCCGGTTGCGGCGACGCCGGCCCCACAGCCAGGCCCGGGCCACCCGGCTCGTGCCGGAGGCGACGGCCAGGCCACGGATCACCGGGTCCTGGACCGCCTCGTGGGTGCGGCGGCTGGTCTCGGAGATGTGGGTGGTGGCCTGGTCGGCGCGGTCGAGGACCAGGTCGACCTTGTCGAGCTCGGCGTCGGCGTCGGCCACCAGCTGCCGCAGCTCCCGGAAGGCCGCAATCCCCTCGTCTCGGAGCTGGTGGGCGGTGTCCTCGAGCTTGGCCAGGCTGCGGTTGAGGTTGTTGACCGCCGTGATCAGGAACACAGCGGTCACGACGACCGCCAGGGTCACGATCAGCGCCGCCACCTCGACCAGGGTCATGGCGTGCCCTCGCTGTCTCCCATGTCGTGCTCCAGTCGGGCCAGCCGCTCGGCGATCCCGGCCTCCTCGCCGTGGTTCGAAGGCAGGTAGTACCGGCGCTCGCGCACCTCGTCGGGCTTGTACTGCTGGGCCACGTGGCCCGTCGGGTCGTCATGAGGATAGCGGTAGCCCTCGCCGTGCCCGAGCGAGGCCGCTCCCCGGTACGACGCATCCCGCAGGTGCATCGGCACCTCCCCGGCCGGCAGGTCCTGCACGTCGGCCACCGCACGGTTGAGGCCCATGTAGGCGGTGTTCGACTTCGGCGACGTGGCCAGGTGGACGGTGGCGTGGGCCAGGTTGATCCTGGCCTCGGGCAGACCGACGTAGTCGACGGCCTGCGCCGCCGCCGTGGCAACCGAGAGCGCCGTGTGATCGGCGAGGCCGATGTCCTCCGACGCCGCGATCACCAGCCGGCGGGCGATGAACCGGGGATCCTCGCCAGCGGCAAGCATCCGGGCCAGCCAGTAGAGGGCGGCGTCGGGGTCCGTACCCCGGATGCTCTTGATGAAGGCGCTGATGATGTCGTAGTGCTCGTCCCGGCCGTAGCGCAGGGCCTTGAGGTCGGTGGCGGCCTCGGCCTCACCGAGGGTGACCCGGACGGGCCCGGCGCTCCCGTCGGCGTCGGCGTCGGCGGACGCACGGACCTCGGCCAGGGCGATCGCCACCTCGAGCGTGGTCAGGACCTGGCGTCCGTCGCCGGCGGCCCGTGAGGCCAGGTAGGCGATCGCATCGGGCTCGGCCGTGACCGACTCGATCTCGAGGCCCCGCTCGATCAGGGTCGCCAGGTCGTCCTCGCTGAGCGCCTCGAGCCGGAACAGGGTCGAGCGGCTCCGCAGCGGTGCGTTGACCTCGAAGAACGGGTTCTCGGTGGTGGCTCCGATGAGGGTCAGCACCCCCGACTCGACCGCAGGCAGGAGCGCGTCCTGCTGGGCCTTGTTGAAGCGGTGGACCTCGTCGAGGAACAGGATCGTGCCCCGGTCGTTGGCGCCGAGCCGCTCCTCGGCCGCGGCGATGACCTCCCGCACGTCCTTGACGGTGGCGTTGACGGCCGACAGCTGGACGAACTCCTTCGATGAGTCCCGGGCGACGAGCCGGGCCAGCGTCGTCTTCCCGGTGCCAGCTGGACCCCACAGGATGGCCGACGACAGCCGGTCGGCCTCGACCAGGCGCCGCAGGGCACCGTCCGGCCCGAGCAGGTGGCGCTGCCCGACCACGTCGTCGAGCGAACGGGGACGGAGCCGGCTGGCCAGCGGCGACCGGGAGGCGAGCCGCTCCTCGGCTGCCGCTGCGAACAGATCGTCGGGCAACCGCTTCTCCCCGTCTCCGTGCTCGTGGCCCTGCTCGACCGCCTGGCTGACGGTCGCGCTCGACCCTAGCGGCCGTGATCACCACCCGGGCGGGCTCCCGGGGTGTGAGCCCATCCGGGGCCCATCGACGGCCCGCCACGGACCCCGACGCTCGGCGTCGGTCCGCGGTGGAATACTGACGCCATGAATCGGACCGACCGCCTCTACGCCATCGTCGAGGAACTGCGGGCATCGGCGCCGGCGTCGCAGACGGCCAGGGAGCTTGGCCAGCGCTACGAGGTGTCGACCCGCACGATCGAGCGGGACATCCTCGCCCTCCAGGAGGCCGGTGTCCCGATCCGGGGCGCAGCCGGACGTCGGGGTGGCTACTCGATCGACCGGACGAGGACCCTCCCGCCGGTCAACTTCAGCCCGACCGAGGCCCTGGCCATGGCCGTCGCCCTGTCAGACGACACCGGCCCCTTCGCCGCCGCCGGGCGCTCGGCCCGCAACAAGGTGCTGGCGGCGATGTCGGCCGCCGACCTGGAGGCGACCCGCACCATGGCGGCCCGGGTCCGTCGCTACCAGCGCCCGCGGGCAGGCGGCTCGCTGCCCCAGGTGCCCCTCACGGTCCAGCGGGCGATCACCGAGCAGCTCGTGGTGGCCATCGACTACCTCGACAGCCAGTCGGTCGCATCGAGGCGTGAGGTCGAGCCGGTCGGCGTCGTCGCCGTCGACGACGACTGGTACCTCGTCGGGTGGTGCCGGCTGCGCGACGACGCCCGCTCGTTCCGGCTCGACCGGATCCACGGTGCCGAGCTGACCGGCGACGCCGCCCCGGTCCGGGACCCGGACCGCTTCCTCGAGTTCCTGCCCGGCCTGCTCCAGCAGCCCGACATCTTCGGCTGAGGGCGTCCCGGCCGTATCGGGGTCGAATCCCGACAGGACGGTGTCGGGGTTGACCGGGAACTTTCCGGATTCGCCGACGAGGGGCTGTCGGCGGCCTGGTTCAGGGTGTTGGCACGGGACCACAACGCAGCGTCCCGGTCACCGACACCAACAAGGAGTGCACCAATGAGCAACACGACCCCCGCCCCCGTCGGCTGGTTCGAGATCGCCGGCACCGACCCGGCCAGGACCGAGGCCTTCTACGGCCAGCTGTTCAACTGGACCTTCAGCGACGGGCCCGTCGGCCCCGCCTACCGGATGGCCGACGCCGGCGACGGGATCCCGGGCGCCGTCACCACCGCCCAGGCCGGCATGCCAACCAACTACGCCATGTTCTCGGTCATGGTCCCCAACGTCGAGGCTGCGTGCCGCCAGGCGGAGGAGCTCGGCGGCAAGGTCCTGGCCGGTCCCGAGGTCCTGCCGGACGGCCTCACGTTCGCCAACGTCACCGACCCGGACGGCAGCGTCGTCGGCGTGTTCACCCCGCCGGCCGGGTAGCGGCCCCGACCACACCACCGATGGCCCTCGCCCGACGGGGCGGGGGCCGGTCGGCGTGCCGGCATGCTTCGAGCGGGCGGCGGCTCAGTCGACGGGCGGAGGGAGGACCCGGACGCCGAGCTCACCCAGGGTCATCTCGTCGATCTCCGTCGGAGCCCCGGTCATCGGGTCGACCCCGGACTGCGGCTTCGGGAAGGCGATGATCTCGCGGATGTTGTCCTCGCCGGCCAGGATCGCCGTGAGCCGGTCGAGGCCGTAGGCGAAACCGCCGTGCGGTGGTGCCCCGTACTTGAACGGGTTGAGGAAGAAGCCGAAGCGCTGCTCCGCCTCATCGGCCCCGATCCCCATGAGGTCGAACACCCGCTGCTGCAGCGCCGGGTCGTGGATCCGGATGCTGCCGGAGCCGAGCTCCCAGCCGTTGAGCACGAGGTCGTAGGCCCAGGCCCGGACCGCCATCGGATCGCTCTCGAGCTTGTCGAGGTCCTCGGGATGGGGGTGGCAGAAGGCGTGGTGACCAGGCTTCGGGTTGCCGGTTGCGTCGTCGACCCCGACGAACAGCGGGAAGTCGACCACCCACAGGTATTCGTACGGGCCCTCGGACACCGGCGGTCGGCCCAGCCGGTTGCGCAGCTCGCCGAGCACCTCACACGTGGTGTGCCACTCATCCGCGATCAGGAGCAGCAGGTCGTCGACCTCGGCGTCGAGCCGGTCGATCAGGGCCTTCTGCTCGTCGTCGGAGAGGAACTTGGCGACGGGCGATTCGAGGGTCATGGCACCGGCGTCGCCGGCGGTGACCTTCATCCAGACCATGCCCTTCGCCCCGAACGACTTGGCGTCGTCGGTCAGGCCGTCGAGCTTGTTGCGCCCCCAGTCGGGGGCTGCGCCCTTGGCGTTGATCCCCTTGATCGACCCGGCCGTGGCGAAGGCCTTGAACCCGGTCGCGGCGAAGGCGTCGGTCAGCTCGACCAGCTCCATGGCGAAGCGCAGGTCGGGCTTGTCGGTGCCGAAGCGGTTCATGGCGTCGTGCCAGGTGATCCGGGGCACATCGGTCGGGCGGACCCCGGTGACGGCCTCGGCCGCGTCGAGCACCGACACCTCGACGGCGTCGAGCACGTCGTCGACGGTCACGAAGCTCATCTCGAGGTCGAGCTGCATGAACTCGTACTGGCGATCGGCCCGCAGGTCCTCGTCTCGCATGCACCGGGCGATCTGGAAGTAGCGGTCGAGCCCGCCGACCATCAGCAGCTGCTTGTAGAGCTGCGGCGATTGGGGCAGGGCGTAGAACGAGCCGGGTCGCTGCCGGGACGGCACGATGAACTCGCGGGCGCCCTCGGGCGTCGGCGGCATCAGCATCGGGGTCTCGACCTCGACGAAGTCCTGGGCGAGCATTGCGTTGCGGACCGCGGCGTTGACCTGCGACCGGATCCGCAGGTTGCGCTGCATCCGCTCCCGGCGAAGGTCGAGGTAGCGGTGGCGGAGGCGGACCATCTCGTCGACCTCGTCGGCCCGCTCGTCGAGCGGGAACGGCGGCGGCTCGGCCACCGACAGCACCACGACCGCGGCGTCGGTGATCTCGACCCGACCCGTCGCCAGGTTGTCGTTGACCGTGCCGTCGGGGCGCTCGGTCACCGTGCCGGTGATGCGGACCACGTACTCGCTACGGACGTCGACCGAGTTGTCGACGACGCACTGGATGATCCCCGAGTGGTCTCGGAGGTCGACGAAGGCAAGGTGCTGGCTGTGCTCCCGGCGCCGGTTGACCCAGCCGGTCACGGCGACCTGCTGGCCGACGTGCGACGGGTCGAGTTCGCCACAGAGATGGGTTCGCATCATGATTCTGACTACCTGATCGGGGGTTGGGTGGGGTGGGCTCGGGTCGGCTGGGTTGAGACGCCGCGGCGTGCGCCGGCTGGGCGCTCAGTCGCCGGTCAGCAGCTCGGCGACCCGATTGACGACCTCGTTGCGGTCGACCGGCGCCTGCGTCGCGTCGCCCCGGAGCGGCCTCACGGAGACGGTACCGGCCGCCGCCTCGTCCTCCCCCACGATCAGGGCGATGGCCGCACCGGACCGGTCGGCCCGCTTCATCTGGGCCTTCATCGAGCGGCCGTCGTAGGCCCGGTCGGCCCGGATCCCCGCCGAGCGCAACGATTCGACCAGCTCGAGACCCTCGGTCCCGGCGGTGGTGGCCACCACCCAGACGTCGACCGCCGGTTCGCCGTCGCCGAAGGCCCCGACCGCCTCGCAGGCCAGGACGGTGCGGTCGACCCCGAGAGCGAACCCGACGCCGGGCTCCTCGGGACCACCGAGAGCGGCCACGAGGCCGTCGTAGCGACCGCCGCCGCCGACTGCGTTCTGGGCTGCGTCGAGTGCGTCGGTGGTGAACTCGAAGGTGGTGCGGGTGTAGTAGTCGAGGCCGCGGACGAGCTTCGGCTCGACCACGTAGGGGATCCGGAGGGCGTCGAGCCCGGCCAGTACCCGCTCCCATGCCGCCGCGGCGTCGTCGGACAGGAAGTCGCCCAGCAGCGGAGCCGACGCCACGATGGCCTTGTCCTGCGGGCGCTTCGAGTCGAGGACCCGGAGCGGGTTGACCGCCATCGTGGTCCGCGACTGCTCCGAGAGATCGGCGGCGTTGGCCTCGAGGTAGGACCGGAGGGCGGTCAGGTAGGCGGGGCGCTCGGCCGCGTCGCCGAGGGTGTTGACCAGCAGCGTGAGGTCGGTGAGCCCGAGCCGCTGGTAGAACCGCCAGGCGAGGGCGATCAGCTCGGTGTCGACGTCGGGGTCGTTCGAGCCGATGACCTCGGCCCCGACCTGGTCGAACTGGCGGTAGCGGCCCTTCTGTGGCTTGTCGTAGCGAAAGTTCGGACCCGCGTACCACGTCTTCCACGGCGTGGTCGGCCGGTTCTGGGCGAAGGACCGGCAGACCGAGGCGGTGAACTCCGGGCGGAGGGCGATGTCGCGCCCGCCCTTGTCGGTGAACGTGTACAGCTCCTTGGCCACGACGTCGGACGCTTCGCCGAGACGGACGAACACCCCGACGTCTTCGAACATCGGCGTCACGATCTGCCCGAACCCGGCGTCCTCGGCCAGCTCGGCGAACGTCGACACGACGGTCCTGACCCGGCCGGAGGCCGGCTCGATGAGGTCGCGGGTACCGGGGAGCGTCTGGAAGTCGGATCGGGCCATCGCCCGCCCGATCGTACTGGTCGCCGGACCGCCAGCCGCCCCGATTTCCGGTCGCTACCGGATCGACGGGGCCGCGTCGAGCGGCGGGAGGCCGACGGCCCAGGCCTGGTCGATGGCCCGCAGCCAGGTCACGAGGGTCGGGGCGCTCGGTGGTCCGACGGCGAGCCCCCGCACCTCGTCGATCCGGAGCATGGGCCCGCCGGGGCCCTGTCCCCAGACGACGCTCGCCAGCGACCGCTGGTCGTCCCCGTGCCCGACCGGTTCGAGCAGCGTCAGCCCCGAGCCGTCGCTGTCGGCGACCAGGCGGCCTCGTCGCTCGGCGTCCGGCGCCCGCTCGACGATGACGATCGACGTGGCCTGCCGGTCGCGGTCGAGCCGGTCGACGAGCCACCGCTCGAACGCCGCCGGGTCGAGGTCGGCGAGGGCCCCGTCGATGACGGCGTGGTTGACGAGGTGCAGGCGGATCTCCGCCCCGCCGGCGGTCGGGTGCTGGTTCGGCAGGGCCGCGCCGAGGCGGGGATTGACCTCGGTGGCGACGAACCCGTCGGCGCCGAGCACGCCGTCGAGGGTGAACATGCCACGGAAGCCGACCCGCTCGGCCAGCACCTCGCCGACCCGTCTGGCTGCACCGACCATGGCCGACCGATCGGCCGGCGACGGATCCCAGTGGGTCGAGGCCCTGGCATAGACGAACCGGCGGGCCGATCGATCCCGGAGCGTCATCATCTCACATGGGCGGAACGCTGCGATCCGGTCCGGGCCGACGACGAGCCCATGGATGCTGCAGGGAACCCCCTCGACGAACGGCAGGACCCGGACCCGGTCGTACGCCCCGAGCCGCTCGGCCAGGGCTGTGGCGTCGCGGTCGTCGGTGACCCAGTGGGTGCCCTCGCCGCCGCCGTGCTGGCCGGAGCGATCGTCGCCGGCCCACACCGTGCCGGACGGCGAGGCGAGTCGCCGGTGGGCGGCGAGGAGCCCGGCCCGATCGTCGGCATCGACGATCTCGCGGGGCACGACGTCGAGCCCGGCCTCGGCCAGGACCGGTTCGATCCTGACCTTGTCCTCCAGGGCGACCCAGGGGGCCAGGCGGGGACCGAAGGTCGGTCGGCCGAGCATCGTCGCCGATCGCAGCAGGGGGCCACCGATGACGCGAGCGGCACCGGCCGGATCCCAGTCGTCGACGTCGGCCTGGACCAGCGGCGGCGGTTCGACCAGTGCCGCCTGGGCGGAATCGATCGCACCGCGGATCGTGGTTGCGGGCGGCAGGTCGATGGAGACCAGCGGCACGTCGGGGTCGAGGTCACCGACGCCTGGTCGGGCGCCGACGGCGAGCACCTCGGCGCCGTAGGCGTCCCGCAGGTGGGCGGCCAGCCCGACCGCGCCCTGGTCGACCTCGGCGGCGACGATCCAGGGGCGGCCCCCGTAGATCGCCAGGAGACGATCGACGAGCCAGCTCTCGTAGGCCGGGCCGGTTTCGCCTGTCTCGCCGGTCTCGGGATGGGGTGGGTCGCTGGCCACGGGCCCACCCTCCCACGCCCCGTCGACGAGGTTCGCGAATTCGGATCGCTCAGGCCGAGGCGTAGGTGGTGGCCAGCAAGCGGTCGTACATCGTGATCTCGTAGCCCTGGACCTCGACCTGGGTCGAGGCCAGGCGCCGGACCTTGTCGGCCGACGCCCAGGCACTGGCCACCGATGCCATCTCCACCCCGCCCTCGTGATGGGCCCGCATGAGCTCGAGCCAGAGCCGGCCCTTGGCCGCACCGTCGGCCGTGGACAGAGCCAGCAGCTCCTCGTCGGTGGCCAAGCCGGGCATGCCACCCCCGGCGAGATCGTCACGGCCGCAGAGGCCCATCCACGCCATGGCCGTGTCGGGCGGGGCCGTCGAGCGCCCCCAGTCGGCCAGCCACGCCCGCATCATCCCGACCTCGATCGACTGGTTCTGCAACACCTCGGCCGCCGCCGCCTGGACCGACGCCCCGGTGTCAGCGCCGACCACCCGCTGGCACAGCACGAGGGCCTGGCCGTGGTGGGTGGTCATGTCGGCCAGGAATCCGACGTCGACGTCGGTCGGCTCGGCGCTCGATGCGGACCCGGTCGAGGCCGCGGACCGGCACCCGGTCACCGCAGCCACGCCGACGACGCCGACCGCGGCAAGCGACGACGCCAGCAGGCCCCGCCGCGTCAGCCGCACCGATCGTTCCGGATCGGCCACCGCTCAGCCGTCGCCGCCGGGGCCCTGGCCGTCGCCGTCGGGCGGCGGACCCTGACCCTCGCCGCCGGGTCCGGTGCCGCCACCTCCGCCGGCGTCGGTCAGGTCGACCTCACCGACGAAGCAGCCGAGCACGTAGGGGAAGGCGTCGGTCGTGTAGTAGGCGTAGTTGCCGTCCTCGTCGATCCGGCCGTTGCACTCGTCGAGATCGCCGGATCCATCGACGTGGGTGTGAGCGGACCAGGTGTCGGTGGCGAACAGCGAGGCGTCGGTCAGCTCCCACGACGACTCGTACTGGTCGTTGCCGGTGTAGATGGGGAACCCGTCGAAGGCGTAGCCGAGCAGCTGTGGTCCGGACGCCACCTCCTCGGGCGAGAAGTCGCAGTCGGTCGTGTCGCTCGTGCCGAGCAGGTGCAGATGGAAGCCGGTCGGGCCGTTGTGGCTGCCGCATGCCATCAGGATCCCCTCGATCGACTCGACGTCGCCTCCGGTGCCCTCGGTCGGGCCGTAGATCGGAACGCCGGCCAGGGTCACGCCGAGGGGTCCGACGAGTGGCACCGAGGTCGTCGCCGCGGCCGCCGCCGGATCCGCCGGGATCGTGAACGTGTAGTCCTGGGCGTCCGGCGGCCCGGGGCTCGTCTCGATGTAGGTGTAGTCCGGGATCCCGTTTGCGGTCACGATCACGCTCCCGCCCTCGCAGACGGCCGACGACTCGGGGTCGGGCAGGTCGGGGTTGGCACTCGGGCCGGCGACGAACGACGCAGCCACCTCCGCACAGGAGGCACCGGACGACGCCGTCACCGTGGTGTCGTCGTCGGTCTCGGTCGTGCCGGACCCGTCGTTTTGGAGTGAGGCCGACCCGTCGTCGGCCCCGGTGGTGTCGGTGGCGTCGTCGTCGCTCCCGCAGGCGGCGGCGATCAGCGCCAGGGTGGCGGCAACCGCAGCGAGCCGGACGAACAGGGGTCGTGGTCGGCGGCCGGCGGCAACGGCCGAGTCGGCTGGGGGCGGGAGCATGGCGTCGGGATGGGGCCCGGTCATCGGAGCCGTCACCGCCCGGCCGGTGCGCCGCCCGGAGCCGGCAGCAGCGACATCAGCTCCTCGACGGTGACGCCGAGGGTGGCCGCAGCCTCGCTCAGGTCCTCGCCGGGACCGGGCAGGATGGCGAGGAGCTCGTCCTCGGACACCCCGAGGGTGGCGGCCGCCTCGCTCAGGTCGGGGGCACCGCCGCCCTGACCGGGACCACCCTGGCCGGGGGCTGCGCCCTCGTCGCCACCGCCGGCGGGCGGGCCGCCGACGCCGGCGCCGCTGACCTCGCCGTTCAGGCAGCGGGAGACGTAGGGGTAGGCGTCGGTGACGATGTAGGCGTACTGGCCGTCGATGGTGGTCCCGTTGCAGGCGTCGAGGTCGCCGGCGCCATCGGTGTAGACGAAGTCGTTGGTGTAGGTACCGTCCGGGCTGGTGCCGACCAGGTCGAACTCGGCGTTGCCGGCCGGGCCGGAGGCGACACAGCCGGTGCCGGCCCGCTCACCGTCCGACAGGACGTAGCTCGACTCATAGGCGCCCGACTTCGAGTAGTACATCAGGTAGCCGTCGGCGGCGAAGCCGATGTGGACGAGATCCTGGTCGTCGTCGTAGGCGTCGACCAACAGCTCCGAGATCCCGTGGTAGTGGTACTCGCCGGTCGGCTGCACGTGGGCGTTGTTGAAGTCGAGGCCCAGGTCGTACAGCTCCTGGAGCGCCTCGATCCGGTAGGTCTCACCGGACGAGCAGGTGACGGTCTCGGCCGTGCCCGGTTCGAACTTGACCCCGTTGACGGCGACGCCGGTGGTCCTGACCTCGGTGGCGGAGCCGGTGAAGGCGGCCTCGACCGGGAACTCCCAGGTCAGGTCCTGGGCGGTGATGGCGTTGGGGTTGCCGGCGTTGGGGAACTCGCCGGTGTCGTGATCCGGCAACGCGTTGGTCTCGATCGTGCGGGTGCCGCCGTCGATCGTGACCGTGGTCATGGTGCCGAAGCCCTCGTCGACGAGGGTGTACTCGTCGACGTAGCCGGAGTCGGTCAGCGAGGCCACCGGCTCGGTGTCGGCCGCGGCGTCTCCGCCGGATGCGTCATCTTCGCCGGATGCGTCATCGTCGCCGGATGCGTCGGCATCGCCGGCGTCGTCCTGGTCGGCGTCTCCGGTCGAGTCGGCCTCGCCGCCGGTCTCGGTGTTGGCGGCCGCGGTCTCGCCGGAGCCGCCGGTGTCGGTGCTGTCGTCGCTCGATCCGCAGGCGGCGGCCACCAGCAGGATGGCGGCCAGGCAGGCGGCGAGCAGGGAACGTCGGGGGGTACGGTCGCGTGGCTTCATGGGGATCATCCTCGGCAACGCCGCTGAGCCCACCCTGTGAGAACGAGCACAGGTTCCTCACAGGTTCGACGGGCCGGCGGCGGATGGGCCCGAGCGGGCCCGGTCGGCGGAACCTGGTCAGTGTGGCCGAGCGCAGCGCTTCGGCCGCGGACCCGGGCCGCCGCTGGCGGGGCGGTGGCGCCTACTTCCGCTGGCCGGGGACGACCCGATACACGTCGTAGACCCCGTCGACCGCCCGAACGACCCGCATCACCGCCGACAGATGTGAGGGGTCGGCGATCTCGAAGTCGAAGGTCAGCTTGGCGATCCGCTCGTCCGACGTGGTCGACGACGAGCCGATGATGTTGACGTGCTGGTCGGCCAGCGCCCGGGACACGTCGGCCAGGAGGTGGGGCCGGTCGTACGCCTTGAGCTCAACCGAGGCGACGAAGTGGTCGGCCTCGTACTCGTGGTCCCACTCGGCGTCGATCAGGCGGTCGTTCTGCGACACCGCAAGGGACACGGCGTTGGCACAGTCGGTCCGGTGGACCGAAACGCCGCGGCCACGGGTGACGAAGCCCATGATCTCGTCGCCCGGCACCGGGGTACAGCAGCGGGACAGGCGGACGAGCACGTCGTCGATGCCCTCGATCCGGACACCGGCCGCGCCCGGGGGCTCCCGCCGGTGTGGTCGGACCGGGATGCCGTCCTCCCGGATCGGCGGCTCCGCCTCGTCGTTGTCGCCGTCCTTGAGCTTGAGAAGACGGCCGACCACGGTCTGGGGCGACACGTGGTGCTCCCCCATCGCCGCATACAGCGCATCGGCGTCGACGTAGTTGAGGTCCTCGGCCACCTCCCGGATGGCATCACCGGGGGCCGGGCCCATGTCGGCCCAGCTGATCCCCTCCCGCTTGAGGGCCCGCTTGAGCTCGCTCTCGCCCGTGGCGATCGCGTCCTCCCGCCGCTCGCGGGAGAACCACTGCTTGATCTTGGATGCGGCCCGGTGGGAGGCGGCGAAGTTCAGCCAGTCCCGCGACGGACCGGCGCCGACCACCTTCGAGGTGAAGATCTCGACGGTCTGCCCGGACTGGAGCGGCTCGGACAGCGACACGAGGCGACCGTCGACCTTCGCTCCGACGCAGCGGTGCCCGACGTCGGTGTGGATGGCGTAGGCGAAGTCGATTGGCGTCGACCCGTTCGGCAGCGTCGTGACCTGCCCCTGTGGCGTGAAGACGAAGACCTCCTCCTCCTCGAGGTCGACCTTCAGGTTCTGCATGAACTCCGTCGGGTCGGAGGTCTCCTTCTCCCAGTCGATGATCCGGGTCAGCCACGGCAGGTCGATTGCGGCCGAGGCATCGTCACGATCCTTGTAGAGGTAGTGGGCGGCGACGCCGCTCTCGGCCCGCTCGTGCATCTCCCGGGTCCGGATCTGGACCTCGATCGACTTGCCCTGTGGGCCCACCACCGTCGTGTGCAGCGACTGGTAGAGGTTGAACTTCGGCATGGCCACGTAGTCCTTGAACCGGCCCTGCACCGGTTTCCACGTGGCATGGATCGACCCGAGGGCGGCGTAGCAGTCGCGGACGCTGTCGACGATGACCCGGATCCCGACCAGGTCGTTGATCTCGTCGAACGCCTTGTCCTTGAGCTGCATCTTCTCGTAGATCGAGTAGAGGTGCTTCTCCCGACCGATCACCTCGGCCTCGATGCCGAGCTCGTCGACCCTGGCCCGGACGTCCTCGAGCACCTGGGTCAGGTACGTCTCCCGCTCGGGGGCCCGCTCGGTGACCATGTGCTCGATCTCGGCGTAGCGCTTCGGGTGGAGCGCGGCGAAGCTGAGGTCCTCCAGCTGCTGCTTGAGCTCCTGCATGCCGAGCCGGTGAGCCAGCGGGGCGTAGACCTGGAGGGTCTCCAGTGCGCCGCGCTCCCGCTTCCAGTCTGGCATGGCCGCGATCGTGCGGAGGTTGTGCAGGCGATCGGCGAGCTTGACGATGAGGACCCGGATGTCCTTCGACATCGAGATCAGCATCTTCCGCATCGTCGCCGACTGCTGGGCCTCCTTGTTGTCGAACCGCAGCCGATCGAGCTTGGTCACGCCGTCGACGATCGTGGCCACCTCGTGACCGAAGGCCCGGCGGATGTCCTCCAGCTCGATCCTCGTGTCCTCGACCGCGTCGTGCAGCAGGGCGGCGGCGATGGCCACTTCGTCCATCCCGTAGCCGGCCACGATCCGGGCCACGGCGAGCGGATGGACGATGTAGGGCTCGCCCGACTTGCGGCGCTGCTCGGCGTGGGCCCTGGCCGCCATCCGGTAGGCCCGGGTGACGACCTCGACCCGCCGGTCCCGCTCGGGCCCGACGAAGTGCTCGACCAGCGGCTCGATCTGGGCGCCGATGGTGCGCCGCTTGCGACGCCAGGGAAGGACCCGTTCAACGGTTACCACGTTGCAGCTTCACTCCGAGGGGTGGACGATCGCCCCGGGCCGATGATCACCGACGCCGGCCGCCGAGAACTCCCCAGTATACCAACGACCGCCCACCCGAATCCCGCCGGAGCGGGCTGGCCTGCCGCTATCGGCACGTAGCCGGACGGCCCTGGGTCAGTTCCGCTTGCCCTTCTTGCGGCCCCGCGGGGCACTCCCGCCCGGGCTGACGAGCGTGGCGTCGCGATCTTCGATGAACCGGGCCGAGCGCTCGTCGGTCCCGCCGGAACGGGCCTGGCGCTTCGCCTCGATCTCGGCCGCCCGCCTGGCCTCGGGCCGGATCGCCCGCAGCCACACCAGGATCGGGGCGGCCACGAAGATCGACGAGTACGTACCGAGGATCAGGCCGATGAACAGGGCAAGGGCGAAGCCGCGGATCGAGGTGCCGCCGAGCAGCACCCCGCCGATCAACAGCATCGACAGCACGGGCAGGACCGTGGTGATCGTGGTGTTGATCGACCGCATCAGGACCTGGTTCATCGACTGGTTGATCAGGTCGCCGTCGTCGAGCTTTGCCCCGACCGGGCCCGACTGGTTCTCGAGCACCTTGTCGAACACCACCACGGTGTCGTACAGCGAGTAGCCGAGGATCGTCAGCAGGGCGATGACCGTGGCCGGGCTCACCTCGAACCCGAACAGGGAGTAGACCCCTGCCGTGATCAACAGGTCGTGGACCACCGCAGCCAGCGCGCCGATCGCCATTCGCCACTCCAGCCGCCAGGCCAGATAGGCGGCAACGGCAACGAAGAACCAGGCCAGCGCGGCCAGCGCCTGTCTGGTGATCTGCTCGCCCCAGGTCGGGCCGATCGTCGAGGTGGCCACCTCGTCGGCGTCGACCCCGGCCAGGTCGGCCAGCTCCTGGGCGATGAGGCTGCTGTCGTCGAGCGCCTCGGTGCCGGCCTCGACCCGCAGGAGGCGGCCGCTCTCGGCCCCCCGGACGACCTGGATGCGGGCTTCGTCGGCCGAGCTCGGGAGCACGGCGCGGGCATCGGCGACCGACACCTCGTCTGACACCGGGACCTCCCAGACGCCACCGCCGTCGAAGTCGATGCTGAGGTTGAGCCAGCGGGTCGACAGCAGCACGACCGAGCCGACCAGCAGCACCGCCGAGACGGTCAGCGCGATGCGCCACTTCGGCCGGAAGTCGATGGCGGCCCGTCCGGCGAAGATCGACCGCATGGTGGCCACGAACCCGCCGGACGTGACCAGCTGGTCGTCCACAAGCGCGTCGGTCGCCTGATCGTCGGTCACCTGATCATCGGTGTCACTCACGACTCACCTCCGGTGGCGACGCCGGCCAATCGGCCGGCTTTGTTGGCCGAGCCCTGGGTCGGCGGCAGCCCGAGCAACCTCGGGTTCTCCTCGACCGCCTGTCGACGGGCAAGCCAACCGAGCGCCGGGCGCATGAAGAACCACGAGATGATGAGGTCGAGGATCGTGGCCAGCCCGAGGTAGAAGGCGAAGCCGCGAACGGCGCCGACCGTCAGCAGATACAGGAGCACCGCGGCGATGAGGCTGACCACGTCGGCCTTCACGATCGTCGAGATCGCCGACTCGTAGGCCCGCTCGATGGCGGTCGGGACCCGGCGGCCGGATCGGTACGACTCCTTGACGTTCTCGAAGTAGACGATGTTGGAGTCGGCCGACACGCCGATGGCCACGATGAGGCCGACAACGCCGGCCAACGTGAGCGCCAACCCGAACGTGGCCCCGAAGAAGGCGACGATCGTCCACAGCAGCGCCGCAGACAGCACCAGGCCCGAGATGGCGACGAGGCCGGCGAGCCGGTAGTAGGCCAGGAGGTAGACGGCCACGAGCACGAGTCCGATGAGGCCGGCGATGACACCCGACCGGAGCACGTCCTGACCGATGCTGGCCGACACCGTGCGGGTCTCCTGGGCCACCAGTTCGAGGGGAAGCGAGCCGAACCGCAGGGCCTCGGCCAGGCGGCGGGCCTCCTCCTCCTCGAAGTCGCCCGAGATCGTGATCTGGTCGCGGGAGAACCGCCCGACCTGGATCACCGGGGCCGAGATGACCTCGTGGTCGAGCACCACGGCGAGCTGGCGGGTCGGGCAGGTGTCGGGCGAGCCGAGGAAGCACACCGCGGCGACGGCGTTGAACTTGTCGATGCCGTCCGGGCCCGGCCGGAGGGTCGGGTTGACCTGCCAGCCGATGCCCGCACCGAGGCCGACGTCGGCCGATTCGACCATGTCGCCGGTGAGGAGCTGACCGTCGAGCTCCGCCGGGCCGAGGCAGTAGCGGATCCCGTCCCGATCCTCGAGGACGACGACCTCGTCGATGACGTCCTCGGTGTCGGGGGTGATCTCGCCGGTCAGGCAGTTGGTCAGCACCCCGAGGTCCGCCGGGTCGGCCAGCGGCACGTCGCCGGTGTCGGTCCCGTCGCCTTCCGTCCCGTCGCCGGTGGCGGGGTCATCGGTGGTTGCGTCATCGGACGTCGCATCGGTGGTCGTGGCGTCGTCGGCGGCCGCATCTCCGGCGGTCGTCGTCGTGCTCTGGGCGGCGAACACCGGCCCGAACCGTCCCCCGCCGGCGAGGGACTCCTCGTCATCGCCGGCTCCACCGTCGGTGTCGGCCTCGTCGTCGCCATCGCCGGAGTCGGCCGGGGCCTCGGTGGTGATCGGTGACTCGCTGACCGTGCCCTCGTCCTCGACGCCGTCGGCATCGGCATCGGCATCGGCGTCGGCCGGGGCGGCGTTCGGATCGAGCGCCGGGCCGAGCACCAGCAGGACGGGCCGGAACCGGAGCTCGGCGGTCTGGCGGAGGCGATCGAGCGCCTCCTCCTGGTCCTCGACCAGGCCGGGGAGTGCGACCACGATGTTGTCGCCCTGCCGGGAGATCTCGGGTTCGGCCACACCGATCTGGTCGATGCGGCCACGGAGCAGTTCGACGGTCAGGTCGAGCGCCTCGTCGGTGACCTCACGGCCAGCACCCTGGCCGTCCTGGCCGTCGGCCGAACCGGTCGGCTCCAACACCACCGACACCCCGCCCTGCAGGTCGAGGCCGAGCAGTGGCTGGTTGCCGGCCAGCACCGTGAACAGGATGCCGAGCACGGCCACCACGACCACGGCCAGGGCCGAGACCTTCTGGCTGGTTGGCATGTCAGTCGTCCCCGCTCTCGTCCTCGACGGGTTCGGCGATCTTGTTGGCCACGGACGCCTTGGACAGCTTCAGCTCGACACCATCGGCCACCTCGAGCCACACGATGTCACCGTCGACCGCGGCGACGAAGCCGTACACACCGGCATTGGTCATGACCTCGTCGCCCTCCTCGAGCGAGGCGAGGAGCGTCCGGTGCTCGCGGTTGCGTCGCTGCTGGGGCAGGATCAGCACGACGTACATCAGCACGCCGACGACGATGAGTGGGATGAACTCCATGGTCTACCTCCAGCCTCGTGACGCTAGCGGGATCGACGCGGCGCGCCTCGCTTGCGGTTCCGGCCGCCGACCGAGGGGGTGGGACCCGGCACGGACGACGCCTCCACGTTCCACACCGGTCTAGCGGGTCCGCCGCCCGATCCGGCGGCGGGCGGCGGTCCTGTCACCGGTTCGGAGCATCCCGGGGGCCGGTTCGGGCCCCGCTCCACGTACCGGTCAGCCAGACGGTGGCTCCTCGCCCGGTGCCCAGATCGACCAGATCTCGGCCCGGAGGGCGCCGAAACGACCCTCGACGACGGCCGTTCGCATCCGGGCGGTCAGATCGGCCAGCCACGCCAGGTTGTGCAGCGTGATGATGCGCCCGGCGGTCGGCTCGTTGGTCTGGAGCAGGTGGCGGAGGTAGGCCCGCGAGTAGCGCTGCGAGAGCGGGTGCCGGAAGCCGGGGTCGATCGGGGCGTCGTCACGGGCGAAGCGGAGGTTGCGCAGGTTGAGCCGTCCCTCGGAGGTCAGGGCCGTACCGTGGCGGGCGAGGCGGGTCGGGAGTACGCAGTCGAACATGTCGATGCCGTTGTGGACCGCCTCGACGAGCCCGACCGGGTCGCCGAGTCCCATGAAGTACCTGGGCCGATCGGCGGGGAGCACCGTCGTCGCCGCCCGGAGGGCGGGGACCATGTCGTCACGGCTCTCGCCGACCGAGAGCCCGCCGACGGCGTAGCCATCGAAGCCGATGGCCACGGTCCGCTCGGCCGACTCGACCCGGAGATCGGGGTCGACGCCGCCCTGGACGATCCCGAACTGGGCCTGGTCCGCTCGACCGTGGGCGGCCTTCGACCGCTCGGCCCAGCGCACGGTCAGGTCGAGGTCATGGCGGAGTTGCTCCGGTGTGGCCGGGAGTGCCGTGCACACGTCGAGGACCATGGCGATGTCGGCGCCGAGCAGTTCCTGGACGGCCACCGACCGCTCCGGCGAGAGCTCGACGTACGAGCCGTCGTAGACCGACCGGAACGTCGCCCCGTCCTCGGTCACCTTTGGTTCGAGGGAGAACACCTGGTAGCCCCCCGAATCGGTGAGCACGTGACCTGGCCAGTCCATGAAGGCGTGGAGACCCCCCATCTCACCGATCAGCTCGGCCCCGGGGCGCTCCATCAGGTGGTAGGTGTTGCCGAGCACGATCGGAGGACCGAGCCGCTCCAGATCGTCGGTGTCGAGCGTCTTCACCGCCGCCCGGGTGCCGACCGGCATGAAGACCGGCGTCGGGACGGCGCCCCGGCCGGTGGTCATGACCCCGGCCCTGGCCCGACCGTCGGTCGCCTCGACCGTCATCGTCAGCGGGCTCACCCGATCCATCACCCGGTCCTACCGCCCTCCGTGGTCGTTCGCCAACCCCGAGCGCACCCGGGGGTGGCGATCACGGCGACCGTTCGAGCAGCATGGCGTCGCCGAACGACAGGAACCGATAGCCCTCGACGAGCGCCTCGTCGTAGATCGAGCGCCACCGGTCGCCGACGAACGCGTCGACGAGGACGAGCAGCGATGAGCGGGGGACGTGGAAGTTCGTCAACAGCGCGTCGACCACCTGCCAGCGGAACCCGCGGTGGATGAACAGCGACGTCTCACCGTCGAGCCGGCCGGTCGCCGCGGCCGACTCCAGCGTCCGGACGACGGTGGTACCGACGGCAACGACCCGGCGGGCAGCCCGGATCCGTTCCCAGACGTCGGCGGCGACCACGTACCGCTCGGCGTGCATTTCGTGGTCGGCCACCCGATCGGCGGTGATCGGCCGGAACGTCCCGAGCCCGACCTGCAGCTCGACCCGCTCGATCGTGGCCCCGGTCGCCCGTATGCGGTCGAGCAGCGCATCGGTCAGGTGCAGGCCGGCGGTCGGCGCTGCGACCGAGCCGGGCTGGCGGGCGAAGACCGTCTGGTAGCGCTCGGGGTCGGCCAGCGGGGCGGTGATGTAGGGCGGGAGCGGCACCTGCCCGGCCCGCTCGACGGCGTCGGGGGCGACGTCGACGAGGCGTCGCCCGTCGCCCCGCTCGTCCGGCCCGGCTCCGCCGTCGACCGCCACCGGCGGGCCGACGGTGACGAGCGGCTCGCTGTCGAGGTGGAGCACCGTGCCGGGCGGCAGGCGGCGTCCCGGCCGGACCAGGGCCTCCCACCGGTCCTGGGTCGGCGTCGGTCGGAGCAGCAGCACCTCGGCCCTGCCGCCGGTCGCCTTGGTCAGCAGCAGCCGTGCGGCCAGCACCCGGGTGTCGTTGAGCACGACGACGTCGCCTTGGCCGACGAACGAGTCGAGATCGGCCACCGTGTGATGTCGGACCGGTGTCGTGCCATCACCGGCCACCAGGAGGCGGGCCGAGTCGCGGGGCTCGACCGGGTGTTGGGCGATCGCTTCGTCGGGCAGGTCGTAGTCGAAGTCGTCGACCGCCGCCGAGTTCTCGCTGGTCATCGGCGCCTTCAGTCGAACAGCGTGGTGACGTCGGGGCTCTCGGTGGCCTCGACCGGCACCTGGAGCCCGAGGTGCTGCCAGGCCGCGGCGGTGGCCACCCGACCACGGGGGGTGCGCATCAGCAGGCCCTGCTGGATGAGGAACGGCTCGATGACCTCCTCGACGGTCTCGGTCGGCTCGCCGACGCTGATGGCCAGCGTCGACAGCCCGACCGGGCCCCCGCCGAAGCGCTCGCAGAGGTTCGAGAGCAGGATCCGGTCGACCTTGTCGAGGCCGCGTTCGTCGACCCCGAACAGGGCGAGGCCGTCGGCTGCGGCCTCCCGGTCGACGGTGCCGTCACCCTTGACCTCGGCGTAGTCGCGGACCCGGCGGAGCAGGCGGTTGGCGATCCGGGGCGTCCCGCGGCTGCGGGTGGCGATCTCGCTCGCCCCGTCGTGGCTGATCTCGATCCCGAGCACCTCGCCGGCCCGGAGGACGATCTGCTCCAGATCGCCAGGGCCGTAGTAGTCGAGCCGGAAGTTGAACCCGAACCGGTCGCGCAGCGGGCCGGTGATCAGGCCGGTGCGGGTGGTGGCCCCGACGAGGGTGAACGGCTCCAGGTCGAACCGGATCGAGCGGGCGGCCGGCCCCTTGCCGAGCAGCACGTCGAGCTGCAGGTCCTCCATCGCCGGGTAGAGGACCTCCTCGACGACCCTGGGGAGCCGGTGGATCTCGTCGATGAACAGGACGTCACCCGATTCGATCTTGGTCAGGATGGCGGCCAGGTCGGCGGCCCGGACGATGGCCGGACCCGATGTGATGTGGAGGTGCGCCCCCATCTCGTTGGCCACGATCCCGGCCAGGGTGGTCTTGCCGAGCCCCGGCGGTCCGGCGAACAGCAGGTGGTCGGCGGCCTGGCCACGGCCCCTCGCCGCCTCGACGATCACCCCGAGGCGGTCCTTCAGCTCCTGCTGGCCGACGAACTCGTCAAGGCTCCGGGGGCGCAGCCCTCGTTCGTCGCCCCCGGAGCGGAGTGCGATCTCGGCGTCGCCGGCCCCGTCGCCGTGCGCCCCTGCCCACTCCTCGGGGGTCGGGTTCGGATCGAGCAGTTCGTCTCGGGGCATCGTGGCAGCCGTCTCGTCGTCGCCTCAGCCGCTGGCCAGGCTGAGGATGGCCAGCTTCAACAGCTGACCACTGTCGGTGGTGGACGGGTCGACCTCCCCGAGACCGGCGACGGCCCGCCGGATCTCCTCGGTCGAGTAGCCGAGGTTGGCCATCGCCTCCCGGACGTCGACGAGGCCGGTGGCACCATCGGGGTCCGGATCGATCGCTCCCCCTGCGGTCAGGTCGATGGCCGTGCCGCCCTCCAGGACCGGCAGCACGAGCGTCGATCGGAGGTCGACCAGGATCTGTTGGGCCGTCTTCTTCCCGACGCCGGGCACCTCGCAGAGCGCGGCCAGGTCGTCCTCGGCCAGGATGCGGGCGAGCTGCTCGACCGGGTGCGTGGCCAGCACCGCCAACGCCAGGTTTGGGCCGACCTTGTGGGCGCCGAGCAGTCCCTCGAACGCCACTCGCTCGGTGCGGGTGCGGAAGCCGAAGAGCTTCTGGTCGGCCTCCCAGAAGTGGTGGTGGATGTGGAGCAGGACCGGCTCGTCTGCCGGCAGCCGCGACAGGGTGGCCGCCGTGACCGTCACCCGGTACCCGACGCCGCCGACCTCGACGACGATCTCCGCCCCGGCCGCCCGCTCGAGCACCGGCTCCCGGTCGATCACCACGCCCCGGAGCGAGCCGATCACGTTGGCACCCCGCTGGCCGAGCTCGCGGCCCGGAGGTGGGGGTCGTTGGCCAGGTGACAGAGGGCGAGCGCCGCGGCGTCGGCGGCGTCGGCCGGGCGGGGCATCTCCGCCAACCCGAGCAACAACTGCACCATCTCCTGGACCTGTCCCTTCGCCGCCTGACCGTCACCGGCCACCACCGACTTGACCTCAGACGGAGAGTACTGGACGACGGTCACCCCTCGGCGGGCGGCAAGGGCGAGCGCCAGCCCAGACGCCTGGGCGACGCCGACCGCCGTCCGCACGTTGTTCTGGAAGAAGATCCGCTCGACCGAGACCACGGCCGGGGTGAACTCGTCGAGCAGCTCATCGAGATCGCGGTGGAGCTGGGCCAACCGCTCGGGCACCGGCAGGTCGGCTGCGGTCCGCAACACACCGAGTGCATGGGCCCGGCCCCGGCCACGGGGCGCCGGCTCGACCACGGCGTAACCGCAGCGCGACAGCCCCGGATCGACACCCAACACGAACATCCGTACGACCGTAGTCGGCCACGGACCGCTTGAGGAGGACCCCGAGCGCGCCGATACCGCCTCGGTGAGCAGGTTCTCGATCGGCACCCGTCGCCGGGTGGCCATGGTCTACGACACCGATACCGACGCCGGCGGCCTCGACCACAAGGCTGGGATCCCGGGCGCCGATCCCGCGCCCCCCGCCCCGACCCTTCCGGCGGACGGTCGAGCCGTGGCGCCGCCCGGGCAGGAGGTGGCGACCGTCATGGGCGTGTCGAAGCGGTTCGGCGACGTCCAGGCGCTCGATGGTCTCGACATCGGCATCAACCGCTCCCGGATAACCGTGCTGCTCGGTCCGAACGGCGCAGGCAAGACGACGGCGATCCGGCTGATCACCGGCGCCTTCTCGCCAGACGAGGGTCGAGTCCGCGTGTTCGGGCTCGACCCGTCCGGCGACGGCGGTGAGGAGGTCAGGCGGCGCTGCGGCGTCGTGTCGGCCAAGCCATCGCTCTACGACCGGCTGAGCGGGATCGACAACCTGCGCTATGCCGCCGAGCTGTACGGGCTCGGTCGTGGCAAGGCGGTCGACGAGCGAATCGACGAGGCCGCGGCCTGGTTCGGCATCGAGCCGGCCCTCGGGCAGCTCGTCGGCGGCTACTCGACGGGCATGAAGACCCGCCTCGCACTGGCCAGGGCCATCCTGCACGATCCGGAACTGCTCCTGCTCGACGAGCCGACCTCCGGCCTCGACCCCGAGTCCGCCCGCTCGGTGCTGCGGCTCGTCCGGGAGATGACCGCCCGGGGGCGATCGGTCCTGCTCTGCACCCACCTGCTGGCCGAGGCCGAGGGCCTGGCCGACGAGATCGTCGTGGTCGACGGTGGTCGAACCGTGCTGCGGGGCGAGCCCCGTCGACTGGCCGGCCGCTACTGGCCCCTCCCCCAGGTGACGTTCCGCTCGTTCGACGACCGCGGGCTCGCCTACCTGAACCAGCACCCCCGGGTCATCGAGACCGTCCCCGTCGACGGCGGCGTCCGGGTCAGCCTCAGCGACGAGCCGGCGGTGGCCTCGGTCGCCCGTTGGCTGACGGAGCACGGCACCGACCTGCGGGCCATCGTGCCGTGGGAGCCGACGCTGGAAGACCTCTACTTCGCCATCCGGGCGGAGCACGACCTCGATCGACCGAACGACATCCTCGCCATGCCGCCGACCGGCGGGAAAGGAAACCGGCGATGAACTGGCAACGGGTCATGACGGTGGCCAAGACCGACCTCAAGCAGCTGGCCAGGGCCCGCGACTTCTGGGTGCCGATGGCGGCGCTCGGCTCGCTGTTCTTCATCATCCTGCCGGCCATCCTCCTGGGCACCCTGACCGGCATCGGCAGCGTCGAGACCGTCGAGCGGCTCTCCACCACCCTCGAGGCGCTCCCGGCCTCGGCCAAGCAGCAGATCCAGGGCGACACCCCCGAGGGGCGCAGCGCCTACGCCCTGGCCGTGTTCCTCGTCGCCCCGGTTGCCGTCATCGTGCCGCTGACGATCTCGACCGCCGTCGGCGCCGCCACCATCGTCGGCGAGCGCGAGCGGGGCACCGGCGAGTTCCTGGCCCACTCCCCCGCCGCGACCCGCGAGATCTACCTCGGCAAGCTCATCGCCAGCATCACCCCCGGCTACCTCACGGTGGTCGTCGGCTTCACCTGCTACTCGCTGCTGGTCAACCTCACCGTCGGGCCGGAAGTCGGTGGCTGGTTCTTCCCGACGCGCCAGTGGTGGCTGATGATCGTCTGGGTCCTGCCGCCGTTCCTCGCCCTGTGCCTCTCGCTCGTGCTCCGACTGTCGGCCAGGGTCAACTCGACCGCCGCCGCCCAGCAGGCGTCTGGGCTCGTCAGCCTGCCGCTGATCATGATCGCCTACAGCCAGGCGACCGGCGTGTTGTTCGGGGCCGGCTGGTTGCCGATCGCCCTCGGCGCGATCGCCTGGACGCTGGCGCTGATCAGCCTCGTCCGGGGCTTCCGGTCGCTGCAGCGGTCGCGGCTGCTCGGGGTCGCCGGCGTGTGAGCGTCTTCTCGATCGACCCTGGCCGCCGTCTGGCGACGGGTCGGGTCACGAGTCGATCGACTCCATGACCTCGTCGGGGATGTCGATGTTGGAGTGGACGTCCTGGACGTCGTCGTGGTCGTCGAGCATCTCGACCAGGTTGAGCACCGACTTGACCTGACCGGTCTCGGCCAGCGGCACCGTGTTCGTCGGCAGCATCGTCGAGTCGGATTCGGTGACCTCGATCCCGGCCTCCTCCAGCGCGGCCCGGAGGCTCAGGACGTCGCTCGGCTCGCAGGTCACCTGCCAGACCTCCTCGAGGTCCTCGAGGTCCTCGGCCCCGTTGTCGAGACCGACCATCATGACCTCGTCCTCGTCGGCCGCCCGGCTGACCTTGACCACGCCCTTGCGCTCGAACTGCCAGGCGACGGCCCCGGGTTCGGCCAGCGAGCCGCCGTTCTTGGTCAGGAGCGACCGCAGCTCGGAGCCGGTGCGGTTCCGGTTGTCGGTCAGCACGTCGATGAGCAGGGCGACCCCACCGGGGGCGTAGCCCTCGTAGGTGATCGGTTCGTAGTTGACGCCCTCGAGCTCACCGGTGCCCCGTTTGACCGCCCGCTCGATCGTGTCGAGGGGGACCGAGTTGTCGCGGGCCTTCTGGAACATGGTCCGCAGGGTCGGGTTCGAGTCGACGTCGCCGCCGCCGTTGCGGGCCGCCACCTCGACCTGCTTGATCAGCTTGGCGAACAGCTTGCCCCGTTTGGCGTCGGCCGCGCCCTTCTTGTGCTTGATGGTCGCCCATTTGGAGTGGCCAGACATCGCAGCGCTCCCTTCGCTCACCGTGGCCCCGGGAACGGGCCGACTATCGAGGATAGAGGCCGCGGTCATCATCTCGGTCCGCAACCGGCGGCCGGGGCACGTATCTGCGGCCTCGCGGCGACTGCCGGGCCGGCCACCGCCATCGGACCGATCGATGATGCCGTCGTCTGGCGATCCTCGTCCGCGGCCAACCGCCGACACTGCCCCGCTGGACCAGCGGTGCCGACGTCACTGCGCCAACCGCGCCTCAGGCGCAGACGAATTCGTCGAGGAAGAAGCGGTGGAGGCGGTCGTCGTCGATCAGCTCCGGATGGAACGACGACGTCAGGACCGGACCCGAGCGACACAACACGGGGACCTCGTCGTGGCGGGCCAGCACCTCGACGTCGGGGCCGGCCCGCTCGACCATCGGGGCCCGGATGAACACCGCCCGAAGCGGTGGCTCGCCGATCGCCGGAACGGCCAGGTCGGTCTCGAACGAGTCGACCTGTCGGCCGTAACCGTTGCGCCTCACGTCGAGATCGATGGCCTCGAACGAGATCTGGTCGTCTCGGCCGTCGGTCACCTCCGTGGCCAGCAAGATCATCCCCGCACAGGTGCCGAACACCGGAAGCCCGTCGGCCAGCAGCTTGCGCAGCGGGTCGAGCAGCTCGAAGGTGGCCAGCAGCTTGAGCATCGTGGTCGACTCACCCCCTGGCAGCACGAGCGCCTCACAGCGGTCGAGCTGATCCGGGGTGCGGACCTCGAAGGCCTCGGCCCCGCACCGGGCCAGGGCCTCGACGTGACGGGCGAAGGCCCCCTGGAGGGCCAGGACCCCGACCCGACGGGCGGTCGGGTGGCCGGCCTGGTCGGCTACCAACCCCGGTCGGCCAGGCGGACGTCGATCTCGTCCATGCCGATCCCGGTCATCGGGGCACCGAGGCCGCGGCTGACCTTGGCCAGGATGTCGGCGTCGTTGTAGTTGGTGGTCGCCTCGACGATGGCCTTTGCCCGGGGCGCCGGGGTGCTGCTCTTGAAGATGCCGGAGCCGACGAACACGGCTTCGGCCCCGAGCTGCATGGCCAGGGCGGCGTCAGCCGGGGTGGCGAGGCCGCCGGCACAGAACAGCGGCACCTGCAGCTTCCCGGTCTCGGCGATCTCCTGCACGAGCGGAAGCGGTGCCTGCAGCTGCTTGGCCCAGTCGAAGAGCTCGGCCTCGTCGGCCTGGGTGATCCTGCGGATATCACCGATGATCGACCGGAGGTGGCGGACGGCCTCGACGACGTTGCCGGTACCGGCCTCGCCCTTCGAGCGGATCATGCAGGCGCCCTCGCTGATCCGGCGCAGTGCCTCACCGAGGTTGGTGGCGCCACACACGAAGGGGACGGTGAACGCGAACTTGTCGATGTGGTGCGTCTCGTCTGCCGGGGTCAGGACCTCCGACTCGTCGATGTAGTCGACGCCGAGCGCCTGCAGGATCTGGGCCTCGACGAAGTGCCCGATCCTGGCCTTGGCCATCACCGGGATGGTCACGGCCTCCTTGATGCCCTCGATCATCTCCGGGTCGCTCATGCGGGCGATGCCGCCGTCGGCCCGGATGTCGGCCGGGACCCGCTCGAGTGCCATCACGGCCGAAGCGCCGGCGTCCTCGGCGATCTTGGCCTGCTCGGGGGTGACCACATCCATGATCACACCACCCTTCAGCATCTCGGCCAGTCCTCGCTTGACCCGGATGGTGCCCTGGGCGGACCCGGTGCCCTGGTTCTCGTTGTCAGCCATGGCCACAGTGTATGGCCGGGGCCACGAGGCTCGTAACCGAATAGCGGACCGTGTCGGTGGTAGGACCGGATCGAGGTCAGGCAGGGGCCGGCCGGACCGGCGTCATGGCGTCGAGTCGGCCGTGTCGCCGGCCGACCCGTCGACCGTTCCCGAGGTGGCGGCGCTCCCTCCGACGGTCGCCGTCTCGGTCAGCTGCTGGCCCGGCGCGAACCGGACCTGGCCGGCCTCGGGCATCAGCACCCAGGTACGGCCGGCGGTGAGGGCGATCGGGTCGCCGTCGACGTCGGTCAGCGTCGGAGTGTCCTCGGCCGTCGGCCGCTCCCACGTCCCGAGGATGACGTGCCCGTCGGTCAACACGACGAGGTCACCGCTGCCGGTCGATCGGACCTCCGGTGAGATCGGGTCGGCCGGGCTGGTGCCGTAGTCGGTGACGAAGATCACGACGTTCTCGGGGGCCAGCTGGTCGCCGGCGACGGTCAGGTGGGGGGCGCCGTCCTGGGTCCTCCGCCAGCCGCCGATGGCGGCGTCCCACTCGTGGGTGACCAGCGGGCTGCCGGTGAAGGCGATCGAGACCGGTCCGGCGGCGGTCGTCGCCGCCGGTGGCACCGTCTCGCCCGGCCGCCGGTAGGCGAACCACGGCTCCGGCACCGGCAGGTCGGCCGGAGCCAGGGCATAGAGGTCGCCGCCACTGACGTACAGGTTGTGGGGGGCTGGCCGGTCGAAGTCGCGGAAGTACTCGCTCCGGGTGCGATTGGTCAGCTCGACGATCGGGAGCTCCCGGAGACCGGCGGCGACGTGGTCGTTGGCCCCCGACGAGGCATAGAGGGGGTTGTCGAGGCCCCGGAGCAGGTCGAAGTCCGACGTCCGGCTCGAACGGACCGGTCCGACGGGCTCCGGCACGATCGACTGGAAGACGGCGGCGAAGCGGGTGATGCCCTCGGCCCGGAGGTCGAACACGATGTCGGCCTGATCGAGGCCGGTCTGGGGACGGGCCCGTGGATGATTGTCGACCTTGACGACGAGCGCCGGGCGCTCGGCCGAGGCCCGGTCGGTCGGGAGGCCCGTGAACGGCGACACGGGACCGACGACGGCCGGCGGCTCGTCACCGTCTTCTGGTTCCGCCACATCCTCGTCGTCGGTCAGCGCGAGCTCGTCCGGTTCCTGCCCGTCGTCGGCCGGTTCGACCGGATCGACCGGGAGGGAGGCGAGGCCGTCATCGACCGTCGTCTCGACGGCGTCCTCGGACTCGGCGTTGCCGGTGAAGCGCCAGGCAACGACAATCAGCGAGAGGGCGAGGAGGACTGCGAGCCAGTGGCGGGCTCGCAGCCGTCCCAATTCAGAGTTCCGCCAGTGCGTCGATCCGCAGGCCGAGCGGGGCCCGACGATCGTCGCCGTTCGAGGTTGCGCCGGCCTGGGGATCGGCCAACCACAGGTGGGCGGTACCGGCGGTGCCGGCCGCAGGGGCGAGGTCACGGCCCTGCAGGCGCCCGAGGGCCTTGATGAGCCCGGGCGGGTAGCGGGTGAGCCCAACCGCCTGACGGTCCGCCTCCAGGTCTCGATCGGGCGGGAGCAACCGGGCGATCGTGCGGTGGCCAACGGGGCCGAGGAGCGACCCGAGCGGCCCGTCGATCAGCGGACGGCCGAGGAGCGACGCACCGATGGTGGCCGTCTCGGCGTCGCCGTTGCGGAGGCGGGTCAGCAGCTCGGCGACGGCGGCTTCGAGCTCGACGACGTCGAGGGCGTCGACCAGTCCCGTGGTGAACAGCAGGTGGTTCCGGTCCTTGCGACGGATGGCCATGGCGTTGGCGGCCGGATCGTCGACCACGAGCACCGACGGCGTGATCACCCCGCCGGCCAGCGTCAGGCCGTCGACCATGTTGGTGAGGCGGATCGGGTGCCTGGACTCGGGGACGACGGGCCCGAGCGAGCGGAGCACGAACTGGTCGGCCCGATCGGCCAGCCACCAGACGGCGCCGACGGCGGCGAGCAGCCCGAGCAGGACGCCGAACCACCACGGGATCCCGGGAAGCAGCACCCCGAAGACGAGCCCGACGAGCACGACCGGGACGGCGATCACGAGGAACGAGGGCACCAGGGCCGGCGCCAGCTCCGACGGGCCGGGGCTGACGGCGGCACCGGACCACAGGCCGTCACGGCCGTCACGGCCGTCGCTCGACTCGGTCTGGTCGCCAGAGGACACAGCGGTCCAGCATACTCTCGCCCGAGCCGAGCGCGACGGAAGGCCGGGCTCCGGTCCGGCGCTCAACCGGCGAGGCGTTGATAGTGGCTGATGTACGCCTCGGCGAGGGCCGACATCGAGAACTCCTCGGCCCGGTCCCGCCCGCAACGGACCCGTTGCTCGACTCCGGGACCTCGCTCGAGGGCCTCGAGCAGGCTCTTGGCCAGCACCTCGGCGTCGCCTGGCGCCACGAGCGCCGCCGCCCGACCGTCGCTCGCCACCACCCGGTAGGCGGGCAGGTCGCTGGCAACGACCGGCGTCCCGGCGGCCATGCCCTCGAGCAGGACGACGCCGAAGCTCTCGCCGCCGAGCGACGGGACGCAGAAGGCATCGGCGCCACGCAGCCGGGCCAGTTTCTCCTCCTCCGACAGCGGTCCGAGCCACTCGAACCGGTCGTCGTCGGCGGTGGCCGCCTGCAGCTCGGCCGTCTGCGGCCCCTGGCCACCGATCCAGAAGCGGACGTCGGGCGGCAGGAGGCGGGCCGCCTCGACCAGGACCGCCAGGCCCTTGCGGGGCTCGTGGCGACCGAGGAACAGCACCTTCGGTCCGTCACCGGGGGCCGGTTCGGCAGCGGCGAAACGGTCGGTCTCGATCCCGTTGAACAGGATGTCGTAGGTGCCATCGAGGTACCGGCGGGCCATCCCCGCAGCCGCCGGCGACACGGCGACCCTGGTGTCGAGCCTGGCAGCCAGGCGGCGGACCCCGAACCGGGCCCAGCGGTAGACGGCGATGTCGCCGCTGGCGTGGAAGGTGCCGATCAGCGGCACCGGCTTGACCAGCACGGCGGTGAGGGTCGGCCCAGGGGCCAGCGGCTCGTGCAGGTGAAGGGCATCGAACCGCTCGTCCCAGATTGCGCCGAGGACCCGGAGCTGGGCCGGTGGATCGGGGGCGAGCGGGGCGAACGACCCGTTCTGGGCGTAGGGGATCGAGTCGCCGAGGGGCGTCACCCACGGCTCGGGCGGGGGGCCGTCACAGGGGGCGAGCACCTGGGTGTCGACGCCCTTGGCCCGCAGGCTGCGGGCCAGGCCGAGCACCTGCAGTTGGACCCCGCCCCAGACCGCCAAGCTGTAGGGACAGATCATCCCGATGCGCACGGCCCCACGGTACACGGAGGTGTTGCGACACCGAGTGGCGGGCCGATGGCCTCAGGACGGGTCGGTCTCGGGGCCGTCGCCCGCTTCGGCCCGGTCGGCGGGCCAATTCGGTTCGAGCAGGTGCCACTGCTCGGGGGCGGCCGAGACGAGGTGCTCGAGCCGATCGGTGACCGCCCTGGTCAGCCGTTCGTTCTCGGTCCGACCCCGCCCCTCCCCCGGCTCGATCGGCGCCGTGACCACACCGGAACGCTGCCGGCCCCGGAAGTACACCGCCGTCGGCAGGAGCGGGCAGCCGGTGCGCCTGGCCAGCAGGGCCGGCCCGACCGGGAGGCTCGTCGTCTCGCCGAAGAACTCGACGTCGGTGCCGTTGCCGCCGATGTCGCGGTCGGCGAGCAGGCAGATGACGTCCTGGCGCTTGGCCGCGGCCCCCAGCTCGACCATCGCCCGTGGACCGAGGGGCACGACGTTGACCCCGTAGGCGCTGCGGAGCCCGACGAACCAGTCGTAGACCTCCTCGGGCTCGAGCCGCTCGACCACGGCGGTCACCCCGACCCCCATCACCCTGGCCAACCAGGCCGCCGCCCACTCCCAGCCCCCGAGATGGGGCAGGACGAGGATCGGGGCCCGGCCCGAGGCCAGGACCCTGGCGACGTGGCCGTACCCCTCCACGGAGAAGCCTCGGTCGATCCGGCGGGCGCCGAGGCCAGGGATGCGGAAGGACTCGACCCAGTACCGGCCGTACGACCCGAAGCCCCGCCTGGTCAGTTCGTCGACGGGACCGTTTGGTCGGACGCGGGCGAGGTTGCGGTTCAGCTGGTCGGCCTTGTCCGGCATGAGCGCCGGGCCGACCGCGGTGCCGGCCCGGTCGGCCAGCGCGGCCAGCGTGTCGAGCGGCAGGGCCCGGGACGCGGCGGCACCGAGCCGCAGGGTGGTCAGCGCACGCACGAGCGGATCAGCCGGGTTGGTAGGGCCGGACGGTCGGCGGCGTCAGGTCCGGTTGCGACGACGGGCCTCGGCCCTGGCCCTGGCCCTGGCCCGGATGTCGGACACCGGACGCGTCTTGCGCCGACGGTTGCGGCGGACGACCGGGCGGGTCTGCACCGGGGGCAGACCGCTCGCCTGGCGCCACACCTTCACGAAGCGGGTGATGGCGGTGAACACCGTCAGCGCCAGCATGACCCACAGGGTGGCAACGAACAGGCTGGAGAACAGCAGACCGAACCCGAGGGCGATGAACCGCTCGGCCCGCTCCATCAGGCCACCCTTGGCCTCGAAGCCGAGGCTCTCGGCCTTGGCCCGCTGGTACGACACCAACGAGGCGGCGATGTAGAGGGCGAACGGCAGCATGGCCATCCGGGGATTGTCTGAACCGGCCAGGTTCCAGCCGGCACCGGCGAAGAGGAGCCCGTCGCTCAGCCGATCGGAGACGGAGTCGAAGTAGGCGCCCCGCGGTCCGGCCGAGCCGGCGGCCTTGGCCACCGCCCCGTCGAGGGCATCGGGAAGGCCGGTGAGGGCGAGGAGCAGGACGGCGAGCGGGTACTGCTCGAGGGCGATGGCCACGCCACAGGCGCCGGCCATGAGCACCCCGACGGCCGTGATCACATCGGGGGAGACCCCGGCCCGCTGCAGGTTGCGACCCATCGGGGCCACCACCCGGTCGAAGCCGGTGCGGAGATTGCCGTCGAACATCTGCGTGCGACCTTTCGCTGCCGTGCCGGACCAGCCTACCGCTCGGGCGGTTCGCGGTCCGGTTGACCCCCCGGCGGATCGAGATCGACCGCATCGCCGATGGCGATCGTGCCCGATCCGAGCAGCCGGCAGACGGTGCCGGCCCGTCGCCGGAGCGCCGTTCGGGCGCCGTTGCCGATGCCGTCGTCGAGCAGCTTGCACGGCGCAGCGATGCGGACGACCTCGACCTCGACCGGACCGACCAGGAAACGACGGCCGATCTCGGTCGGGACCTCGGATCCCGAGATCGTGATGTTGCGCCTGGTCGCCCCGCTGTCGATTGGGCGACCGAGGTCGGCTGCGGCGGCGGCCAGGGCACCGACAGCCTGGACGGTCACATGGCGGTGACGGGATCCGTGGTAACGATCGCCGACCAGCCCGACGCCGGCCTCGGCCTCGACGGACTCCCGCCGTTGCATCGGCAGTCGGCTCGCCGGGGCGATGTGGAGGTCGACGACAACGGGGTGGTCGTCGACAACGGGGAGGTCGTCGGCGGCGTCATCGCCGCCCCGACCGTCGGAGCCAGCACCCACCGGCTAGTCCTCGAGCTCCGACCAGTCCTCGGGGTTGTCCTCGACGAACGAGTCGATGATGGCGCCGTCGACCCCGTCGACGAGCACGAAACCACGCTTGGTCGGCGGCTCGTCGGCCGAGTACAGCAGCACGCGCCAGGTCGGGCGGCTCAGCAGGCCACGCCAGCCCATCTGGGCCGACGCGTGGCCGACCGGGAAGCCGACCTCGCCGACGGCGGCGACCAGGGCGTCTCGCTCATCGACGGCGAGGTTCCAGCCACTCAGGATGCTGTAGGCCCCGACGGCGACCAGGATCCCGGCGGCGAGGAGGAGCCCCCGGTTCACGAAGGGTCCATCGCCGGTGGCGAGGTACAGCACCACCAGCACGGCGGCGATGGCGAGGTACAGGTACCCCGGGACCCGTCGACGGTTGTTGTTGGGAAAGACGTAGTCCTCCGGGTCGACCAGGTCGGGCTGCAGGTCGGCCGGGAGCTCGTCACCGACGGGGCCGGCCGGCTCGGCGGTCGACGGTGCCGCTGCACCGCGCGCGTCGTCAACGTCGTCCGGCTCGACGAGGTCGTCGAGCTCCTCGGCCAGGTCGTCGGCTCGGTCGGTCACGTCACGACTCTAACGGCTCGGGCCAGGCCGCTCGCAGTCGGGCCCAGGTCTCGCTGAGGGTCACCGGGAGGATGCGGGTCTCGGCCAGCGTGGTCATGAAGTTGGTGTCGGCCGACCAGCGCGGCACGACGTGCACGTGGAGGTGGTTCGGCTGCGAGCCGCCCCCGGCCCGTCCCTCGTTGAGGCCGATGTTCATCCCGTCAGGACCGAACGCATCACGGACAGCGCGGCTCGTCACCCGGACCAGGGCCCACAGGTCGTCGTAGGTGTCGTCGTCGAGTTCGAGGATGCTCGGCGAGGCCAGCTTCGGCAGGACCATCACGTGCCCCGAGGTGTACGGATACACGTTGAGCAGGGCGAACGCCGATCGACGACGGGCGAGGATGTACGTCCGCTCGTCGCCGAGCGGCGACTGCTCGAGCGACTCGAACAGGGTCTTCCCCGGCTCGGGGCCCATGAACTCGTAGGGCTCACCATCCGGGGTGACCCCGGGGCCGGCGCCGAGGCGCCAGCCCGAATAGAGACGATCCATGCAGTCGCAGCAGCCGGTTCAGGCGTTGGCGCCGACGGCGGCCTCGGTCTCGAGCCGCTCGAGGAAGGTGTCGAGGGCGACCCCCCGCTCGACGTCACCACCGCGAGGGTTGACCCCGACGGTGCCGGCGGCCACGTCGTCGTCGCCGACGACGAGCACGTAGGGCAGCTTCTGGGTCTTGGCCCGCCGGATGCGTTTGCCGAGCGGGTCGTTCGCCTCGTCGAGCTCGACCCGATAGCCGGCGGCCGCCAGCCGGTCGACGACCGATCGGGCATAGTCGGCGTGAGCCTCGGCGACGGGAAGCACCTCGACCTGGACCGGGGCGAGCCACAGCGGGAAGTTGCCGGCGAAGTGCTCGAGCAGGACACCGAAGAACCGCTCGATCGAGCCCATGAGCGCCCGGTGGAGCATCACCGGCTGCTTGCGGGAACCGTCGGCGGCCACGTACTCCAGCCCGAACCGCTCGGGCAGCTGGAAGTCGGCCTGCAGGGTCGACAGCTGCCACGAGCGCCCGATGGCGTCTCGGACGTCGATGTCGATCTTGGGGCCGTAGAAGGCGCCGTCACCCTCGTCGACCTCGTAGTCGAGCCCCGACTCGTCGAGGGTGGTGCGGAGGGCCTCGGTGGCCAGCTCCCACAGCTCGTCCGACCCGACCGACTTCTCCTCCGGCCGGGTCGACAGCCGGGCCGAGAAGTCGTCGAACCCGAAGTCGGACAGCATCGAGACGATGAAGTCGAGCGTGCGGGCCAACTCCTCGGCCAGACCCTCCTGGGTGACGAACAGGTGGGCGTCGTCCTGGGTGAAGCCCCGGATCCGCATCAGACCGTGCAACGTGCCGGCCCGCTCGTAGCGGTACACCGTGCCGAGCTCGAAGAGCCGCATCGGCAGATCGCGGTACGACCGCTGGTTCGATCGGTACACCAGCACGTGCATCGGGCAGTTCATCGGCTTCGGGTAGTACGTCCCGTTGTCCATCTCCATGGGCGGGTACATGCCATCCGCATAGAAGTCGAGGTGGCCGGACGTCTCGAACAGATTGGCGTTGGCCAAGTGGGGGCTGTAGGCGAACTCGTACCCACCCTCGGCGTGACGCTTCCTCGTGTGGTCCTCCATGAGCATGCGCACCCTGGCCCCCTTCGGGTGCCAGACGGCGAGACCGGCCCCGAGTTCCGAGGGGAACGAGAGCAGGTCGAGCTCGTTCGCCAGCTTGCGGTGATCCCGCTTGGCCGCCTCTTCCAGGCGATGCAGATGAGTCCGCAGCGACTTGGCGTCGGCCCATGCCGTGCCGTAGATCCGCTGCAACATCGGGTTGCGCTCGTCGCCCCGCCAGTAGGCCCCGGCCACCTTCATCAGCTTGAAGTGACCGAGGCGGCCCGTCGACGGGACGTGGGGCCCGACGCACATGTCGACGAAGGCGTCGGAGTTGCGGTAGAAGCTGATCGTGTCGCCGTTGGCCTCGCTGGCCAGCTCGGCGTCGATGCCGGCATCGCCGTCGGCTCCGGTGACCCGGTCGATGATCGCCCGCTTGTACGGGTGATCGGCCATCAGTTTCGTCGCCTCGGCCGGCGTCAACTCGCTGCGGACGAACGGCTGGTCGGCCTCGACGATCTCCCGCATCTTGGCCTCGATCTTCTCCAGGTCGGCGTCGTTGAACGTGCCGCCGTCTGGGAGCTCGAAGTCGTAGTAGAAGCCGTCTTCGATGGGCGGTCCGATGGCAAAGGTCGACCCGGGCCACAATTCCAGCACGGCCTGAGCGAGCACATGGGTCGTCGAGTGACGCAGGACGTGGAGCCCCCGATCAGATGACGGGGTGATGATCTCGACCTCGTCGCCGTCGTGCAGCTCGGTGTCGAGATCACGCTCGACCCCGTCGACCACACCGGCCACCGCGTCGTTGGCCAGCCGGGGTCCGATGTCAGCGGCGAGGGTCAGGAGGGTGGCGCCGTCATCGAGTTGTCTCTTGGAACCGTCTGGGAGGATTACCGAAATCGTTGCCACCGTTCCACTCTACGGGACGGGCGACCTGCCCCATGCGCCTTTCGGACGTGCCGAGCTGCGAACCGTGGCGGTTCGGCGATCGGCTCAGCCGGTGGCCAGGAGCTCGTCGAGCGACCGGACCGGGGTCGGCCGGAGCCGCTCGGCCGACGACACCCGTTTGATCGTCGGCTCGGGCCGGGCCACCACCGCCGGCGTCGAGGACGTGGTGGCGTAGGTCGGGTCGTACTCAAGCCCGGTGAGCTGGCCGATCTCGTACATCACCTCGTCGATCAGCTCGCGGTGGAGCGCCCGCTCGCCCACCCTGGCCGTGTAGCGCTCGACCGGGATCGGCCGGCCGAAGCGGACGGTCACCGTTCGCCTGAACCGGGGGACGATCCGGTCGACGGGCTGCACCTCACCCGTGCCGAGCAGGCCGACGGGGACGATCGGCGCCCCCGTCTCGATGGCCAGGCGGGCGGCGCCGGTGTGCCCCTTGTGGAGCTTGCCCGAGCGGCTCCTGGTGCCCTCGGGATAGATCCCGAACAGCCCGCCCCGCTGCAGGACCTGACGGGCGGCGTCGAGGGCGGCCGCGGCGTGATCGCCGCCCCGGCGATCGATCGGGATCATGCCGAGGGCCGGGAACAGGTTGCGGGTCTTCCAGTCGTCGAGGTACTCGCTCTTGCCGACGTAGATGATGTTGCGGGGCAGCACCGCCGGGAGGAAGAACGAGTCGATGGCTGCGGCGTGGTTCGGACACAGGACCGCCGGACCGTCGGCCGGGACGTGGTCGAGGCCGTCGACCTCGAGGTCCCAGAGCCTGCGGGCCAGCGGCCCGATCACTCGGCGGACGAACGACTGGTACCGTCCGATCCCGTCGGGGATCGCGGCGGGGGCGACATCGGCGGTCATCGGCGCGACCGGCTCGGACGGGCGCTCACGCCACACCCTCGCGGGTCGGCGGGTCCAGCGTGATCGGTCCGGCCCGCAGGTCGACGCCGAGCAGCATCGCCGCCTCGGACACCCCCTCGCCCCTGGCCGCAGCGGCGTCGATGGCGGCGACCGCAGCGGGGGTGTCGAGGTCGTGGTCGAGCGCAGCCCGGACCTCGTCGAGCGCGCCCGATCCCTCACCCCCGTCGAGCCAGGACTCCAACCGCTCGGTCGCCTCCGGCATCAGCCCATCGTGCCACTCCCAGGGGGTGCGGTAGTGATGCTTGACGATGGCGAGCCGGATGGCTCGCGTGTCCCACTCCTTGCGGAGCTCGCTGACGAACACGAGGTTGCCAAGCGACTTCGACATCTTCTCGCCGTCCATCCTGACCATGGCCTGGTGCATCCAGTGGCGGACGAACGGCTCGCCCGTTGCGGCGACCGACTGGGCCGCTTCACACTCGTGGTGGGGGAAGATCAGGTCGGAACCACCGCCGTGCAGGTCGATGGTCATCCCGTGCTCCCGGAGGGCCAGCGCCGAGCACTCGATGTGCCACCCGGGACGACCGGGCCCCCACAGCGAGTCCCAGGCGGGCTCGCCGTCGGCCGACGGTTGCCACAGCACGAAGTCGAGCGGGTCCCGCTTGTTCGGGTCGTCGGGGAAGCCGCCGTGCTCGGCGGCCAGGGCGAGCATCGTCTCGCGGTCGTAGCCGGAGATCGAACCGAAGTCGGGCCAGGAGTTCACGTCGAAGTACACGCCGCCGCCGGACTGGTAGGCGTGACCGTTGTCGAGGACCATGCCGATGAAGCCACGGATGTCAGCGATGGCGGAGGTGGCCCGCGGCTCGCTCCAGCTCGGGATCATCCCGAGGGCGACCATGTCATCGTCGAACCTGGCGGTCTCCGCCGCGGCGAGGTCGAGGTAGTGCACGTCGATCTCGCGGGCCTTGGCCAGGATCGAGTCGTCGACGTCGGTGACGTTGCGGACGCACCGGGTTTCGTGACCGAGGTCCCGCAGCCGCCGCTGCAGCACGTCGTAGCCCATGAACACCGCGGCGTGACCGAGGTGGGTGGCGTCGTACGGCGTGATCCCGCAGGTGTACATCGTCACCACCTGGCCGGGCTCGAAGGGAACGATCTCGCCTCGGGCCGTGTCGTAGAGCTTGATCACCACTCGGAGTATCGCCCCGAGGGGCCCCTACGGCAAATGTCGACCGATCCGGTCTGGAACCCTTCCCGAGGCGGTCGGGACGAACCGTGGTAACCCCGGTCGGCCCGCTACGGTCGAACCCCGTATGGCGCTGCTCGATGGCAAGAAGCTCCTGATCACCGGTGTCCTCACCGACGACTCACTCGCCTTCGGCGTGGCCAAGCTGGCCCAGGCCGAGGGGGCCGAGGTGGTGCTGACGGGGTTCGGGCGCGCACTGCGGCTGACCGAGCGGACGGCCCGCAGGCTCGACCCGGTGCCCGACGTCCACGAGCTCGACGTCACCGACCCGGCCCACGGTCAGGCCCTCCAGGACATCCTGCGGGAGCGCTGGGGTCGGGTCGACGGCGCGCTGCACTCGGTCGGCTTCGCCCCCGAGTCCTGCCTCGGTGACGACTTCTGGGCCCCGGACTGGGACGACGTCTCGGTTGCGGTGCACGTCTCGGCCTACTCGCTTCGCACGGTCGCCGACATCGTCACCCCGTTGATGACCGACGGAGGATCGCTGGTCGGGCTCACGTTCGACGCAACGGTGGCCTGGCCGGCGTACAACTGGATGGGGGTGGCCAAGGCGGCGATGGAATCGCTCAACCGCTACCTGGCCCGTGAGCTCGGACCGAAGGGCATCCGCTCGAACCTCGTGGCGGCCGGGCCGATGCGCACGATCGCCGCCAAGTCGATCCCGGGGTTCAGCGCCTTCGAGGACGAGTGGGTCAAGCGGGCGCCGCTCGGCTGGGACGTCAACGACGCCGAGGGCGTGTCGAAGGCCTGTGTCGCCCTGCTCTCGGACTGGTTCCCCCAGACGACGGGCTCGATCGTGCACGTCGACGGCGGCTATCACTCGATCGGCGCCTGAGCCAGGGCGATCCGGTAGCGGAGGCCTCGGCCACCGCCGTGTTCCTGGCCCTGCTCGAACTCCTCGATCATGACGCCGCCGTTGACCTCGATCACCCGCTGCGACCCAACGTTGTCCGGTGTGGTGGTCAGCTCGACGTAGGGCAAGTCGAGGAATGCCAGCTCCTCGAGCAGCAGACCGAGGGCGCGGCTGGCGTAGCCCCGACGCCGCTTCCACGGTACGACCGTGTACCCGACGTGACCGAGGACGTGGGGCGGCAGCTCGACGGTGCCCGGCTGCCACCGGGCGTTGATCGAGCCGCAGAACTCGCCGTCCCACAGCCATCGGCGGAGCCCGGGGATCCGGGGCCGGGTGGTGCCGTCCGGCAACACGACTGGCGGCAGCTGCGTTCCCTCCCGATCGTCGAGCGCAGCGAGGAATGCGGTCGGGTCGGCCTCGACCCGGGCCAGCTCCTCGTCGGCCGCCTCCGGACGCATGGTGTTGGGCGACCAGCGCCGCCGCAACGCCGCGACGTAGCCGGGCAGGTGGGTCTCGTCCGGCACGACCAACTCGAGGGCCATGCGATCAACGTAGGTCGCCGACCGGGGCGCCGCGACGGAATTCTGGCCCGGCCGGCACCGTCGGCCCGGCGCCGCCGCTACAGGGCGCCGTCGCAGACGGCTGCGGTGTCGCCGTACGGGTTGATCGGGTTGCCCCGACCGCCGGGGTGGATCTCGAAGTGGAGGTGGGGGATGCCGGCTGCGTTGCCGTCGTCGCCGACGTAGCCGATCACCTGGCCGGCCCTGACCTCACCCTCGACATCGCCGTAGGCCGACATGTGGGTGCCGTAGTAGTAGTTGCCGAACTCGTCGGTCAGGTGGAACGAGCGGCCACCGACGCTGTTCGAGCGGTAGCTGACCACGCCGTTGGCCGGAGAGACGATCGGGGTGCCGATGGCGGCCAGCACGTCGACGCCCTTGTGCCGGCGGCCGCCGGAGCGGGGGAAACCCCACGAGTCGATGAACTCGTGGGCGCCCCGGACCGGGCACGTCCGGAGATAGAAGCCCTGTTTGGTCCCCAGCTGCTGGGACCAGATCGACTCGGTGGTCCACTCGCCGTGTGTCCGGCGGTGCAGCTCCCGCTCCTCGTAGTCGGCCAGCCACGACTGCTCCAGCTCGAGGCGGGCCCGCAGGGCCTCGACCTCGGCGGTCAACTGCTCGTTCTCGACCACCTCGGCCGCGAGGTTGTATTCGGCGACCTGGAGATCCCTGGTCGACTGGCGATACCGATCGAAGGTGGTGGTGTCGGCCACCAGGGCCGCATCGCCGAGTGCGTTGGCCCGCAGGCCGGCGTTGAGGTCGTCGATCTCGAGGATGCCCTGGTCGACGTCGACCCGTCGGTAGTTGGTGATCGCGTTCTCCACCGTCGAGCGGGCGATGTCGCGGGTCTCCTCCCGGAGCTCGTCGACCGCAGCCCTCGCCCCGGCGAGGTGCCGGTCGTCGGCCTCCTTCTCGAGGATCGTCACCCGCAGGGTGGCTCGGGTGTCGTCGTGCCGCTCCCAGGTCTCGGCCAGGCTGAGCCCCGTCGGCGGCTCGAGGTCGACGTCGACCTCGGGGCCGGTGACCGAGCGGCTGCCGACGCCGACGGCGGCGAGCGGTGACGTCGTTCCCTGCGTGCTCAGCTGCGCAGACGACCCGGTTGGAACCAGCCCGAACAGCGAGATGGCGACGACGATCGCACCGGCGATCCAGAGGGGGGGACGACGCACGGGACACCACGGTACATCGACCTCGACCCGGTGGGGTCAACGTGCACCGACAATGTCCGTACATGCAAACCTTTGGGGACGAAGGGCGAACGCGCCGACCCGACGGTGCTCACCCGGCGTCGACCGTCGGCGGATCGGCGACCGCCGAGCCCGGGTCCGCCAGGCGGGCCGACGCGGTCGGGTCGGCGTGGCCGGGCAGGTGGCCGGGCAGGTGGATCGGGCGGCGCTGCACGAGGGCCCGAACCACCTGCTCCTGCGAGACGACACCGACCGGGTCCTCCCCCGCGTTGACCAGGGCCAGTGGCCGGCGGAGCCGCCGGAGCTGGACGAGCACGTCGACCAGCGACCAGTCGGCATCGACGACGGCCATGTTGCGGACCAGCCCGGAGGGGACCGGCGTCCAGCGATGTTCCGGGTTCAGCTCCAACAGGTCGCGGACGTGCAGGTAGCCGATCGGTGCCGACCGCCTCGGGTCGATCACGAGCACCCGGCCGCCCGCTCCCGATGCCACCGCCCGTTCGAGCTGACCGACCGTCGCTCCGAGGTTGACCGACGGTTGGTCGGCGAGTGCGGTGGCGATGTCGCCGACCGGCCGTTGGGCGAAGTCGAGCACGCCCTGCAGGATCTCGGCGTCGTCGGCCTTGATCGCACCGCCGGCCGACGAGTGGGCGACGATCGCCGCCAACTCGGTCGCCGTCCTGACCGAGCTGAGCTCGTCGCGGGGCTGGATCCCGACGAGGCGACAGCAGACGTTGGCGATCCCGTTCAGGAGCCGCACGACCGGGCTGAACAGGAACAGGTAGAGCCGGTAGGGCACGACGAGCCATCGAAGGGTGGCATCCGGTGCGGTCAAGGCGATGTTCTTCGGCACCATCTCGCCGAAGATGAGGTGCAGCACCGTGAACACCCCGAGGGAGACCCCTATCCCGATGTAGCGAGCGGTGTCCGGGGCGACGGCGTCGCCGATGAGCAGCTCGATCACGACCTCGAGCGCGGGTTCGCTGATACGACCGAGGGCGAGTGACGCCATCGTGATCCCGAGCTGAGCTCCCGCGAGCTGCATCGACACGTCCGACAGGCTCGCCCTGGCCGCGGCATTGACCCGGCTGCGGCGGCCCTCGTCCTCGAAGCTGCTTCGCCGAGCCGCCAGCACGGCGAACTCGTAGGCGACATAGACGCCGTTGAGGACGATCAGTCCGATGCTGGCGGCGAGGGCGACACCGATGGCGAGACCGTTGACGTCACCGGACTCGGCCCCGAGGATCACGACCGGGCCCGCTCACCGTCATCGGACTCCCCGCCGTCGGCCGGCCCGACCGGGTCGGGCGGGTCGGGCGGTCGCACCACCTGGAGCGACGCGATGCGGAGCCGGTCCATCTCCGCCACCTCGATGACCCAGCCGTCGTGCGCCAACTCGTCGCCGGCGGTCGGGATCCGACCGAGCCGATCGAGCACGAAACCGGCCACCGTCTCGTACTCGCCGTCTGGGATGACAAGCCCGCACGCCTCCTCCACCTCGTCCGGGTGGAGGGTGCCGGCGAGCAGGAACACGCCGGGGGCGACGCCGACCGTCAGCTCGGTGGCCTCGTCGTACTCGTCGTCGACGTTGCCGACGATCTCCTCCAACACGTCCTCGAGGGTCAGGATCCCGGCGGTGCCGCCGTGCTCGTCGATGACCACCGCCATCTGCTCGTCTGCGGCCCGGAAGTCGTCGACGATGTCGACCAGGTCGCGGGTCTCCGGCACGATCAGCGGCTCGGTCATCAGGTCGCCGGCACGTCGGCGACGGCGCTCGTCCGGCCCGACCTCGAAGGCCGCCGTCACCTCGACCACCCCGACCACGTGATCGAGGTCGGCGCCGATGACCGGGAAGCGGCTGAACCGTCGACCCCGAGCAAGGTCGAGCAGGTCGTTTGCGCTGGCCTCGGCCTCGATGGCGGCGACGTGGACCCTCGGTGTCAGCGCGTCGGCGGCCGTCTTGCCACCGAAGCGGATCGTTCGGGTCAGCAACGTCTGGGCCGCCGGGGTGAGGGCACCGGACTCACCCGAGGTCTGGATCAGGTAGTCGAGCTCCTCGAGCGACCGGACATCGGCCAGCTCCTCCTGCGGTTCCATGCCGAGCAGGCGGACGGTGGCGTTGGCCGCGCCGTTGAGGACGCGGATGAGCGGGCTGAGCGCGCCATGCACGATGCGGGCGAGCGGCGACAGCGCCTGGGAGACGGTCTCGGGCTTGGCTACGGCGATCGTCTTGGGGATGAGCTCCCCGAACAGCATCTGGAAGACCGTGGTGGCGGCGAGGGCGACGACGATGGATCCGGTCGTACCCGACAGGAGCGGCACCGGAGACAGGACGGGTTCGAGCATCCGACCGACGATCGGTTCGGACAGGAAGCCGAGCACGAGGCTCGTGACCGTGATGCCGAGCTGGGCGCCGGAGAGGTGGAAGGACAACCGGCGGCGGGCGCCGATGGCGGCCCTGGCCGACCAGCTCCCACCATCGGCCAGGTCGTCGAGCCGCTGCCGGTCGGCGGCGACGAGCGCGAACTCGACGGCGACGAAGAAGCCGTTGGCCACCACCAGGGCGACGACGATGAGCAGACCGACGATCAGGGGCATGGCTGGCGAGGGAGGCCGGAGCGCCCGGCTTCCGTACTGTACTTCCCGCCTTCGGACCGTCGCCCGGCGCCGCCACCGGGCGAGGGGCTGTCTAGGCTCGCAGCGTGGCCGGACACTCCGCAGACCAACCGCTGATCGCGCTGACCGACGTGAGCGTGATCACCGACGGGCGCAAGATCCTCGGACCGGTCTCGTTGACGATCCGACCCGGTGACCACTGGGTGGTGCTCGGCCCGAACGGCAGTGGCAAGAGCACGCTGATGGCGGTGGCCTCGCTCGGCCGCCACCCGTCGGCCGGCCGGGTCGACGTGCTCGGACACGAGCTCGGCCGGGTCGACCTGCGGTCCCTGCGGGCCAGGATCGGGGTGTCGTCGGCGGCGCTGGCCGATCAGCTGCGAGGGCGGCTCACGGCGGGCGAGGTGGTGATGTGTGGCCGATACGCCGCCCTCGAGCCGTGGTGGCACACCTACGACCGGGCCGACGTCGAGCGGGCCGCGGCGCTGCTGGCCCAGGTCGGCCTGCCGGACCACGACGATCGCACGCTGGCCACGCTGTCGAGCGGAGAGCGTCAGCGGACCCTGCTGGCCCGCACGCTGATGGCCGAACCCGATGTGGTGCTGCTCGACGAACCGACCGCCGGGCTCGACCTCGGCGGACGGGAGGCGCTCGTCACCGCCCTCGACGCCATCGCCAGCGACGCCGGCCCGGCAACGGTGTTCGTCACCCATCACGTCGAGGACATCCCTCCGTCGACGACGCACCTGCTGGCCCTGGCCGGTGGGCGGGCGCTGGCCGCGGGCCCGGTCGACGAGGTGCTGTCGGCCGACCTGCTCGGCGAGATGTTCGGCCTCGAGATCGAGCTCGGCCGCCGGGACGGCCGCTGGTCGGCCAGGGCCCACTGACCCGGCCGGCCGGATCGAGCGCCGATCACCCCTCCGCGGCCGGCGCCGGAGGTGCCGGTTGGGCCACCACCACCGGGTCGTGCTCCCAGCCCGGGTGGGTGCCGTCGGCCAGCGCCTGCTGGTCGAGATCGGAGACGATGGCCAGCAGCGGGTACGGGTTGACCGGACGGCCGCCACCCGGGTGCAGTTGCAGATGCAGATGGGGTGGCGTGCCGACGGCGTTGCCGGTGTTGCCGACGTGGCCGAGGAGGTCGCCGGCCTCGACCAGCAGCCCGTCGGTCAGGCCCGGGGCGAACGAGTCGAGGTGGGCGTAGTACCACTCGCTCCCGCTCTCCCCGAGCAGCCAGAACTTGAGCCCGCCGAGCCGGCCGATCCCGATGCGGGTCACGATCCCCCGCTCGGCCGCCACCAGTGGCGTGCCACGGGGGGCGAAGATGTCGATGCCCTCGTGCCAGTGCTCGTCCGGGGTACCGGTCATCCGGGGGAATCCGAAGCTGTCGATGATGGGCACCTGGTAGGGCCCGGCGATCGGGAACAGCACGCCGTTGACGAACACCTCGCTGCCGGCGGAGAAGGCGGCGTATTCGATCTCGGCCTGTTCGATGGCCTCGTCGGCGACGACCACCGCCGCTTCGGCGTCGAGCTGATAGTCGGCCACGAGCTGCAGCCGGTCGAGCAGGCTGCGGGCATCGCCGTCGAGTCCGCGGCGGAGCTCGACCAGCTCGTCGAGGTCGTCGCCGCCGATGACCAGTGCCTCCTCGGCCAGTCGATCCCCCCGTCGCTGCGCCATCTCCCGCTCCAGGTCGCCGGGGTCGATGGCGGCCGACGGAGTGGCGGTCGAGCTGGCGGCGAAGCGACGGAAGCCGGCGATGGCCCGGTCCCGATACCGCTCGGTGGCCCCGTCGAGCTCGTCGAGCAGATCCCTGGTCCGACGGTCGAGGGCCCGCTGCTCGACGTCGAGGTGTTTGGCCCGGAGCCGGAGGGCCCTGGCCTCGGCCACCGCCTCGCGCTTGGCCTGGCGGCTCCGCTCCAGCTTGCGCTCGGCCTCGGCCACGCTGCTCCACAGGATCTCGGGCGCGCGGTAGGGCTCCTGGCCGACGTAGGTGTCGGGCGGCGGGATCTCGGGGTCGACGCCCGGTGCCTCCTCGGAGCGGCCCTCGTCGGCGAGCGGGTCGACGGTCTCACCGTCGGCGTCGGTCGTGCTCGGGGTCGCGGCGTCGGCCTCGCCGTCGACCGGCGTCGCGTCGGGTGTCGAACCTTCGGTGGTGCCGTCCGCTGGAATCGAGGTCGTCGGACCGGTCGAGGCGACCGACGGATCGGTCGACGTCGGCGCCGAACCGGGTGTGGTGGTGCTTGGCACCGAGTCGGACGGTGTCGGCGCCGCTCCGGTGGTCGACGGCGGCACCGTCGTCTGGTCACCGCCGGGATCGGGCGAGGTGGTCGTCGTCGGGTCGGCGGGAACGGTCGTCGCCTGGGCCACCAGCGTCGACGTCGGCACCAGGGACAGGGCGATCAGCAGCGCCACTGCTGCGCTCCAACGGGCCATACCACCATCCATCGGACGGGCGGCGTCCGAGTGAAGCCCCGGTGGGGCACCCTTCCGCCGCTACCGGGGCCCGGGGGGCGACACGTGGTGGGCGTCACCGGCGTGCAACTCGACGGTGCCCCGGCCGGTGTCGAGCAGCAGCGTGCCGGACGCGGCCACGCCGACCGCTCGACCGCGGACCTCCCCGGTCGAGGTCACGAACCGGACCTCGCGGCCGATGGTCACGCAGCGGGCCCGGTAGCGGTCGAGCACCGGGCCGCCCCGCTCCAGCTCGCCGTACCACCGCTCCAGGCCACGCAGGAAGGCGTCGAGCAGCGCATCCCGGTCGATCGGAGCCCCGGCCAGCTCCTCGAGCGTGACCGCCCGGTCGACCACCTCGTCCGGCGGGGCGGTCACCCACCGCAGGTTCAGGCCCATGCCGACGACGACGGCCATCGCCGACTCGCTCCCAGCCCCGGCGGTGGCGCTCGGCGCCGGACCGGCCCCGGTGGTCGCCTCGGCCAGGATCCCGGCCAGCTTCCGCTCCGCCGGCTCGCTCGACAGCACGTCGTTCGGCCACTTCAGCCCCACCTCGACGCCATGCCCGATCTCGGCGACCGCGTCGACCGCGGCCAGCCCGGTGACCAGCGGGACCAGCGGCGCCAGCCGCCGGTCTGGGCGCAGCAGCACGGACACGAGCAGCGAGCCGCCCGGTTCGTCATGCCAGACCCGCTGCTGACGACCACGACCGGCGGTCTGGTGATCGGTGACCAGCACCGCGCCCTCGGCCTGACCGGCCTGCGCCGCGGCCAGCAGATCGGCGTTGGTCGACCCGGTCTCGGCGACGAGGCGAACGGGCCGGAATCTCGTCCCTGACGGGGTTGGTAGAACTGCGAACTCGGTCATCGGGTGCATACAGTAGGCCCGTGTTCAACACCGTCTTGATTGCCAACCGTGGTGAGATCGCCGTCCGGGTCATCCGGGCCTGCAAGGAACTGGGCATCGGCACCGTTGCGGTGTACTCCGAGCTCGACCGCGACGCCCTGCACGTCCGCCTCGCCGATCAGGCGTTCGCCCTCGGCGGTCAGACCGCAGCCGAGAGCTACCTGAACACCGATGCCATCCTCGATGCCATCGAGCGGTCCGGGGCCGAGGCCGTCCATCCCGGTTACGGGTTCTTCAGCGAGAACGCCGACTTCGCGAGGGCCATCACCGAGCGGGGCGTGACCTTCATCGGCCCGCCGCCCGAGGCCATCGAGGTGATGGGTGACAAGATCAGTGCCCGCGCCGCGGCCACCGGCGTCGGGGTCGCCGGCGTGCCGGGCAACACCGACTTCCTGACCGGCCCGGACCAGGTGGTGGCCTTCGGGTCCGAGCACGGCTGGCCGGTTGCCATCAAGGCCGCCTTCGGCGGCGGCGGCCGTGGCATGAAGGTCGTGGCCACGGCCGACGACGCCGCCGACGCCCTCGAGTCGGCGAAGCGGGAGTCGCTGGCCTACTTCGGACGGGACGAGTGCTATGTCGAGCGCTACCTCACCAAGCCACGCCACGTCGAGGTCCAGGTGCTGTGCGACAACCACGGCAACGGCGTCTACCTGAGCACCCGTGACTGCTCGGCCCAGCGCCGCCACCAGAAGCTGGTCGAGGAGGCCCCGGCCCCCGACCTGGCTCCCGGTGTCGAGCAGGCGATGGGCGAGGCGGCCCTCAAGGTCGCTCACGGCTGCGGCTACACCAACGCCGGCACCGTCGAGTTCCTGTACGAGGACGGCGCCTTCTACTACCTGGAGATGAACACGCGCCTCCAGGTCGAGCACCCGGTCTCGGAGATGATCACCGGCAAGGACCTGGTGGCCGAGCAGCTGCGGGTCGCAGCCGGTGAGCAGCTCGGCTACACCCAGGACGACATCGAGATCCGGGGCCACGCAGTCGAGATCCGTATCAACTGCGAAGACGTGGCCGATGGTCGGTTCCTCCCGTCCCCGGGGCCGATCACGGCGCTGCGGGCGCCCTCCGGCTACGGCACCCGTTGGGACGGGGGCTACGAGGCGGGCGACGAGATCAGCCAGTTCTACGACAACCTGGCCGGCAAGCTGGTCTGCTGGGGCCACGACCGTCCGACCGCCATCGCCCGCACGATCCGGGCGCTCGAGGAGTTCGTCATCGAGGGCGTGGCCACCACGATCCCGGCCGACCTCGCCATCCTCCGCCATCCCGACTTCGCCGCCGTCGAGCACTCGACCAAGTGGGTCGAGGAGGTGCTCGACCTGTCCGGCGTCGGCGGGGCCGCCACCAGCGACGGGGCCGGCGAGGAGGGTGAGCCGAAGCAGCGCCGTGACGTCGACGTCGAGGTCAACGGCAAGCGGTTCAACGTGTCGATGTGGATCCCGGAGTCGGAGCTGGCCCCGGTTGCCGCAACGACCAAGTCCGCGGCCAAGCCGCGCACGCGCAGCTCGGCCGGGGGCGCCGGCGGCGGGTCGGGCTCCGGCGACGTCACCGTACCGATGCAGGGCACCGTGGTGAAGGTCCTGGTCGAGGTCGGCCAGGAGATCGAGGCCGGCGAGACGGTGATCGTGCTCGAGGCCATGAAGATGGAGAACAACGTCACCGCCGAGAAGTCGGGCACCGTCCGCGAGGTCCGCGTCGAGGCCGGCCAGAGCGTTGGTGGCGGCGACGTCGTCGCCGTGATCGAGTAGCCACCGCCACCTGCGGCGACGATGTCGTCGCCATCATCGACCGGCGGACGTCAGCGGCGGCGGTAGCGGCACGGTCGCGGCGATCGAGGAGTCACACCGCCGTCCGCCACAGCGCCACACCGGTCCGCCGACCGGGCGTCGGCCCTGCCATACTGGGATCGTGGCCGATGTTCGCGAAACCACTCTCCCCGGCGTCGGGGTCCGGCACGAGTTCGTCACCGCCGAGGGTCAGACGATCGGCGTGCTCGTCCACCGTGACGGCCGGCGCGAGGTCCTGATCTACGGGATGGACGACCCGGACACCTGCGTGGTGTCGCTGTCGCTCTCCCAAGACGACGCCCGCACACTCGACGAACTGCTCGGTGGGAGCAAGGTGACCGAGGTCATCGGGGTCGTCCAGCACGAGATCGAGGGGCTCTCGATCGAATGGATCACGGTCGGCGAGGAATCGCCGGCCGTCGGCGCCTCCATCGGTGACGGCGCCTACCGGACGCGTACCGGCGCGTCCATCGTGGCGGTCGTCCGCCACGGCCAGGCGGTTCCCGCCCCCGGCCCCGAGTTCGTGTTCGACGCGGCCGACGTGGTCGTCGCCGTCGGCACAAACGAGGGCCTGGAGGCGATGCGTCGCCTCCTGACCGACGCCGCCGGCTGAGCCCTTGGTGACCAGTGCGCTGCTCGGTGCCGGGAGCACCGAGGCAGCTCTCGCCTTCCTCGAGATCGGGGCCATGGCCATCGGTCTCGCCATGCTGGCCGGCCTGGCCGGCCGCATCGGCCTGACCGCCGTCCCCCTCTACCTGATCGCCGGGCTGGCCTTCGGCGACGGCGGCATCGCCCGGGTCGACGTGTCAGCCGAGTTCGTCGAGCTGACGGCCGAGATCGGCGTCCTGCTGCTGCTGTTCGCCCTCGGTCTCGAGTACAGCGACGTCGAGCTCCGCCACGGCCTGCAGCAGGGCCTCGGCTCGGGCTTCGCCGACTTCGTGCTCAACGCCGGCCCCGGCTTCGCCGTCGGCCTGCTGCTCGGCTGGGAGCCGCTCGCCGCCGTGCTGCTCGGCGGGGTGACCTGGATCTCGTCGAGCGGCGTGATCTCGAAGGTCCTGGCCGACCTCGGGCGCCTCGGCAACCGGGAGACGCCCGCCATCCTCAACCTGCTCGTCATCGAGGACCTGGCCATGGCGGTGTACCTACCGGTCGTCGCGGCACTGATCACCGGCGGCACGATGCTCGCCATCGCCACGAGCGTCTCGATCGCGCTGGTCACCGTCGGTGTCATCCTCCTGGCGGCGCTGCGCTACGGGCGCCGCCTCAGCGACCTCCTGGCCGGCGGCTCGGCCGAGTCCCTCCTGCTGGCCGTCTTCGGCCTGACCATGCTCGTAGCCGGCGGGGCGCAGTTCCTCGACGTCTCCGGTGCCATCGGCGCCTTCCTGGTCGGCCTCGCCCTCTCCGGGGAGACCGCCCATCGGGCCGAGGCCCTCATGTCACCGCTGCGCGATCTGTTCGCCGCGGTCTTCTTCGTGTCGTTCACGTTCAGCATCGACCCGTCCGACCTCGTCGGCGTCGCCCTCCCGGCGCTCGGACTGGCCGTGCTGACGATCGCCACCAAGATGGGTACCGGTTGGTACGCCGCCGGGAGGCTCGGCGTCGGCCCACGGGGGCGGCTCCGGGCCGGCACCGCCCTCGCCGCACGCGGCGAGTTCTCGATCGTCATCGCCGCCCTCGGGGCCGGGCTGGCCGACGGCGGTGAGCTCGGCGCCCTCGCCGCCGGCTACGTGCTGATCACGGCCGTCGCCGGTCCCCTCCTGGCCCGCTACGCCGACGACCTGCCGCTGCCGACGGGCCGCCAGATCGGTCGACGACCTGGCGCCGGATCGCTGCAGGCCGGCCAGGCCCGCTGACGTCGACGTCGCGCCGGTGGTCGCGGGAACCCGGCGCCGATCCGCCTCACGCCCGTACGAGCGAGACCTCGACCGGCGGAAGGCCGTACGGCGATCCCTTGATCACCGTCGCCCCGGGCCGGAGTCCGTCGTCGGCCCGATAGCGCTCGAACAGCTCGCGCTCGGCCACCTCGTCGCCGGCGTCGGCCAGCAGGAGGGCGTCAGCGACGGGATCGAGCCAGTCGGCGTCCTCGTCGGCGAGCGGGTTCTCCGGACCGCCGATGCGACCCCAACCGTCCCACAGCAGCAGCTCGTCGCCGTAGCGGTGGGCCACCTCGTAGATCACCTCGTCGAAGAGGAACCGGGGGCCGGCGAGGAAGGGGAGGTCGGGGTCGACCCCGAAGCGGTCGGCGTCGATCTCACCCCGCCGGTGGGCCCGCCAGGCCTCGGCCGCCGTCACGAACCCGGGGCCGGTGGCCGAATCGAACGCCAGGTCCATGGGCTCGGGCAGCGCCGGCGAACCGTGCTCGATCTCGGAGTCGAACCGCCGCCAACGGCCGTCGAGCCAGGCCTCGACGATCACGTGGTCGTGGTGCCAGCCGTCGACGAAGTAGCCGGCGAACCCGACCCGCGACCGGGCGGGGACGCGCTGGGTCCGCAAAGCCCCGACACAGAACAGCGTGTGGTCGCGACAGCACCCCTGGACCCGCTCGGGCTCGGGTCGGGGTTCGGTCAGCGGGATCGGGTGCCGGCCCTGGTCGGTGGCCAGCATCACCTCGAGCCACCGGCCGTCGATGTCGTCACGGCTCGACTCGGGCAGCTCGCAGGCCGACGCCCGGTAGTGGACGATGACGTTGCGGGCCACAGCCGAGAGCGCCGCCGGCTCCGTCGGCAGCGCCGCCAGCAGACCGCGGTACCGGCCGGGATCCGAGTAGGCGGTGTGGCTGGCGTAGGCGGTCGGGTCGGGGCGCTCGATCACCCGTCCAGCATGCCCCGCTCGGCGCTACTCGGCCGCCTCGCCGAGGACCTCGGCCAGGGCCGGGTGCACAAACAGCGACTCGACGAGGTCGTGGACCGTGAGATTGGAGGTGACGGCGAGCGCCAACACGGAGATCAGCTCGGCTGCGTGACGCCCGACGATCGAGCCGCCCATGACCACCCCGGTGGCCGGGTCGGACACGATCTTCACGAAACCTCGGGAGTCGTTGTTGATCAGCGCCTTGGCCGACACGGAGAACGGCACCTTGGTGACCCGGATCTTGCGACCCTCGGCGAACGCGTCGGCCTCGGCCACCCCGACGTCGGCGATCTCCGGGTCGGTGAAGATGGCCGACGCCGCCTTGTCGTAGTCGATGTGGCGGTGGGGCCGCGAGTGGAGGCCCATGGCGTGCTCGGCGATCTTGCGTCCCTGCATCGAGGCGACCGACGAAAGCGGGAGCTTCCCGGACAGGTCGCCGGCGGCGTAGATGTGGGGAACGCTCGACTTGCAGTTGTGGTCGATGACGACGTACCCGTGGTCGGTCTCGACGCCGGCCGCCTCCAGCCCGAGGTCGTCGCTGTTCGGGATCGAGCCGATGGCCAGCAGGACGTGTGAGCCCTCGGCCACCCGTCCGTCGTCGGTCAGCACCCGAACGCCGCTGCCGTTGTTCTCGATCCCGGTGGCCCTCGCCCCCTTGTAGAGACGCACGCCCCGATCGAGGAAGCTCTGTTCGAGCACCGCCGCCACCTCGGGGTCCTTGTCGGGAAGGACCTGCTGGCGTGACACGATCAGCGTGACCTCGGAGCCGAACGAATTGAACATGTGCACGAACTCGACGCCGGTCACGCCGGAGCCGACGACGACGAGGTGCTCGGGCAGCTCTGGCGGCGGGTAGGCGTCGCGGGTGGTGAGGACGCGGACGCCGTCGACGCCGGCCCAGTCGGGTACCCGGGGCCGTGACCCGGTCGACAGCACGATCACGTCGGCGTGCAGGATCTCGGTGTGCCCGTCTCGGGCGTGGACCTCGACCTCGTTCGGGGAGACGAGGCGGCCGGTCCCCTCGATGAGGCGAACCCCCTGGCTGGCCAGGAGCTCGGTCACCGTGCGTTCCAGCCGCTCACCGATATCGGAGATCCGCCGCTTCAGTGCGTCGAAGTCGAGCAGCACGTCGACCTTGGCCAGCCCCATCTCCGTCGCGTCTTTCATCATCGCCATGGCCCCGCCGGTGGCGATCATCGCCTTGGAGGGGATGCAGTCGAGGAGGTGGGCTGCGCCGCCGACGAGGTCACGCTCGATCAGCGTGACCTGGGCCCCGAGCCGGGCGGCGTGGGTGGCGCAGGCCGTGCCGCCGGGGCCACCGCCGACGATGACGAAGTGCCGGGCGTTCTCTGCTGATGCCGACTGGTGCTGCACGGCCGATGGTCCTTGGGGTGTCTGGTCCGGTGCCGGACCGGATCGGTGGTCTCGTGAGGACCCTACCGGGTCGGGCCGGGCCGGCAGCCGATCGACCGGCGGGCCAACGCCTGGATGCTCAGCCGACCGACTCGACGGCCGGCACCTGCCCGTCGACGAGCTGACGATAGAGGGCCGCCAGGCGGGCAACCGACTCGGTCCAGGAGAAGGCCTTCGCCCGCTCGCGCCCGGCGCTGGCGAGATGGCGGCGCAGGTCGTCGTCCTCCAGGACCGACAGCAGCGCGCCGGCCAGGGCCGAGGGGTCCTCGGGCTCGACGAGGATCGCAGCCCGACCGGCGACCTCGGGAATTGCGCCGGCGGTCGTCGTGACCACCGGGACACCGGCGGCCATGGCCTCCAGGATCGGAATGCCGAACCCCTCGTAGCGGGACGGGTAGGCGAGCACCTCGGCGCCGTGCAAGAGGTCGGCCTTGGTCGCCTCGTCGACGTAGCCGAGCACATCGATCTTGTCGGCGACACCGAGCTCGCCGACGACGTCGTCGAATTCCGAGCGGCCCCAGCCTCGGGCGCCGGCGATGACCAGGCGGAGATCGGGCAGCACCGGCCAGATGGCGGCCATGGCCCTGACCAGGCTGGCGTGGTCCTTGCGGGGCTCGATCGTCCCGACGGCCAGTACGTAGGGGGCGCCGATCCTGGCCCGACCCCTGGCGCCGTCGCCGCCCGGCACCGGTTCGAGCCCGTTGGCGACCACGTGGATCCGATCGGCGTCGAACCCGAGCTCGTGCTCCAGCTCCTGACCGACGTGCTCGGACACGGCGTGCACGTGGGCCCCGGCGTCGACCGCCCTGGCGACCTGGGCGGGAAAGCTCCTGGCGTGCTGGTCGACCAGTTCGGGATAGCGCCAGGCGGTCAGGTCGTGGACCGTGACCAGGCGGGCGGCACCGGCGGTCGGCGGCACGACGTAGTTCGGTCCGTGGACGAGGTCGAAGCCGCGGACCCGGGGCCGGTCGAAGCGGAGCCACGCCCGGTGAGCCAACCGAGCGGGCAGGAGGAGCGGCTGGAGCCTCCAGCCGTCCGGGGCCACCTGCGCGAGCTGGGCCCGGCCTCGCCAGCTGACGAACAGACCGGTGAGGTCGAGGTCGTCGTGCTCGGGGAGCCGGCGGGCGAGCTGGCGGACCATCTGCCCGATCCCGGTGACGGGCCCGGCCAGGGCGGTGAGGTCCATGGCGATCCGGACGGGTTGAACCTCGTCGGTGGTCACGGCCCGAGGCTAGCGAGGGGTCGCGAGCGACCGACGGATGGCGAAGCGTGTGGCCACAACCCGGCCGGTTGCGAGCCGACGGCGGGGTTGCAAGCTGGCGCAGGGTGGGCCGGTCGAGCGACTACGCTTGGGGTCCTGATGCCCTCCCATGCTCCGCCGCACTCGGGGTCGGTGTCGCCGGATCCTGCTGCACGACCGGCCGCCATCTCCGTCGAAGACGTGTCCAAGTCGTTCCGGCTCGGGGCCGAACCGGCCCGGACCCTCAAGGACCGTCTGCTGACCATCGGCCAGTACAACGGCCAGCTGGTCGATGCGCTGTCGCACGTCGACTTCGGCGTCCGCCAGGGCGAGTGCTTCGGCATCCTCGGCCACAACGGCTCGGGCAAGAGCACGCTGCTCAAGATCATGGCCGGCACGATCCGGCCGACGGATGGACGGGTCCGGGTCCGCGGCCGTCTCGCCGCCCTGCTCGAGCTCGGCGCCGGGTTCCATCCCGACCTGACCGGCCGCGAGAACGTCTATCTCAACGCATCGATCCTCGGCTTCGAGCGGGAGCAGGTCGACCAGATCTTCGACGACATCGTCGCCTTCGCCGAGCTCGAGGACTTCGTCGACCTGCAGGTCAAGTTCTACTCGTCCGGCATGACGGCCCGGCTCGGCTTCGCCGTCGCCACCAACCTCGAGCCGGACGTGCTGCTGGTCGACGAGGTGCTCGCCGTCGGCGACGAGGCCTTTCAGGCGAAGTGCATGGAGCGGGTCCACCGCTTCCGGGCGATGGGCCGGACGATGGTCATCGTCAGCCACGGGCCCGAGCTGGTCAAACAGCTCTGCGACCGCGCGCTCGTGCTGGAGCGGGGCCGGATGCTGCACGTCGGCGGCGTCGAGGAGGCCGTCGAGGTCTACCGGGCTGCGCTCCACGACCTGAGCCACCGGTCCGGCCCGAGCCGGGCCACCCTGCCCCCGACCGGGGTGACCGAGGATCTCCACGAGGACGGGGCGCCGGTCCGGCTGCTGTCCGGTCGGGTGATCGATGCACAGGCCGAGTTGCCGTTCGGTCCCGGCGAGACCCTCCGCATCGTGGTCCGCTACCGGCTCGTCGAGCCCGTCCCGTACCGCATCCGCCTGGCCATGCGGAGCCAGGACAACGCCGTGATGGTGAACCGGTCGACGACCGACGTGCTCACCCGGCCCCTCCCCGACCGGCCGGGTGACTACGAGTTGGCGTTCACGATCGACGACCTGCCGTTGCTCGACGGGATCTACCGCTTCGCCTTCGTGGCCGAGACCCCCGACGCCGCCCATGTCTGGGATCGGATCATCCCGCCAGAGGGTGAGTTCGTCGTCCGTGGCCCGGACCCGGCGTTCGGACGGGTCGCCGTCGACATGACGGCCGAGCTGACGCCGCTCGGCTCGCCCCCCGACCCCTCGGTCGTCGGGGCCGTCGTCTAGATCCGCCCGACCCGTACCGGGGAGCGACTAGAGACGCTCGGCGAACGAGCCCTCCAACCTGGCGAACACCCGGAGGCCGAGGAACAGCAGCACGAGCGCGGTCACCGCGCTGATGGCCAGGTTCTGGAGGTACCAGGTCGACGGACGGAGCAGGAGGGTGAAGCTCTCCTGCTGCTCGGGTCCGAAGTTCGTCGGGTTGTAGAGCACCCGCTGGAACGTGGTGGTCAACGGGGTCAGCGGGTTGAGCATCGCCAGACGTTCAGCCCCGACGCCGAGCCGGTCGCGGATGGCGTTGCCGGCGAAGTCGTAGACGTAGACGATCGGCGTGAACCAGAACAGGGCCAGCAGGGCCAGCTCGAGGAAGTGCTGGACGTCGCGGAAGAAGACATTGGCCGCTGCGAGCAGCAGGCCGAGCCCGACGGCCATGACCAGGGTGATCGCCAGCGCGGGGATCAGCAGCCAGATCATGCTCCACTCGGGCGACTGGCGGAACAGGGCCAGCCCGATACCCAGGATGACCAGGCGGCTGAGGAACGGCACGAGGTTGGCGGCAACGGCCGCGACCGGCAGGACCTCGCGGGGGAACCAGATCTTCTGGACGAGGTGACTGTTCGCCACCACCGAGCTGGTTGCGCCGGTCACCCCGGCTGCGAACAGGTCGTAGACCAGCAACCCGGCGAGCAGGTTGAGGGCGTAGCGGGGAATCGATCCACTCGGGAGGATGAAGGTGAAGACCAGGCTGAAGATCACCAGGTAGAGCAGCGGGTTCATCAGGTTCCAGGCGAACCCGAGGAGGCTGTTCTTGTGGCGGACCTTCACCTCACGGCGGGTCAGGTTCCACAGCAACTGGCGGTGCTGGACGACGTCGGACAGGCGGCGGAGGAGGCCGGGGGGGCGGTAGCCGGACTCGATCAGCTCGGGATCGGGCGCGGCGGTCCACTCGGATCCTGCTCCGTCCGCCCCTTCGGGCGGGCGTGCGGCGGTGAGCATCGCCGACAGTCTACGCCGACGATGACGGCACCCGGGTGAGGTGAACGGATCGGCGGGCGAGCGTCGCCGCGGCGAGCCGGGACTTCCGTCGGTGGTATCGATCGGAGGGGCCCGTCTACGCTGACCGACATGGCCGAGCAACCCCCCACTGCCGCTGACGCCGCCCTCGCCGACTGGGAGGAGCGGGCGACGAAGGAGCTGCGGGGCACCCCTCTGGACGACCTGACGGTCTCGACGCCGGAACAGATCGACGTCAAGCCGCTGTACACCGAGGGTGACCTCGACGGTGTCGACCACCTCGGCTCCCTCCCGGGCGAGGACCCGTTCGTGCGGGGCCCGCGCTCGACGATGTACACGAATCGCCCGTGGACGATCCGCCAATACGCAGGGTTCTCCACCGCCGAGGAGTCGAACCGGTTCTACCGGGACAACCTGGCGGCCGGGCAGATGGGCCTGTCGGTCGCCTTCGACCTGGCCACCCATCGTGGCTACGACTCGGATCATCCCCGGGTGCCTGGTGACGTCGGCAAGGCCGGCGTCGCCATCGACTCGGTGGAGGACATGAAGATCCTGTTCGACGGGATCCCGCTCGACAAGATGACGGTGTCGATGACGATGAACGGCGCCGTGCTTCCGATCATGGCCTGCTACATCGTTGCCGGGCAGGAGCAGGGAGCCGACACCGAGCAGCTGGCCGGGACCATCCAGAACGACATCCTCAAGGAGTTCATGGTCCGCAACACCTACATCTATCCGCCAGAGCCGAGCATGCGGATCGTGGCCGACATCATCGGGTACACCGCGGCCAACATGCCGAAGTTCAACTCGATCTCGATCTCGGGCTACCACATGCTGGAGGCGGGTGCGCCGGCGGACCTGGAGCTCGGCTACACGCTGGCCGACGGACTCGAGTACGTGCGGGCCGCGCTCGATGCGGGGCTCGACGTCGATGCCTTCGCCGGCCGGCTGAGTTTCTTCTTCGGCATCGGCATGGACGTGTTCATGGAGGTGGCCAAGCTCCGGGCGGCCCGGCTGCTGTGGTCCGAGCTGATGGGCCAGTTCGAGCCGCAGAGCCCCCGTTCGTCGATGCTGCGGACCCATTGCCAGACCTCGGGGGTGTCGCTGACCGAACAGGACCCCTACAACAACGTGGTCCGAACCACCGTCGAGGCGCTCGCCGCCGTCCTGGGCGGCACCCAGAGCCTGCACACCAACGCCTTCGACGAGGCGCTCGGCCTGCCGACCGAGACCAGCGCCCGCATCGCCCGCAACACCCAGCTGATCCTGGCCGAGGAGTCCGGCGTCACCCGCACGGTCGACCCGCTGGCCGGGAGCTACTACGTGGAGCGACTCACCGCCGATCTGGCCGACCGGGCGAGGGCGGTCATCGCCGAGGTCGAGGAGCTCGGCGGCATGACGGCGGCGATCGCGGCCGGGGTACCGAAGCTGCGGATCGAGGAAGCGGCCGCTCGCCGGCAGGCCAGGATCGACCGGGGCGAGGACGTGATCGTCGGGGTCAACAAGTACCGGGTCGACGACGAGGGGGCCACCGTCGACGTGCTCGACATCGACAACACCGCCGTCCGCGAGGCCCAGCTCGAACGCCTGCGCCAGGTGCGGGCCGAGCGCGACGACGCCGCCTGCCAGGCCGCACTGGCCGCCCTCACCGAGGGAGCGAGGGATCGCGACAACCTCCTCGCGCTGTGCGTCGAGGCGGCGAGGGCCCGAGCCACCGTCGGCGAGATGTCCGATGCCATGGAGGAGGTCTTCGGCCGGCACCAGGCCGACACCCGGATGGTCAGCGGCGTCTACGCCTCGTCGTATGAGGGCGTCGAGGACTACGAGCAGGTGCAGGGCGAGGTGGCGGCCTTCGCCAGGGCCAACGGCCGACAGCCCCGGATCCTGGTCGTCAAGATGGGCCAGGACGGCCACGACCGGGGGGCCAAGGTCATCGCCACGTCGTTCGCCGACCTCGGCTTCGACGTCGACGTCGGCCCGCTGTTCCAGACGCCGGCCGAGGCGGCCCGTGACGCCGTCGACAACGACGTGCACATCGTCGGCGTGTCGTCACAGGCGGCCGGCCACAAGACACTGGTCCCCGAGCTGATCCAGGAGCTGCGGGCGCTCGGCGCCGGCCACGTCGTCGTCGTGTGCGGTGGTGTCATCCCACCACAGGACTACGACTTCCTGACCGAGGCCGGGGTGGCCGCGATCTTCGGGCCGGGCACCAACATCCTCGATGCGGCCAGGACCGTCCTGTCGGTCACCAGAAAGGCGGCGGCGTAGGCGACGGGTCGAGTGGTCGCTGCGCCCGGACGGCGTCGTCGGCGTCCATACTGGATCCCGTGACGAGTGAGTGGGCTGCGGCCGTGTCGGCCGGCGACCGTCGGGCCCTTGCCCGGGCGATCACGCTGGTCGAGTCGACCCGGGCCGACCACCACCGGGAGGCCGAGAACCTCATCGAGGAGTTGCTGCCCAGCACCGGTGGCGCGCTCCGGATCGGGATCACCGGCCCGCCAGGCGTCGGCAAGAGCACGTTCATCGACGCCTTCGGCTCCCGGGTCGTCGAGCGGGGCCATCGCCTGGCCGTCCTGGCCGTCGATCCGTCGAGCTCGGCCGGCCGTGGCTCGATCCTCGGCGACAAGACCAGGATGGCGTCCCTCGCCGGCCGCGACGACGTGTTCATCCGCCCGTCCCCCTCCGGCGGCACGCTCGGCGGCATCGGCCGCCGCACCCGGGATGCCATCGCCCTGTGTGAGGCGGCCGGCTACGACCTGATCCTGGTCGAGACCGTCGGTGTCGGGCAGTCGGAGACGACGGTGGCCACCGTGACCGATCTGTTCCTGTTGCTGGTCGCCCCCGGCGGCGGCGACGACCTGCAGGGCATCAAGCGGGGTGTCATGGAACTGGCCGACCTGGTCGTCGTCAACAAGGCCGACGGCGACCTGGCCCCGCTGGCCGAGCAGACCGCCGGTGACTACCGGCTGGCGTTGCACCTGGTCCGGTCGAAGCACGTCGGGATCGACACGCCGGTGCTGACCTGTTCGAGTACCGCGGGCGACGGGGTCGACGAGGTCTGGGCCACACTGACCGAGCTGCGCGGCCGGCTCGAGGTGAGCGGGGCGCTGGCCCGGTTGCGGGCCGAGCAGGCGGTCGCCCAGCTGACCGACGAGGTCGGCTCGGCCCTGTTCGCCCGAGCGACCGCCGACGACCGCTTCGCTGCTCGGCACCGGGACCTGGAACTGGCCGTTGCCGAGCGTCGGCTGTCGGTGTCGGCGGCGGCGAGGGCGCTGATCGACCTCGTCTTCGACGGTCCGACGCCAGCGGGCCAGACCACGCGACCGCAACCCGGCTAGACGGGGGCGGTCGCCTGCTCGCCGTCCCGGCGTGACAGCTGTCGACACACGTCGGCCAATGCCTCGCGCCATGGCCGCAGCGTGTGGTCGTAGGCCGTGGCGAAGGCCTCGCTGCTGAGCCGGGAGTCGGCCGGGCGACGAGCGATCGACCGTCCCTGGGCCATCCGCTGCTCGGTGGAGATCCGATCGAGCTCCACCGCGGACCGGCGATCGTCGAGGTGGAGGATCTCATCGGCCACCTCCCACCACGAGGCATCGTCGGGAGCCGCCACGTGGAACAACCCGGTGTGCTTCAGGCCGGCCTCGATGGCAACGCCGATGGCCTCGGCCAGGTCCTCGGCCGACGTCGGGCAGAGACGCTGATCGTCGACGACCTCGAGTCGGTCGCGCTCCCGGCCGAACTGGCGGATGGTCCGCACGAAGTTGGTGCCGGTACTGGAGTAGAGGCCGGAGGTGCGGACGACCAGGCTGTCGTCGAGCGCAAACGCCTCGAGCTCGCCGGCCCGCTTCGACCGTCCGTAGACGCCCAACGGGTTGACCTGGTCGGCCTCCCGGTACCAACCGTCGGCGGTCCCGTCGAAGACGTAGTCGGTCGACACGTGGATCAGGCGGGCCCCGATGGCTCGGACGCCCTGCACGATCGAGGCGACCGCGGCCTGGTTGACGGCCACCGCCAGCTCGGGCTCGTCTTCGGCCCGGTCGACCTGGGTGTAGGCGGCGGCATTGACCACGACCTGGGGCCGCCACCGCAGCAGGTACGACCAGACCGCGGCCGGATCGGTGAGGTCGAGTTGGTCGCGGGTCACGGGCAGCACGAGGGTGCCGACCGCCCACCGGCGGTCGACCAGGGCCGACCCGAGCTGTCCCCGTGCGCCGATCACGGCGATCCGGTCGAAGGGTGGACGACCGGTGCGGGGCGAGCGCCCGGAGCCGTTGGTCGAGGTGGGGCCGGTGCCATTCGGGGACCCGCCATTGGACGCTCGACGAGGCCAGGCACCTCGAGACGGAGCACTCGGAGACGGAGCACCCGAAGACGACGAGCTCGGAGACGACGAGCTAGGAGACGACGAGCTAGGAGACGACGAGCTAGGAGACAAGGTCTTCCTCCTGACTGGTCTCGACGGTAGCGGGCGATCGCTCGAGGTCGATGAGGTCGGTGGCCGGGGTCGGCCGTCGCCACAGCCGGGCCGGATGGCCGTAGCCGGACCGTCGTTGCTTCCGCAGTGTGACCGCCGGGTCGGGGGGAGGGTATTCGTCGGCTCCCGGAGCGAGATGGTTCGGGTTGTCGTTCGGGTCGGCGATCAGCAGCCGGCGCCACCGCCGGTTCAACAGCTCGCGCTCCCAGTCCTCGATGACGGGATCGCGACTGGAGGCCTCGTGGTGGTGGAGCACGGCGCCGGGGTCGACGACGGTCCGGTGGCCGAGGGCGTCGAGCTTCAGGCAGAGATCGACGTCGTTGTAGCTCGACGGGAACTCGGGACAGAAGCCGCCGGCCCGATGGAACTTGTCACCCTCGACGGCGAGGCAGGCGCCGGTGACGGCCAGGCAGTTCTGGACCGTCTGCAGGCTGCCGAGATGACCGGGATGGTCGGCCCGGAAGCCCTGGTAGCGGTGGGCCGGATGGCCGCCGCGACTCCAGATCCCCGCGTGCTGGATCGTGCCGTCGCCGTACAGCAGACGGGCCCCGACGGCCCCGATGCCGGGCTCGGTCGCCCACCCGACGAGGCGGTCGAGCCAGTCGGGGGTGACGACCTCGGTATCGTCGTTGAGGAATACCAGCACCTCACCCCTGGCCATGATGGCGCCCCGGTTGCAGGCGTTGGCGAAGTTGAACGGCCGGTCGTCGCGGCAGATCCGGACCGCCGGTCGCCGCTCGGCCGGGTGACGACCGATGGTGGCGGCCAGGCGGGCCTGGAGGTCGTCGGGCGTGCCGGGGGTGACGACCAGCACGATTTCGAGCGGGCGGTAGCTGGTCAGGGTCACCACCGAATCGAGAGCCTGGAGGCACAACGTCACCGTGCCCTGGTCGATCCGGCGGGTCGCACCCATCGTCGGCATGATGATGCTGACGGCCGGACGGCGGGGCGAGGGCCGATCGCTCGGTGGCCCGTCTGGCAGTTCGCCGGGGTCGGGGGCCAGCTCCGTCGCGTAGATGAGTTGGGGCAGGTGGGCCACGGTCGGGCTGCGGGCGGCCAGGTCGGCCAGTCGATCTCGGTCGAGTGGCAGCTCGAACGGGCCGGCCTCGTCGCGATGGCGTCGCAGGAGATCACGACGGATGAGGACCACCGGACCGAGGTAGTCCTGGCCGAGCAGACGGTCGGGCGAGAAGCCGGGGCGGTGGGCGGCTTCGTCCGGCTGTCCGGCTCTGGCGACGATGGCATCGAAGTACGCCAGGTCGATGTCGGGGTCGTGGACGAGCATCTCGGTGATGCGAGCCTCGGCGTCGTCGACCAGCTCGACGCCGGCGGGGACCAGGAGCACCCGGTCCTCCGCCGTGCCCTGGTGGCGACGGGACAGCGCAGACGGTGCCTCGACCGGACCGGTCCAGCCGTCCAACGCTCCCCCGTTCGGCGTCATGGCCACGACCCGGCATCGGGCCGTCGACGGCGGATCCGGAGCGCCTGGCCCCGTCATCCGCGCACCCGCTGGACGAGCCGCCTGGCCGTGTCCGGCGCCCGCTTGGCCCACTCGCCGACCTGGGCCGCCGATGGGGCACCCATGGTCGCCCGAGCCTGCTCGAGCTGGCCCGCCAACTCGGCCAGCTCGGCGTTGCGAACGTGGAGCATGTAGCGGAGCTCCTTGATCTCGGCCCGGGCCTGGGCGGCCTCGGCCTGTGCCCCGAGAACCCGGTCGGTCGCATTCAGCGACCGCTCGCGCTCCCTGCGGAGCTGACGACGGAGCAGGTCGGCCTCGGCCGAGGGGTCGGGCGGTTCCTGGCCATCGGCCGCTCCCGCCTGGGTCGGTGGCGTCGGCTGTTCCGGTGCCGAGCCGATGCGCTCGTCTCGCTTGATGGTCATGTCACTCCTCCACTCGATCCACCACCCGATCGGGCGCGGACTCGTCGAACTGCTTGACGGTCTCGGTCCTGGCCTCCAGGCGGGCCACCGCCTCCGTCGTGGCTCGCTGCAGCGCCTCGAGCCGCTCCGCCACCGGATCGATCCGCCAGTTGGTCAGCCGGGCGATGGCCCGCTTGACCGGGGCGACCCCTGGCCTCGCCGACACCGGCTCGACCCGTGGCGGCGGGCCGAGGGCCAGCAGGCCGTCGACGGCCCGCCGGTCGCGATCGTCCGGTTCGACGCCGGCCCCGCCGATCACCGTCGTCCGGGCCCGTTCGGCGATCTGACGCTGCAGGTCGGCTCGGTCGGGGGCGCCGGGATCGACGGTCCACGGCTCGGCCCTCCGGCCGGCGATCGTCGCCTCCCCTGGCCCGTCCCCCTCGGCCGGCGAGCCGTTCCGGACGCCGGCGTCGCCGGAGGCCGACGACCGCAGCTTGTCCATGATGACAACCAGTTCGTCGACGTCGTCGAAGAACAGGGTGTCGGGTGGCGCCTGGTCCCGCAGCTGGGGGAGGTCGGAGGCGACGACCGGGACCCGGAACAGCCGAGCACGCTCCAGCACACCGGATGACCAGATCTCCCGGTACGGCAGCACGACGGCGTCGGCCGCCTGCAGCCAGCGGTCGAAGTCGACGTCGCTGACGTACCCCTCGTGGAGGGTGGCGTCCGCCGTTCGGCCGCAGCGGGCGGCGAGATCGGCGACGTAGGTGGCGATCTCCGGGTGGTCGACCCGAGCCGAGCCGACGACGTGCAGGTGGGCTCCACCGGCGGAGCCGTCGTTCCGCCCCGGCAGCCGGTCGATCGCCTCGACCGCGAGGTCGAAGCCCTTGTGGCGCTGGAGGAAGCCGATGGCGACGAACCGGTAGCCGTCGACCGGCAGGCCGAGCCGACGGCGGGCGTCCTCCCTGGTGAGGCGAACGGCCGGCCGGAAGTCTCGGCCGTGGTCGACAATGTCGAGCCGGTGACCGATCCCAAGCCGCCGGTCGAGCGCATCGCGCTCGGCTGCGGTGTGGACGGTCACCCGGTCGGCGGCGGCCAGGGCCAGCCGTGCCGCCCGTCGCTCCAGGGGGTTCTGGTCGAGCGGCCCGTACTCGACCTCGTGCACGCGCAGCTCCAGGGGTCGGCGACGGGCCAGCGCCACGAGCCCCATCCACACCGCCACCCGCTGGGCGCTGCTCCGGCACCGGCCGAAGGCGAGGTCGGGGCCGAACTGCAGCACGATCCGGTCGTGATCGCCGGCCATGGCGACGAGCTTCGACATCCCGGCCGGACCGCCGAGCGGCAGGTGCCAGCGGGCGGCCGACGGCTGTGGCGAGCAGACCTCCACCGTGTTGCCCTCAAGGCGGAGCCGCCTCAGCTCCTGGGTGGCGTAGGTGGCGATGCCGTCGCGGTGGGGCGCAAACGGGCTGACCAACAGGATCCTCATCGTCTGGCCCCCACCGTCGCGTTGGCGGGTTGGTCCTCGGTTGGGAACCAGTCGTCGAGGCTGTCGACCATCCGGTCGATCACCTGCTCGATGCGGTACCGATGGCCGACGTAGGCCGATCCGGTCGCGGCCAGCGCAGCGGCCGCCTCCGGCTCGTCGGTGACGAAGTCGAGACACTCGACGAGCTCGGCCTCGCCGTCGTAGGTCAATCCAGCGCCGGAGTTCTCGAGGTGCCAGCGGACCACGGCGCTCTCCCGGTTGGCCACGACCGGCGTCGACGCCGCCATGGCCTCGAGCACGGTGCGGGAGAACGACTCCAACGCGCTCGGCTGCAGGTAGGCGGCGGCCCCGGCCATGGCGTCGTCACGCTGGCGGTCGGTGAGGAGGCCGACGTCGATCACGAAGCCACCGGCGCCGGGCGGAGGGTCGACGGCGCCGACGCCGGAGGTGACGAGCGGCAGCACCGATCGGCCCCGGCGGCGGGTGAGGTAGCGGGCGTAGCCGGCGAGCAGGTCGTCCCAGCCCTTGCCCCATTCCCGACGGCCGCCGTAGTAGAGGTACGGGCCATCGATGCCGAACTCTGCGCCGAAGCGGTCCGGCACGAACTCGTCCGGGAACACGATCGATGCGCCGACGATGGCCTGGTTGGCCGGGAGCTGGTAGAGCCGCCTGGCCAGGTCCCGCTCCGGGTCGGTCAGGAACCAGATCCCGCCGGCGCCCGCCATCATCGACCCGAAGATGTCGAGATGGGCCGGCGGTTCGTCGTGCAGGCACGGCATGAGGATCGACCGGTCGGGGTGGATGGCGCTGACGGCGTAGGTCGTCCAGAACATGTACGGGGCGAAGACCAGCGCCCGGTAGCGGTGCCCATGGTCGAACACGTGGTCCCACAGGCCGGACGACCGGAGGCTGTCGTTGATCCAGCACTGCTGGTCCTGGATGGTGATGCGGTCGCCGGCCAGGATCCGGTCGCCGATGCGGTCACGGTTGGTGCCCGGCGTGTCGAGCTCGACGGGGAACCGGCGGACCAGCACGGGTGCCCCGTCCCAGGAGTCGTCGACCCCTTCGGCCCGATCGACGCCGGCCGGGAACTCGTTCGCCCAGGTGTAGTGGTCCCGGGCGCACGTGGTGAGGATCTCCACCGGCAGACCCCGGCGGGCCAGCCCGAGTGCGGTCTCGCCCAGCACGGCCTCGGCCCCGCCGATGACCCCGGGTCCGTGACGGGGGCTGACGATGGCGATCGTGCCCGGGGTGATGGCCTCGCCCGCCGCCCCGTCGACGGGGGCGTCTCGGACCGGGTCGACGATGGTCATCGGGCGGCGACCTCGGCGCGGTCGTCGAGCACGATGTCCTGCTGCTCCCGGTACCACTCGTAGGTCGAGGCCAAGCCGGTCGGGAGGTCGATGCGGGCCTGCCAGCCGAGGGAGGTCAGAGCCGACACGTCGAGCACGCGGCGGGGCATCCCGTCCGGCCTGGTCAGGTCGAACTCGAGGTCGGCCTCCGGATGGACGAGGTTGCGCAGCAGCATCGCCAGCTCACCGATCGAGTGGTCGACGCCGGTCCCGACGTTGATGTGGCCGTCGCCCTCGTAGTGGTCCATGAGGAACAGGCAGGCGTCGGCGAGGTCGTCGACGTGCAGGAACTCGCGCCTCGCCCGACCGGTCCCCCAGATCTCGACCCGGTCCCGGCCGGCCTCCCTGGCCTCGTGGAACTTGCGCATCAGGGCCGGGAGGACGTGGCTGGTCCGGAGGTCGAAGTTGTCGCCGGGACCGTACAGGTTGGTCGGCATGGCGGTGATGAAGTTGCAGCCGTACTGCTCCCGGTAGTGACCACACAGCCGGATCCCGGCGATCTTGGCCAGCGCGTAGCCCTCGTTGGTCGGCTCGAGCGGCCCGGTCATCAGCGCCGACTCCGGTATCGGCTGCGGGCTGTGGCGCGGATAGACGCAGGCGCTGCCGAGGTAGAGCAGCTTGGTCACGTCGGCCCGCCTCGCCGCCTCGATGACGGTGGCGTGGATCATCAGGTTGTCGTAGAGGAACTCGGCCTGGCGGGTGGAGTTGGCGAGGATGCCGCCGACGGTGCCGGCGACCAGGTAGACGTAGTCGGGTCGGTGCTCGTCGAACCAGCGGTCGACGGCGGCCTGGTCGCGGAGGTCGAGCTCGCCTCGGGGCACGGTGATCACGTTGCCGTGGCCGGCGGCGGCCAGCCGCCGACAGATCGCCGAGCCGACCAGCCCTCGGTGGCCGGCCACGTACACGGCGGCGTTCGGGTCGATGCCACTCGGTGGTTCCGGGCGACGGGCCGGCCCCGGTGCGGGGTCTTCCAGATCGGTGTGGATGGTGCTCATCGTTTCCTTCACGAGTCAGGTGTCCAGGTCGAGGTCGACCGCCAGTTCGGCGGCCAGTTCGAGGTCGTCGACGGTGGCCAGACGCTCGGCCAACCGCTCGACGAGGCTGGCGCCGGGCTCGCCGCCAAGGACCAGCCGGTGCATCGATCGGGCCCGGTCCCGCCGGGACTCGATCGAGCGGTAGAACGCATTGGCCACGTCATCCGGGTTGGCCCGGCCGGCCGCCAGCTGATCCAGCCAGTACCGGCGGCCATCGGCGTCCGGCTCGCGGCCGAGGATGTCGCGGTACAGCGCGTCGACGAACGAGGCGTTGGTCCCACCCGACCGGTTCACGTACTCGGCGGCGCCGAAGAAGAGGGTGCCGAGATGCTCGTACTTGAGCCCGTCGGCCAGGGTGGCGACCCAGTAGGCCCGGCCGTCGGCGTCTGGCTGACGCCCCAGGGCCTGCTCGTAGAGATCGTCGACGAGCGATCCCGAGAAATGTGCACCCTCGACGAGCGAATCGGCCAGGGCCAGCCGGGAGCCGCTGCGGACCACCGCCTGGCCCTGCGCCGCCTCATCGGCGGTCGGGGCCCGGCCGGCGAGCTGGCGGTAGGCCCGGTCGACGTAGCGGGCGATCAACTGCTCGTCGATCGGCTCCTGCACGACACCGCCGCGGGTGAGGTCGCCGATGCTGAACCAGTTGGAGCGCAGCCCGAACTGGCGGCGGACCGTGTCGCCGTCGACGAACACCGAGCCGCGCTCGAACCGCAGCTCGGCCTCGACCACTCGACCGCCGTCCGGACCGAGCCCGTTCCGCTCGACAACGGCGATCCCGATGATCGCCCCGCGCCCGTACGAGGATTCGATCGACGACAGGTCGACCGTCGTCCGCCACCGGGCGTTCGGGTTGTCGGTCACGGCGTCGCCATCGTCGACGACCGCCGGGAAGTCGCCGCCGGCCGTCCACCCGCCCGTGCTCGACGAGAACTCGGTGCGGGCGACCGCGCCGTCTCCACGGAGCCGGACCGTCCCGGTGGTGGCGGCGATGGCGGCGTCGGTGCTCGGATGGGTGGCGGAGCGGAACGAGCCACCCCTGGTCGTGAAGCGGCCGTCGTAGACCTGGCACAGCGTCGAGTCGCAGGTGTCGGCGTAGTCGCTCCAACGGGTGTCGCCGGCCAGGACGTAGGAGCGCGCCGCCACCGACTGGGCCTGGAGCGTGGCCTCCGGCCAGCTGGCCGGGACCTCGTTTGGGACGACGCCCCGAAGGTACTGCTCGACCGACACCAGGTTCAGGGTCCGCTGGCCCCGGGAGGTGGCCACCGACCACAGCTCCCCGTCGTACCAGGTGGTCCGTGAGCCGGCGCACGCCTGGAGCATGCCGTTCTGGTCGGTCGCAGTGGTTTCGGCCGAGAGGCGGATGAGGTGGTCGCCGACGGCGGGGGCCGCCGTCCACGGCCCGTCACACCCGGGTCCGGTGTAGACGTCCATCCCGGTCGGGGTGGCGACGAGCCGGAGGGCGCCGGTGACCCGGGTGAGGGTCCCGCCGGACTCGTTCGTGGCGTGGATGGTGCCGCTGGTGAGGGCCACGATCGTGTCCCGGCCCCGCATCGCCACCAGATCGACCCGGATCCGGTCCGGGTCGAGCACACCGGGGACCGGTGCCGGCCCCGACGTGGTGCCGCCATAGAAGTGGTCGAGGATCTGGGTTGCCGTCCAGCCGGAGTCCTTGGCGTAGCCGAGGGCACCGTACTGGCCCATACCCCGACCGTGTCCCCAACCCCGCCCGTCGATGACGACGGTCGGGCCGGACTGGGCGTTGGCCACCGACGGCCCGATGACGGGCACGAGCGCAGCGGCAACCAGGGCGACGACGGTCAGGAGCCGGAACCGGAGTCGGCTCGACCGACCGGGTGGTGCGACCCCGCCGACGACATCGCTGGCCAACGTTGTTGCAGACATGGGCGCACGGTCGGCGGATCGGGTGGTGAGTTGAGGGAGATGGTGGGACATGGCGGCGGGGAGGTCCGAGTCGGGCCGTGCGGGAACGGGATGGCGGATGGGGATCGGGGGCGGGGTGTCAGCCGGAGGCTGCCTGCCGGTAGTAGTCGGCGCCGGCGGCGAGCTCGGCGGCCAGGCCGACGTCGCCGACGACGGGCAGGCGGTCGGCCAGCTCGTCGCGGCGGGCGGCGGAGGGTTCGGAGCCGAGGATGCGACGGTGGAGGCGGGCGGCCCGGGAGCGGCGGGACTCGACCGAGGCGTAGAAGCCGGCGGCGATGTCGGGCGGCGCGGCCCGCCCGGACGTCAGCTCGCCGGCCCAGTAGGCGAGACCCTCGGCGTCGGGCTCACGCCCGAGCAGCGCCAGGTAGAGACCACGGACGTAGCCCGTCTCGGAACCGGCGGACCTCGCGTACTCGGTCGACCCGTAGAAGTAGGTCCCGAGGTCCTGCAGCTTGAGCCCGGCACCGATCTGACCCATCCAGTAGCGCCGGCCGTCCGGGTCCGCCTGTCGGCCGAGCACGTCGAGGTACATCTGGTCGAGCTCCGATCCGGCCCAGTGGTCGGAACGGGCCAGCTCGGTGGTCAGGTCGAGTCGGTCCGAACCCTGTTCGAGGCGGGTGACGGCCACGTCGAGCTCGGCGTCGGACGCCGATCGGCCGAGGAACAACTGGTGCAGGGCGCCGGCCCATCGGGCATCGGAGCTGGCCAGGAACCCAGCCCCGTAGACCGCGCCGAGCCCGGCGACGTCGACCGCGTCGCCCGATCGGGCATCGGTGGCCACCGGCAGGACATACCGGGCCCCGCCGAATGGCCAGAGTTGGCCGTGGCGGTCCAGCACCCACCCGCCCGGCTCGGTCGAGGCGGCGACCACGGCGACGGGCGCAGCCGCCGGGTCGACCCGGGAGTCGCCTCGGCCGCCGAAACCGAGCAGCCGACCGGACGAGTCGAGCACCCAGCCGCCACCGTCTGGCGACGAGGCGACGTCGACGACGGTGGCACCCCCCGCGTCGACCGTACCGCCCGCGACCCCGCCGATGCCGACGACCAGACCGGACGCCGTGACCACCTGGCCTCGCCCGTTGTCGTCGAGGTCGGCGGCCACCGGGCCCGAGACGCCGGAGCTGATGTCGGGCGCACCGCCGAAGCCGCGGAGCACGCCGGTGCCGTCCAACAGCCAACCGCTGGAGCCGTCGCTGCGGACGACGAGATCGATCGGTCCGCCGGCGGCCACCGGCGACCCCGGGGCGGGGGCGGCGCCGTAGGCGACGAGGGCTCCGGCTGAGGTGAGCAGGTAGCCGCCGGCGACGTTGCCGCCGACGGCGATCACCGAACCGCCGCCGACCCCGCTCGGCGCCGACGACCACGGGTTGGCGGTACCGGCCGGTCGGATGCCGCCGCGGGCGTCGGCGATGGCAAACGCCGGCCCGTTGTCGTTGGCCCGCCAGCCGACCCATTCGTACGGCGGTGTGGTGTCGACCCGGCGGGCGAGGCGGTCGGGCAGCTCGTCGACGACGTCCATGCCGTTGGAGCCGGGGCAACTGGTCAGACCGACGTCGCGGTGGCCGAGCACGGTCGGGACGTGGTGCCAGGTCTCGCCGGTCAGGCGTTGACGGCTGGCGCCGGACCGGTTGCGGAGCCAGGTGCGACCGTTCGGGTCGACGCCCTCGGCCCCCAGCTTCCAGTTGGCCAGCACCTCGACGGCGTCGCGGGACGCCTCGGAGACCGTGTCGGCCGGCGGCCAGGCACCGGCGTGGTGCTGTCCGAGCAGGGCGACACCCATCGTGCCGTGGTTGAAGCCCCTGGCGTGACCACCGATCACCGACTGGGCGATGCTGCCGGTGCGGGCCTCCCAGATGCGGCCGAAGCGGTCGACGACGAAGTTGTAGCCGATGTCACACCAGCCGTTGATCTCGGTGTGGCTGTAGTGGATGGCGCGCAGCAGATCGTCGACCTGGTCTGGCTGGTAGTCGTTGGCCGTGACCGTGTGATGCACGATGACCGCCTGGAGGTGGTCGGCCACGCCCGGACCGCTCCCACACGAGGCGTTGCCGCCGGCCCAGGTCGCCGACGTCCAGGAGCTGCGGGGTTGGATGGCCGGCGCGTCGGCGCCGGCCAGGGCGGGCGCCGCCGGCCCATCGAAGTCCTCGTCGAACACCTCGGCGGTCGGTCCGTCGAAGCCGGGGAGGAAGACGAGCTCGATCGGCTCGTCCGACCCCCACCGGTCGGCCAGCTCGATCGTGCGGGCCCCGGGGGTGAGCAGGATCGGGATCGCAGCCGGTGGCCCGGCGCCGGCCCCCTCCTCGCCGTCGAGACCGTCGGGGGCCTCGTCCTCGCCGATGCCGACCCCGTTCCACGACGTCCAGGTGGCGCCGATGCGGATGCGGAAGGCCAGGCTCCGACCGATCGGCGAGCGGACGACGAAACTCTCGGACCCGCTCGGCACGGCCACGGTGGCACCGACGGTCTCCGCTCCCGGCTCTCGACCCTCCGGTAGACCGGTGGCGGTGACCCCCTGGTCCCTCCCGGCCAGCTGCGGCACGACCCAGCCGGGCTCGAAGGCAACCGACACGGTGACGACCCGGCCGGGTCGGGCATCGATCCCGACGATGCCGTCCCCGTCGCCGCCGGCGCCGTCGATCCCGTCGGTGGCGCCTCGGCCCACTCGTTCCGTCCCGCTCGGCGCACCGGCCCGGTCGAGCAGCGGGACGGTCGCGACGAGGGCCGCGCCTGCGAGCACGGCAAGCGCGAGTATCCATCGTCGGCGCGATGGGGCGGCGGAACCCATCGAAGTCCTGATACGAGAAAACGTAGCGGACCGAGACGGGCCCGCAACGTCAGCGGACCGGGCAAAAGCCCAGTGATTCAGCGGGTTTCAGCGCCATCCAGGTCGCTGGTGGACGATGCAGCGACGGGCGGTTCTGCGCCGGCCCGGGCCGTTGGCCGCGGGTGTGGCGAACGTCAGGTGGCCACCGTGGAGAGCTGCGGAGCGCACAGTCCGTCGAGCTCGGTGACCTTGATCAGCTCCCGATTGACGTGGGTCACCTCGTTCGCCGGGTCGACGTTGAGCTTGTACTCCCGGAACGTCATCTCGAGCGCATCGAAGGCGAGCAGACGGCCTCGAAGCGAATCACCGAGGTCGAGGATCAACTTGATGGCCTCGAGGGCCTGGATCGAGCCGACGATGCCGGGCAGCACGCCGAGCACGCCGGCCTCGGCGCAACTCGGGGCGAGCTCCGGCGGCGGGGGCTCGGGCAGGAGGTCACGGTAGGTCGGTCCGTCGAGCGGGTCGAACACGGTGACCTGGCCCTCGAAGCGGAAGATCGAGCCGTGGACCACGGGGATGCCGAGCTTCACCGAGGCGTCGTTGAGCAGGTAGCGGCTCGGGAAGTTGTCGGCGCCGTCGACGACCACGTCGAAGCCGGCGAGGATCTCCATGATGTTGTCGGCACCGAGCCGCTCGTCGAAGGTGATGACCTCGAGGTCGGGGTTCATCGCCTCCAGGGTCATCCTGGCGGAGTCGACCTTCCGCTCGCCCACCCGATCGAGGTTGTGGAGGATCTGACGCTGCAGGTTGGACTCGTCGACGACGTCCATGTCGATGATGCCGATCGTGCCGACGCCGGCCGCCGCCAGATACAGGGCGGCGGGTGAGCCAAGCCCGCCGGCGCCGAGCAGGAGCACCTTGGCCGCCAGCAGCTTCTGCTGGCCGGCCTCGCCGACCTCGGGGAGCAGCAGGTGGCGGCTGTAGCGATTGCGCTGGTCGGCCGTGAGGGTCTGGGGGACCTCCCAGGCCCGGCCCTCGTCCTTCCACCGGTTGAAGCCGCCGTCCATCGACGTGACGTCGGTGTAGCCGAGCGACTCGAGGGTCCTGGTGGCGAAGGCGGACCGGACGCCGCCGGCGCACATCACCACGAGCGGCGTCGACTTGTCGGGGATCCTGGCCTCGATCTGCGACTCGAGATTGCCACGGACGACCTGGACCGAGCCGGGCACGACGCCCTGGGCGGTCTCGTCCGGTTCGCGTACGTCGACCAGGGTGGCGCCGGCCTCGATGGCCGCCTCGGCCCCGGCGGGGTCGGTCTCGGCGATGGCGGCCTTGGTCTCGGCCAGGAGTTCACGGAAACTGGGCATCGTTCACCTGCTCAACGGATCGTCGCCGACCAAAACCCTACTGGCTGGGTCGACAATTGGGGACAACCGGGCCCGTCGGGCCGCTATTCCAGCCTTCGCTGTGGCGTGCACCACTCCGCCGATGCGGTGGCTCAGCCGAGGATGCGGGGCAGGACGTCACTGATCGACCCCTGGACGACGACGTCGGCCAGCTCGTCCATCTCGGTCGGGCTCCCGTTGACGATGACCACCCTCGCCCCGGAGGTCTTGGCGATCGGGACGACCCTGGCGACCGGGAACACCGACAGGGTGGAACCGACTGCCAGCAGCAGGTCGCAGGTGGCGGCGGCCTCGTTTGACCGCTCGATGTCCTCCAACACCAGGTTCTGGCCGAAGCTGATCGTCGCCGACTTGAGGATCCCACCGCAGCGGGGACAGGGAGGATCCTCCTCGCCGAGGCGCACACGGTCGAGGGCATCGGTCATCGGCGCCCGGTAGTCGCAGTCCATGCACATCACCTCCCGCACGTTGCCGTGGACCTCGACGATGCGGTCGGGATCCGAGCCGGCGGCATGGTGCAGGCCGTCGATGTTCTGGGTGATCAGGAGCTGGAGCTTGCGGCGCTCCTCGAGCCGCAGCAGCGCCAGATGACCCGGGTTCGGCTCGGCCGCCCACACCGGCGAATCGAGGCGCGTCCGCCACGACTGGCGCCGGAGTTCGGGGTCGGCCAAGTAGTTCTGGAGCGTCGCCTTCTTCTCGGCCCCCGGGTTCTTGGTCCAGACCCCCTGAGGGCCCCGGAAGTCGGGGATGCGAGAGTCGGTCGAGATCCCGGCTCCGGTCAGGACGGTCACGCGTTCGGCCCCGTCGATGAGGCCGGCGGCCGATGCGAGGATCGACTCGGCCGGGATCGGGGTTGTGGTCGGTTGGTCAGCACCGGCGTCGGTCACGACCCCGACCGTAGTGGCTCGCGGCCGTCGCCTCCGAACCTCTCCACCGCTCGACGGCTGCCGCTCACCGACCGCTCCGGCTGCCCGGATGGGGCCAGGTCCCCATCGTGTCGACCGGACCAGATCGGTAGGTTGGCGTCCGTCGTCAACCCCTGACCACTCGTCGGTGGCCCCGCCAGCCGACCGTCGGACCGATACGTCCGACCGCAGGAGTTCCCCGGACCCGGACCGTGTTCGCCGATCCGGGCCGAAGATTCAGGAGCGAGTTGATGAGCGAAGCGCACCCGGGGCCAGAGCCGATGCCGGACCGGAGCCGGACACGTCGAGAGCCCGTGTTCCCCGAGGACCGGTTGGTGATCACCTCGTGGCCGGACCCCGTGCTCGACCAGCTGGGCCACGACCCTCGTTCCGGCTACGTCGAGCGGTTCTGGCTTCCCGTCCTGGGGCCATCGTGCCTGCTGCTCCTCCGGCGGCTGGCCGCCGACCTCGAGCGACAGCCGGACGGCTACACGGTCGACAGCGCCGTCTGGGCCCGCGAGCTCGGCATCGGCATGAAGGGCGGACGCAACGGACCGTTCTGGCGGGCGATCGACCGCACGTCACGCTTCGGTGCCGCCCGTCGCAACGGTCCCCGACTGGCGGTGCGCCGTCGGCTGCCGCCCCTCAGCAGCCGCCAGGTGGCCCGCCTGCCGGTCACGCTGCGGGCGGCCCATGCCGAGTGGGCCGATGCCCGCCTCGACCGGCCCCGCCGGGCCACGATCACCCGCTGGTCCGGACGCCAGGGGACCGACGGCGGCCCCGACCTGGTGCCGCCGACCGAGGTCGATCCGCCGTTCCCCGACGCGGCGTGAGCGCACCCGACCGATCGACCTCGTCGAGCTAGTCGAGCTCGTCGACGCAGGTGGCGCCAGGAGAGGTGGGTGGCCAGGTGGCCGAGTGGAGCTGCTGGGATCGTGAGCGCTCAGAATGCGCCGTCGCTGCGGACGACGGCCGGGACGGTCCTGGCCAGGATCGACAGGTCGACCAGCAGCGACCAGTTGTTGACGTAGTAGAGGTCGAGGCGGGTGTACTCGTCGAACGACGTGCCGCTCC
>JBCCVL010000003.1:0-90953 GCA_039195375.1 Actinomycetota bacterium
ACCGAGCGGCCCCTCGGTCAGGACGAGCCCTACGTGTTCACCACCGGGAGCGCCTTCCGGGACTACGACACGTTCTTCAAGGCGGTCGATCGGCTCGGCTATCGGACCCTCGTGTTGTCCGGCACCCGGGCCCTCGCCGGGCTGGACGTCCCGACCAACGTCGAGATCCTCGAGCAGATCCCACGGCCGGAGATCCGCCGGCTGGTCCGCCACGCCCGGGTGAACGTGCTCCCGTTGAGTCCCGAGGCGGCCACCGCCGGCCTGGTCACGATCGTCGAGGCGTTCCGCCACGGTCGGTCGCTCGTCGCCACCCGCCGGCCCGGCCTCGACGACTATTTCATCGAGAACGAGACGGTGCTCTGCGCCGACCTGCACGACGTCACCGGGCTGGCCGAGGCCATCGAGCGGATGTGGTCGGACGATGACGAGCGGGCTCGGCTCGATCGCGGCGCCACCGAGTTCGGCCTGACCCACTGCACCGACGAGGCCGCGGCCGGGCACCTGGTCCGCGTGCTCGACGAGGTCGCCCCCGGCGTGTCGGCCGACGCCCGCTGAACGACGTCGTCGGCGGGCTCTCGCCGCCGGTTGCGTCGAGTTGGTGGACGGGGAGACCGCGTGATCAGGCGTGGTCGAGGCGGACACCGGCCGCGCCGAGCAGGAGGCCGATGCCGAGCAGGCTCTCGGTCACGGCGTAGCGCAGACGAGCCGGCTCGCCCCGTCGTCGCCTGGCGATCGGCTCGACCACCGCTGCGGTCAGGCCCCGTTTGAGCGCCCTCGCCACCAGCCGCACGCGGTTGGCCCGACCGGCCCGGAGCTCCGTGACCGCCATCGTGTTGCCGTGCCACAGCGAGCGCCGGAGTTGGTATCGCCACGTCGCCCGGTCGCCCTCGTAGTATTCCCAGTTGACGGCCTCGCGGCTGTAGTTGGCCCGCAGCCCGGCGGCCAGGGCGGCCCGGTAGAAGACCATGTCCTCACCGCCGGTCTTGCCGAGGTCGTTCGAGAACCGCACGTCGGGGTGCTGCTCCAGGAACGACGTGCGGATCATCGAGTTCGCGGTCTGCAGGTCGGTCACCGGGCTGCCGTCGTCTTTCACCGGTGTGCCCCACAGCTCGCCGAAGCGCTGCTCGGTGAGGAACGGCGGGGCGTCGTCGGGGAAGCGGGGGTAGACGGGCGCAGTGATGCCGTCGGCGCCGGTCCGTCGCTGCACGGCGACCAGCTCGGTCAGCCAGTCGGGAACGACCACCTGGTCGTCGTCGACCATCGCGACCCAGTCACCGATGGCCATCGCCGCCTCCAGCCCGGCGTTGCGGGCCATGGCGATGTTGCCGGCGCCGACGTGGCGGTAGTGCAGGCCGAGTGGGAACGTGTCGGCCGACTCGTCGACGACGACCCGAGCGGCGCCGTCGGGGTTGTCGTCGATGACGGCCACCCCGAGCTCGATGTCGGGCGCCGCCCGGTCGGCTGCGACCTGCAACGAGTCGAGCATCCGCCGGAGCGGTCCGTTCCGGCGGAACGTGCAGATGTACACCCCGACGCGCGTCGGCGGCGCTGTCGGCGCCGGCTGATGGTCGGCGGCGGGGTCGTCGGAGGGCACGTCGCAGCATACGCAGCGCCCGGCTGCGATCCGATCGGGGGCGACCGCAGACGACCAGGGGCCGGTCGGGCCGGGCGTCTCGAAGGGGGAGTGGCCGGAGTGGCCCGACGAGGCGTACTAGAGTCGCCGACGTGGCCTGGCACGTCCTGTCAAGCACCTACTTCGACTTCCCCGACTTCGCCCGAAACGCTGCCGACGACCTGTCGCCGGAGCATGTGCTGCCGCGTGTGGCCGAGCGGCTCGGGGGTGACATCAGCCAGCCGGCCGACGGTCAGCGGGAACCGAGCCTGGTCGATCGATTGGCCGCCCGCCTCTACGGGCAGCCAATGCACTGGGAGCTGGCCCGCCGGGTGGTCGGCCGGGTCGAGCCGGGCGACTCGGTCTACGCCGCCGGCTGCGACAGCGGGGTGCCGCTTGCGCTGCTGTGTGCACTCCGCCGCCGGCGGGCCTCGTTTGCCATCTCGTTCATCGACGTCAACCGTCGCCGGACGCAGCTCGTCGGCTGGCTCCTCGTCCTGCTGCGGGTCCGGTTGCTGATCCTCGTCCCGACTGAGCAACAGGCAGATGACGCCCGCCGCTCGTTCGGTCGCTTCGCCGCCGGCATCCACTCGATCGACGGGATGACCGACACGGCGTTCTTCCGGCCGCTCGCCGAGCGGCCCGTGAACACGCCGCCGCTGATCGCCGGAAGCGGGGTCGAGCAGCGCGACTACGAGACGATGGGCCTCGCCCTGGCCGACGCCGACGTCACGGTCGAGGTGTGCTTCGCCTCGCCCAATCGGTCGGACAAGACCCGCTACACGATGCCCGAGCCGGTGCCGGCAAACATGACCTTCGAGCACCTCGACTTCGCCGCACTGCGCAGCCTCTACCAACGGGCCGACGTGATGGTGCTGGCGGTGAAGGAGAACCGGTACTCGGCCGGCCTGACGACGCTGTTCGAGGCGATCGCCTGCGCCGCCCCGGTCGTGGTCACCCGCTCGACCGGCATCATCGATCGGCTCGTCGCCGAGGACCTCCTCGTCGGTGTTCCGCCGGCCAGCCCCGACCTGCTCCGCCAGGCCGTCGACGAGGTCCTGGCCGACCGCAAGGGCTCCGCCGACCGGGCCGACCGGGCCCGCCAGATCCTCCTCGAGCGTTACTCGTCCACCGCCTTCCTCGACCGTCTCGACGACATGCTCCGGGACTTCATCGGGGAGCGTCGCGCCGTCGCTGGGTGATGCTGCTCCCCGATCGTGGCCGCTGGCCGGTCGAGCGCCGCTGGTAGTCTGAGCCCATGTCACTGGACGATGACCGCTCCCTCCGGTCATCCTCCTTTCGCAACGACATCGGGCGCTGACAACGATGAACTCCTCTGACGATCGGGGTCGCTTCGGCCCCCTGTCTCGGCTGTGGCATGCCTTCGACGGCCTGGCCGGAGACACCATGTGGTCGGCCGCGCTCGACCTGCTCGCCGTGCTGGCGGCGATGGTCTCGTTCGTGCTGTTGACGAGGGTCCTCGACCCGCCCGAGTACGGCAGCTTCACCGGCCTGTACGCCCTGTCGACCACCTTCTCCGCCATCACCTACTCGGGACCGGGGCTGGCCCTGGTCCAGCGCCGGTTCCGGTACAACGAGCCCCTCGACCAGATCCAGGGCTCGTTCCTGTCGCTCGCCGTCATCGCCGGCGCGCTGGCAACCGTGCTCTCGATCCTGCTGTCCTTCGTCCTCATCGAGCTGCCGCTGACCGAGATCGTGCTGATCACCGCGAGCGAGCTGTTTGCGGCGTCGATGATCTGGGTCGCCAGTTGGCTGGTGCAGATCGCGGCGGACTTCCCGGCGATGATCCGTGTGCGGATGATGGCTGTCGGGCTCAAGCTGGTCGCCGTGCCGGCGCTGTTCGTCACCGACAACCTGACGGTCCGCAACCTCGGCCTGACCTACCTCGTGTTGTACGGCGCGCTCGCCGCCTGGCTGATCTTCCACCGCCTGCCCCGGCTGGGCTACCACCTGAGCTTCCGGCGGCCCCCCGAGGACGCCTGGAGGAGCAGCGCCGTGTTCGCCGTCCCCCTGGCCGCCAGCCAGATCCAGCTCGACGGCGACAAGGTGGCGCTCAACGCCTTCGGGCTGCGCTACGACGCCGGCATCTACGCCGCCGCCTACCGGGTGGTGCTGCTCGGCAGCCTGCCGATCCGGGTCATCGGCCAGGCCGCCTTCCACCGGTTCCTGCACGACGGTGAGGACGAGGCCGACGGCTATCACCTCCGCCGGGCCGCCGTGTTGTCCGCGGTGCTCTTCGTGATCGGCTGGCTCGCCGCCGGGGCGATCTACGTCGTGCTCTACCTGCTCACCCCGATCATCGACTTCCTGATCAACGACGAGTTCGCCGAGGCCAAGGACATCGTGCCCTGGCTGGCGTTGTTCATCCCGTTGATGGCCATCAGCGGCACGCCACTCAACGCCCTGCTCGGTCTGGGCAAAACCAGGGAGCGGGCCGCCATCTACCTGTCGTCGGCCGCCGTGTCGGCCCTGCTCTACGTCACCCTGATCCCGTGGCTCGGCTGGCAGGGCGCCGTCGCCGCCACCCTGATCAGCGAGACCTATCTCGTCGTCGTCAGCTGGGCGGCGATGATCCACTACCAGCGCCGAGCCGACCGGCGCCGCGGACGGACCCCATCGGCCGGCGTGCCCGGCTGACCTCGACCGACCTCCGGCCCCCTCCAGCGGGCGGCTCGTCGAACCTGGGGGGCGAAGTACCCACCATGGGCGTGCATCGTGTCCAAGTTCGCGCCGCTGAGCTAGGGTGTGAGCCGGTCAAGTACGGCAGCTCATCGGCCGATTCCCCGGGGAGAGGACCGGCCAGACTGGCTGCGCCGAGGCCTACCGGCTGAGGGAAGCGGGAACGAACATGGATTGGGTGGTCGCCGCACCATATTTCGAGACGGCCGACGATCGCTGGATCAGCGACTCGGTTGTCGGCGGGCGCCATCGTTTCACCCTCGTACCGCGGGTCGGCGATGACCGGAACTGGCACCAGGCGTCGGCCAGCGCCGGGGTCGGGGAGTGGGCCGATCGAGGCCGTCAGGCCGTCGCCGCACTCGGGGCCCCGGCCGACGGGATCATCACCGTCTTCCCCCAGCTGGCGGCGACGACCGCCGGGCTGAAGCTGGTGCGTCGCGATCATCGCCCACTGGTGGCCTGGCTGTTCAACACCGAGGGCATCGCCACCGGCGTGCGTCGGGCCGGGGCCAGGGTCGCCCTTCGCAAGGTCGACCGGTTCGTCGTGCACTCGACGGCGGAGATCCCCGTCTACCAACGCCTGCTCGGCCTGCCGGCCGAGCGGTTCTCGTTCGTCCCGCTCCAGTACGGTGGCGACGTCGAGACCGCCAGGCCACCGGACCAGGACGAACCGTACGTCTTCGCCACCGGGACCGGCTACCGGGACTACGAGACGTTCTTCGCCGCCGTCGGCAAGCTCGGCCACCGCACGCTGGTGCTGGCATCCGATCGGGCCCTTGATGGCCTGACGGTGCCGGACAACGTCGAGATCCTGCCTCAGATCTCCCGGCCCGAGATCCGTCGGCTGGTCCGCCACGCCGCAGTCAACGTGGTGCCCCTGACCGACGGTGGAACGACCGCCGGCCTGGTCACCATCGTCGAGACGTTCCGTCACGGACGCTCGATGGTCATCACCCGCCGTTCCGGGCTCGACGACTACTGCAACGAGAACGACAACGTGCTGTGCGCCGACCTCGGCGATGTTGGTGAGCTGGCGGCGGCGATCGACAGGATGTGGGGCGACGAGGCCGAGCGGGCCCGGCTCGACGCTGCGGCGCTCGAGTTCGCCGAGGCGAACTGCACCGATGCCGCGGCGGCCGCCGCGCTCGTCGACGTGCTCGACGGCCTGGCCGGCCAGCCGGTCGGCGAACCCCGCTGATCAGCCGGCGTCGGCCGCACCTGTCCCGAGCGCGGCGGCCGGCTCCGGGCGGACCGGTGACGCCACCCCCGAGTGGTGGCCGTCGAACAGCGCGCCGAGACGGGATGCCTCGATGCGGGAGTCGAACTCGGCGATGACCCGGTCACGACCGGCGCAACCCAACGTCCGTCGCAGCTCGGGGTCGTCGACGAGTCGCCCGACCCGATCGGCCAACTGGTCGGCGTCGGCGGGCCGGACCAGGAACCCGGTCACGTCGTCGATCACCAGCTCGGCCATGCCACCGACGAAGCTGGCAACGACCGGGACAGCCGAGCCGAGCGCCTCCATGACCACGACCGGCACGCCCTCGGCGTAGCTGGGCAGCACGAACACGTCGGCGCCGGCCAGCAGCTCGACGACCTCGTTCTGCGACTTGGCCCCGACGAAGTCGACCTGCTCACCGAGACCCATCGACGCAGCAAGCGAGGTCAACGCCGGACGGTCAGGGCCGTCGCCGACGACCGTGAGCCGCAGGCCGGGACGGTCGTCCAGCAGCTCCCGCATCGCCTCGAACAGCACGACGAGGCCCTTCTGCTCGACCACCCGGCCGACGAAGATCAGGTGCAGGCCCTGGCCACGGTGCTCGACCGGTCGGAGGCGGCCCGGCTCGACTCCGCAGTGCACGATGTGGACCCGCTCCATCGTCTCGCTTGCGGCGAACATCGCGGCCTGGCTTCGGGTGAAGTGGCTGATCGTTGCCACGAACGCGGCCCGGTCGAGTTTGGCGTCGAGACGCCAGGTGTAGGCCTCGTAGAAGATGGCCGAGCCGTGCAGGGTGAAGCTGTAGGGAACCCCCGAGACCGCCGAGGCGAGCATCGCCACCGTGCAGCTGGAGTCGCCGAAGTGGTTGTGGAGGTGGTCGATCCGGCGGCGTCTCAGCTCGTTGGCCAGCACGATCGCCTCGACCAGGTAGATCAGCTGATAGACCGCGCCCCGGATGCCGGGCCGTTTGGTTGCCAGGGCCAGCGCCGTTGCCGCCGCCAGCCGGCGGGGAGCCCGAACGGCGGCGCCGAGCAGGGCCAGGACGAGCGCCGGGGTGCGGGCGAGGTCGAGCAGATAGGTCGTGGTGGCCTGGGCCTCCCGCTGTTCCGGGCCGACCAGGTGTTCGGGCCCGGTCCGCCGGACACCGAACGTGTCGAGCTCGAAACCATCCGCCCGCAGGGCCGCGATCTCGCGCTGGATGAAGGTGTCGGTTGCCCGGGGGAACTCGCCGGTGAGGTAGGCCAGCCGGGGCCGGTCGGTCATGGACCGACCCGGCGAGCGCCTGGTTGGCCGACCGAGGCCTCGTCGTGCCCGTCCCCTTCCCGGTCCGCGTCTCGGTCCTCATTGTCGCTCGTGGCGGCTGCGGCCCGGTCGGCCTCGGCGGCCAGGCTGCGCTCGATGGCCTCGGACAGGCCATAGCGGGGGGACCAGCCGAGCAGACGCTTCGCTTTGGCGTTGGTGTAGCGGAGCGGCTTGAACCGGGCGTGCAGCCGCTCGGGTACGGCGATGCCGGGGAACTTCGCCCGGCCCCCGAGCAGCCGACGGTTGGCCACGGCGAGGGTCTCGGCCCCGGCCCGTACCAGCGCCCAGGGGACGGTCACGTTGCTCGGCACCTCGGTCCGGGAGGCGACGGCGTCGGCGTAGGCCTGCTGGGTCGGGAGGTCGTCGTCGACGACGTTGATGACCTCACCGGCCACCGGGGATGTGGCGTCACCGAGTCGCTCGGCCGCCAGCACGATGGCCTCGGCGCAGTTCTCGACGTAGGTCATCGGCAGCACCGCCCGGCTCCCGATCCGGACGTAGGCCGGTCCGAGCTCGGTCCCGAGCAGGGCGTGCCAGAGGTTGTCGGCCCCATAGATCATGCCGGGCCGGACGATCACGTGGCGCCGGTCGCCACCGGTGAAGTCCCGGTACAGACGCTCCTGGACCAGCTTCGTCTTGGCGTACTCGTCTCGCCTGGTCGGTTCGAGGTCGATCGGTGCGTCCTCGTCGATCACCGTGCCGGGGGAGAGGTTGCGGTAGTCGTAGACCGAGAACGTGCTGATCCCGACGAGCCGGTCGACGCCGGCCCGTTCCATCGCCCCGAGCAGGTTCTCGGTTGCCACCACCGTGCCAGCGAACTGGGTGGCGAAGGTGCCGGCCTTGGCGGCCGCCAGGTGGATCACCGTGTCGACGCCGGTGAGCGACTCGGCCAGACCGTCGGTGGATCGCAGATCGACCCGGGCGAGTCGCAGTCCGTCCGACCCTTCGGCCCGCAGAGCGGTCGCAGTGCTGCCCGGTCTGGTCACGGCGACGACACGGTGGCCCCTGGCCACGGCGACCCGGACCACGGCCGAGCCGACGAACCCGGTTGCCCCGGTGATGTAGAGGCAACGGGGCACGGGGGAGGCGCCGCCGGCCCCGGCGGCGTTGGCTCGGTCGTCCGGGTCGGCGTCGGCTGGGACGCTCGTCGTGTCGCTCACAGGCGGACCTTGTCGTCGAGCAGCCGGTCGACCAGTTTGGACGTCTCGAGCATGTCGTCGTTCGAGATCGGGAGCGGTCGACCGTCGGCGATGGCGTCGTAGGTCAGGTCCAGCATGCGGTGGAGCCCCTCGTAGGGCGTCTGCTGCATGATCTTGCGACCGACGTTGCGGGTGCCGGCCTCCAGGAGCCGCCAGCCGCCGGCGACGTGGTTGATGATCGGGCTGAGTTGCTGGCCTCCGGTCCGGGGACGGACGACGCGGACGTAGGGCTGGTAGAGATCGGTCTCGGCCCAGCCCTCGGTCCCGCGGACCCGGATCGAGAAGGTGTCCGGCGACGCCTCGGCGTCGAATCGGAGGCGTGCGTGCAGCGGCCCGTCGGCCGTGTGCCCGATCAGCACGGCGTCCAGGTCGTCGAAACGGAACAGCGGGTTGTCGCCGTGGTTGCTCCAGGCGGCGGCGATGCGGTCGAACGACACCGGGCGTCCGAGCAGCAACAGCAGGTAGGCCATGTGGGTGATGACGTCGTGGATCACCCCGGCCGGCATCTCGTGGATCGGGCTCGGCAGGTGGGGGTCGGCGAAGCGGTTCTCGGGATCGGTGACCGGCAGCACGATCCGGATCTCGACCTCCCGGACGGCACCGAGCCGACCGTCGTCGATGGCATCGACGAGCGACAGGACCGGCCGGTTGAACCGGTAGTTCTGGCTCTCCATCAGGTGCCGCCCTGCGCTCTGGGCCACCTCGAGCAGGTCGACGAGCTCGCCGGCGGTCGCGGTGATCGGCTTCTCGCAGATCACGTTCGCCCCGGCCAGGAGGCAGGCCGACGCGATCGGGGAGTGGGTGGCCGGCGGTGTCAGGACGTGCACGACGTCTGGCCGCGCCTCGTCGAGCATCGTGGCCAGGTCGGTGTAGGCGGCGTCGGCGCCGTACTCGTCGGCCCCGTAGCTGGCGGTGACCGGCGACAGGTCACAGACGCCGACGAGTCGGATCCGACCGTCGACCGGCCGTGACGGCCGGATCGGAGAGGTCCCGGCGAGGAAGCTGAGGTGCTCCCTGGCGATCGCACCGGATCCGACGACTGCGGCCCGGAGCGGTTGGGTCGGCCGGGCAGACGACTCACTCATTGCGCCGAAGTCTACGGCGAGTGCCGGGCACCGCGGCGGCGGCGACCCGACCCGGCGCCACCGCAACAGCGGTTGTCGGAGGTGCCGTCGGGAACCCGACCGGTCGGACTACGCTGGGTGCTCGTTGGCCCTTGGCCTCCCTCGAACGTACAACCTCGAACGAACATCCTGTGTGGGCCTGATGTTCGGAGTGGGCGTGATTCCCCTCCGCCGTCGCTGTTCGAGGACACACAACCAGTCGACCCGTGGTCACTTCTCGATGCCTCGTCAAACCCGTCCAAGATCAGCGATGCCGCCCCCGGACGTGACGGGTCCGTCTGCAGACACGGGTTCGTCAGCCGACGGGACGGACGAGGGCGAGCCTGCGATCGGGCGACGCTCGACGGACCTCGAACGGGTCGAACTCTACGGGCTCCCGATGATCAACGCCGAGACGCTCGACCCGGTGGTCGATGCGATCCTCGGCCCCCAGCAGGACGCCACCGACCTGTTGCCCGTCGTCGTGACCCCGAACGTCGACATCGTGGTCCACCTCGACCGGAACCAGGACCGGGCCGAGGGCGAGGTCTTCCGTCAGGCCCGTTACTGCCTGCCCGACGGTCAGCCGATCGTCTGGATGTCGCGGCTGCTCGGCCGCCCGCTGAAGGCCAGGCTGGCCGGTAGCGACCTCTTCGCCCGGCTGTGGCCGCTCGTCGTCGAGGACCACGTCGCCACCGTTGTCGTCGCCTCGTCCGAGGAGATCGCCACCACGCTCGCCGCCGAGCTGCCGGCCGCCGGCTTCGTCGTCCCCCCGATGTTCGACGCCGACGACCAGGCCACCATCGACCGGATCGCGGCCGAGGTCCTCGAGGCCTGTCGGGAGGTCCGCCCCCAGCTCGTGCTGGTCGGGATCGGCAACCCGAAGGATGCCAGGATCATCGCCGCGGTGCTCGAACGCTGGGACGACACGAGCTACCCGATGCCGGTCATCATGGGGCTCGGCGCCTCGTTCGCCCTCTACCTCAGCCTGGTCAAGCGGGCCCCGGACTGGATGCAGCAGCGAGGCCTCGAGTGGTTCCACCGGTTCCTCCAGGAGCCGCGGCGCCTCTTCCATCGCTACTTCGTGCGTGACCTGGCCTTCCTCCCGATCACGGTCGGCGAGTGGCGTCGGGTCCGCAGCTCCCGATGACCGACGGCGAGGACGGCTCGGACGCCGGACACCCGGCGGCCGAACGCGTGTCCGTGGTCATCCCCGTCGGTCGGGTCGACCACGAGCTCGGGCTCCAACTGGAGGCGCTCGCCGGCCAGTCCTACGACCGGTCCTGGGAGTTGATCCTCTCGCTGAACACGCCGGACCAGACCGCCAGAGCGGAGCTGGAGACGCTGGCCGGGACGTGGGCGGACGGCGCCCAATTCGAGCCGACGGTCGTCGACTCGTCCGACGTCCGCAGCGCCTCCCACGCCCGCAACGTCGGCGCCTCGGCCGCCAGCGGCGAGCTGCTGGTGTTCTGTGACGGTGACGACATCGCCGACGTCGACTGGCTCGCCACCATCGCCGGCGCCGTCGACACCGACCGGGCCGTCGGGGGCCATCTCGACGAGACCGTCCTCGCCGTGCCGGGCCAGGAGGACTGGCGTCCGCCGGCCACCCCGGACGGCCTGCCGACGTTCCTCGGTCACCCGTACCTGGTCAGCGCCAACATGGCGCTCCACCGCGCCCACTTCGACGCGGTCGGCGGGTTCGACACCGAGCTGATCCGGGGTGAGGACATCGCCCTGTCGTGGGACCTGATCGAGCGTGGCCTGACCCTCGAGTACTGCGGCGACGCCGTCATCCACTACCGCCATCGGCGGGGGCTCTGGCCGATGATGAAGCAGCACTACCTCTACGGGCGGGGCTTCAGCCAGATCCTGGCCCGTCGCGGTGTGCCCGGTCAGGACGGCCGGCCCGGCCTGTCGTCGCTCAAGCCGAACAGCCAGGCGGTGGCTAGGAAGAACTTCCCGTACGTGGCGCGGCGCGGCTCGATTGCCGTCGGCCGTGTGCTAGGTCTGGTTGACGAGCGGCTGAACCACCGGGCTCGGGCCACCAGCTAGACTTGTCCGCTGGCGATCCTGGTCCGGTCGAACCGGAGCAGCTCGACGGCCGAAAGGTTCTGCCTTGGAACTCTCATTTGTACTCTCGGCCCTGCGCCGGCGGTTCTGGGTGGTCTCGCTGTTCGCCCTGCTCGGTGCCCTGCCCGGCCTGCTGACCGACGACACGGTCATCAGCAACGACTACCGGTCGGTCGCCGACATCTCGATCCAGCAGCCGACGCAGGCCAACGCCGGTTTCTTCACCTCCGACCCCGACCGCTACGTGATCGGTCAGCTGAGCGTGCTGGAGAGCGCCGGGCTGGTGCAGGAGGTGGCCGACCTCAACAATCTGACACCGTTCGACGTCCGCCAGGCCATCGAGATCGAGCAGCTGCCCGAGACCGACGTGGTCGAGATACGGGCCGTCTACACCGACCCGGACACGGCGCGGGGCATCGCCCAGGGCTACGTCGACGCGTACATGAGCACGCTGGAGACCGACCGGAGCGACCAGGACGAGCTCGACCGGCTCAACAGCGAGATCCAGATCCTCCAGAACCGCCTCAGCGTCCTGAACACGCGCATCCAGGAGCAGATGCAGCCCTACCTCGACGCCCTGCGCCGCGACGACCCGCCGCCGCCGGTGCCACAGCCGAGTTCGGTCGACCCGGCTGCGGTGACCGAACGTGACCTGGCCCAGGCCGAGCTGCGCGAGCTCATCTCGCAGAAGAACGCCCTGATCTCCGATTCCCGGCTGCGGGTCAACACCCGGGTCATCCAGAACGCCACCCTGCCGACCGAGCCGCTGCCGACCGGTGGCCAGTTCCTCCTCGCCGGCGGCCTGTTCGCCGGCGCCATGATCGGCGTCGTGGTCGCCCTGACGTGGGCCCGGTTCTCCACCAAGGTCCTCGACGAGGACACCGCATCGGAGCTGCTCGGCGCCCCGGTCGTGTCGGAGTTCCCGCACTACCGGTCGCTGGCCCGTCAGCCACTGGCCGCCTTCCAGTCACTGCCACGCTCGGCGGTACCGGTCATCGACCAGTTGGGCGTGCTGGCCGAGGCCAAGGCCAGCATCGACCAGCCACTCGCCGTCGTCGTGGTCGGGACCCAGCGCGGCGCCGGCGCCACCACCCTGGCGCTGGCCATGGCCGAGCGGTTCGCCGCCGGTGGCTCGTCGGTCGTCCTGGTCGACGCCGACGTGCGCGACCCCCGGGTCACCGCCATCTTCAACGCCACCGCCGACGGTGGCGTCCCGGCCGTGGTGGCCAACGACGGCGCCCTGATCGACCAGCGCGGACGCTCGGTCTTCACCCGCACGATGGACCCCGAGGTCAGCGTGCTCGGCCTCGGCGCCAACCGGGGGCAGGCGTCGTTGCGGCGTGACACGGTGGCGTCGGTGCTCGAGGCGGCCAGGCGGAAGGCCCAGATCGTCGTCGTCGACGGCGGTCCCGCCCTCGACCTGGCCTCGACGCTCCAGCTGACCGCCCTGTGCGACGCCGTCGTGCTCGCCCTGCCGCTGTCCCGCCAGAAGTCCGACCTGCTGGCCGACCTGTCCCGCCAGCTCGGTGGTGTCCGCAACAAGCTGCTCCCGGTCGTCACCTCGCCGGCCCGCCGGGCGGCCCGCGGTGCCGTCGTCGCCTCCGACGGGGCCATCGCCATGCCAGGGCTCGGCATGTCGCCTCCGCCATCCCAGCCGAGCCAGCCGAGTCAGCCGGCGCCCGGTGGCCCGAGCGGCCCCGGCCCGGCCGGCGGCATCGCCTCGCCGACGAGCCAGCCCGAGCGGGAGACCGTGATCTACGGCCAGGGTCCCGGGGGCGGCTCGTCCAGCCAACCCGGCGCCTGACCGCCATCGCCGCCGCCCAACCTCGCCCACCACAACCGATGAGCGCCTGAGGGAATGGCGCAGCAGAAGGGATGATGCGCCAGTGAGCACTCCAGATCCGGCGGACGTACCGGTGGTGATCCTCTGCGGCGGCCAGGGGACGCGCATCCGGGAGGCCTCGGAGAAGCTGCCGAAGCCGATGATCAACATCGGTGAGCAGCCGATCCTCTGGCACATCATGAAGTTGTACGGGTCCCACGGGTTCCGCCGTTTCGTGCTGTGCCTCGGTTACAAGGCGTGGGACATCAAGCAGTACTTCCTGCGGTTCGAGGAGATGATGTCGGACCTGAAGGTGCACGTCGGCGGTGACACCGAGACCGAGTACCTGGAGCGGACCACCCTCGACGACTGGGAGGTGCAGCTGATCGACACCGGTCTCGACACCGGCACCGGCGGCCGGCTCGCCGCCGTCGGGCGGTTGCTCACCGACGACTACTTCATGCTGACCTACGGCGACGGGCTCGGCAACGTCGACGTCGGGCGCCAGCTCAAGACACTGGCCGGCTCGGACTATCTCGGCATGGTCACCGGCGTGCATCCGACGTCGCGCTACGGCGAGCTGGGCGTGAGCGGCGACAAGGTCACCAACTTCGCCGAAAAGCCGCCGTCTGATGGCTGGGTGTCGGGTGGGTTCTTCGCCTTCCGCCGCGAGTTCCTCGGCTACGTCCCGACCGACGAGCCCGAGCACTTCTTCGAGCAGACGCCGGTCCAGGCCATCACCCACGAGGGTCGGCTCGGCCTGTTCGAGCACACCGGGTTCTGGATGGGCATGGACACGTTCCGCGAATACACCACGCTCAACGACCTGTGGGCGGCCGGCGATGCCCCCTGGAAGCTCTGGTAGCGAGCGTCCCTTCGTCAGTCGGCGGAGCGGACGACCCCAGCCACCCAACCTCGTCTTCATCCTGGCCGACGACCTCGGCTGGGCCGATCTCGGTTGCTACGGCGCCACCGAGATCGCCACGCCGAACATCGATCGGCTGGCGGCGGAGGGGATCCGCTTCACCGACGCCTACGCCGCCTCACCGTGGTGCTCACCGACCCGGATCGGGCTCTACACCGGTCGCGACCCGGGTCGCCTGCCGGTCGGTCTCGGCGAGCCGCTGCGGATCCGGTCAGACGAGATGGGCATCCCGCACGACCATCCGACGCTGCCGTCGCTCCTCGCCGACGCCGGCTACGAGACGGCGATGTTCGGCAAGTGGCACTGCGGCTGGCTGCCCTGGTACAGCCCGCTGAAGATCGGCTTCCAGACGTTCTTCGGCAACCTCGACGGTGCTGTCGACTACTTCGAGCACATCGGGACGCTCGGCGAGCCCGACCTCTGGGAAGGCGAGACGCCGGTCACCGAGACCGGTTACTACACCGATCTGCTGTCGGACCGGGCGGCCGAGTGGATCGCCAGGGAGCGCGATCGTCCGTTCTACCTCCAGCTGAACTACACCGCCCCCCACTGGCCGTGGGAGGGCCGTGGTGATGCCGATGTCGGGGCCGAATTGCGTCGGCGGTACGTCGACGGCGACGACCCGTTCCCGATCCTGCACCGCGACGCCGGCTCCCTCGACAAGTACCGGGAGCTGGTCGAGGCGATGGACGACGGGGTCGGCCAGGTCCTCGATGCGCTGGCGTCGATCGGGGCGACCGACGAGACCATCGTCGTCTTCACCTCAGACAACGGGGGCGAGCGCTGGTCGAAGAACTGGCCGCTGGTCGGGGAGAAGGGTGATCTCAACGAGGGCGGTATCCGGGTGCCGTTCGTGTTCCGCTGGCCTCGGGCCGTCGACGCCGGCCAGGTCGCCGACCAGCCGTCGATCACGATGGACTGGACGGCGACGATGCTCGACGCCGCCGGCACCGGCCCCGGTCCCGACCACCCCCTCGACGGCGTCAGCCTCCTGCCGTGGCTGGTCGACGGCGCCGACTACCCCGAGCACGACCTGTTCTGGCGCATCGCCAGCCAGGGGGCGATGCGCCGGGGTCGTTTCAAGTACCTGCGCGACGGTCGCGACCGGGCCCGGCTCGGCAACTGGCCCCGTCGATACCAGCCGCGGCAAGGCTACTACGACCTGCTGTACGACGTCACCGTCGACGGTCGGGAGAAGGCCGACGTCAGCCGGCACCATCCGGACGTGTTGGCATCGATGAAGGCGGCCTGGGAGGCCAACGAGGCCGGTCTGCTGCCGTATCCGATCGACCACCCGAACCTGACCCGCCACGCCGGGAACGGACTCCCGGCAGTCAGCGAGGCCGACTGACGGCGACGCGACCGCGCCGGTCGCCGGCGCCGGTGGCGGAGCGAACGGGAACGGGAACGGGCAGGATCAGCCGGTGAGCCGGTCGGTCTCGTCGGCGATCCGGATGCGGATCTCGCCGGTGGCCGGCGACACCGGGGAATGCCCGTCGACGTCGGCGTGCCGGTCCTCTCGCTCATCGACGGCAGGAACCGGCACCGTGGCCGCATCGCCGCCGTCGCGGCCACTGCGCCCGCCCCGTTGGCCGTTGGGCGCGCCGCCGCCTGCGCCGTCGCCGTGGTCAGCACCGTTGCCGGAGCCGTGATCGGGCCTGCGGGCGTGGTGGCCGTTGGCGAGATCGGGGACGGTCTCGCCGGTGTTGCGATCGACGGGGATCCGGCTGCTGGTGCGGCCGATCGAGCCGGTGGAGACCACCCCGGCGATCTCGGCGCTCGTTCGCAGGTCGATCTCGAGGTCGAACCCCGCCGGCTCGGGGGCGACCGCGGCTCCGTTGCCGGCCATGCCACGGTCCGACACCGATGTGGCGCCGTTGGCCGGTGCATCGGCCGGTGTCGGATCATGTGCCGCGGTCGACCGCCCTCGCTCGTCCTCCCGTTCGCGGCGGCCGTCGCCGGCCGGCAGCTCCGCCCGCTCCACCGGGCGTCTGCGTCGGATCCGACCCGTCTCGGTCGGCTCGTAGCCGTACCGGGAGGCGTCGGACTTCACCCCGACGAGGCAGACGCCGAGCACGTCGGCCCCGACCGCCCGGAGGGCATCGACGGCCTCGGTCAGCTCGTCACGGGCCGTCGAGCCGGCCTTGGCCACGACGACCACCGCATCGACGTGGCGGGCCATCGACAGGGCATCGGACACCGGCAGGACCGGTGGGGCGTCGAGCACGACGAGATCGGCCTCGCCCTCGAGCTTGGTCACCAGGTCGGCGAACGACGGTGAGGCAACGAAGTCCGCCGGCGACGGTGGCCGGGTCCCGGTCGGGATGATCACCAGGTTGCGGCGATCGTCGTCGACCCGGAGCGCCAGCTTGTTCAGCGGGGTCTGCTGCAAGAGATGATCGGAGAGCCCCGGTTCGCCCCGGCAGCCGAAGACCTGATGGAGTCGTGGACGTCGGAAGTCGACGTCGGCCAGCACGACCCGGTGGTCGATGGCGCTGAGGGCCCAGGCCAGGTTGGAGGAGGTGGTGGTCTTGCCCTCGGACTGGTTCGGGCTGGTGATGAGCACCGACGTGATGCGGCGACCGAGCACGGCGAACTCAACCGCGGTGCGGACCTTCTGGTACGCCTCGGCCACCGGCGTGCCGGTGTGGTTCATCGTGGCCAGCGACAGCTCCCGCGGCCGTAGCTCACGGCCCGGTCGGGGGATGGCCCCGAGCACCGGGACGCCGACGATGTCGTCGACGGTCTTGATCGACCGGTCGAGGTTGTCTGCGGCCAGCGCCGCGGCCCCGCCGAGGACGAGGCCGATCAGGCCGGCGAGCACGAGGTTGCGGGACAGCGGTGCGTTGTCGGGCGCCACGGGCGGCGCCGCCGACTGGATGACCCTGGCCGTGCCCGTCCTGGCCAGCTCGCTGTCGAGCTGGAGCTGGGTGATCGTGCGGGCGATGGTCTGGATCTGGGTGTCGATCAGCTCGGTCTCGACCGCCAGGTCGAGGTCGATCCTGGCGATCTCGGCCTGCAGCGCGGTCCGGCGGCCGTCGTCGGTGGTTCGGGTCAGACGCTCCTGCAGCTGTTCGACCTCGCGGCGGAGCTCCTGTCGTTCCGCCCGCAGCTCGACCAGCCTGGCCTCGAAGCCGGCGACGGCGTCACCGATGTTGGCCGCGGCCTGGTCCTGCTTGGTCGCGACGTAGACCTCGGCCCAGGTGTTGGCGAAGCGGGCGGCGTCGGTTGCCGTCGGCCCGCACGACGCGAACCGCAGCACGTCGGCATCCGAGCCCCCGTCGATGGTCACGATCGGCTCGGCGCCGAGCGCCGCCGTCACCTGCTGGCGGACCGGGTCGCTGTAGGCGATGTTGATCTCGTTGGCCAGGTCGCGGTTGGCCACGCCGACGTTGGCGTCGCCCTGGATGGCGACCTGGGCCTCGGAGTCGGCGATCAGGACCTGTGCGCTGGCGCAGAAGCGCGGCGCTTGTCGCATGGTGAAGGCGGTTGCCAGGGCCAGCAGGCTGACCAGTGGCAAGAGGACCCAGGACCATCGGCGGCGGATGATGCGGAGATAGTCCGAGAGGCCCAGTTCATCGGCGGCGTCGATTGTCTGGGGCATAGGTTGTGACTGCAGTGTAGATCGGGTCGCTCCCCGGCCAGGGGAGCAGATCCGATCAATTCAGCGAGGGTTCGCCGCTCTCGACCGGGTCGGAGAGGGGCGGGAGGTCGGCGGCCTCTTCGGCCGCCGCCAGGCGGGCCCGGTTCCGGTCACGCAGGTCGATGACCTGACCGCGCTCGCCGTCGCCGCCGGCGCCCCGGATCCCGTCGACCTGCTGGTTCGAGCGGCGTCGGACGAGGCGGAGCGGGAGGAGGGCGAACGTCACGATGACCTGCTCGGCGGTGGCCAGCAGGATCCGCAGGTCGAGCCCGATGTTCCAGTTCTCGACGTAGTGCAGGTCGAGGCGGCGGTAGGCGTTGAAGGCGGCGTTCGACCTGGCCTCGACCTGCCACAGGCCGGTGATGCCGGGGCGGACCCGGTTGCGGTCCCGCAGCTCGTCGTCGAAGGCCTGGACCTCCTCGGCCAGCGCCGGGCGGGGACCGACGAGGCTCATGTCGCCCTTGAGGACGTTGAACAGCTGGGGGAGCTCGTCGATCGACGTCTCGCGGATGATCCGACCGACCCGGGTGATGCGAGGGTCGTTCGACACCTTGAACAGCGGTCCGGTTCGCTCGTTCTGGCCTTGGATCTCGTCCTTGCGCTGCTCGGCGTCGACGACCATGGAGCGGAACTTGTACATCGGGAAGAAGTTGCCCCGACGGCCGGCTCGGCGGGCGGCGTAGACGATCGGGCCCCGGTCCTCGGCTTTGATGGCGAGGGCGGCGGCGATCATCAGCGGCGAGAACACGAGGATGGCCACCGAGGCACCGACGACGTCGAGCACCCGCTTGGCGAAGTGCTGCCACGCCGGTGGCTCGTTGCGGCCCATGACGATCAGGGGTTCGTGGGCGAGCGAGCGGACGTCGAAGCGGCCCTCCCACATGCGGCTGACGCCGGTGGTCAGATGCACGTCGTAGCCCGAGCCGAACAGCTCCTTGGTGATGTTGCGGAACTGCTCGGACCGGAAACCGGTCGCGGTCACGATGGCGCCGGTCACCTGGTGCTGGTGCATCAGCTCGACGAGGCGCCCGGTCGGACCGATCCAGAGGTCGGCCAGCCCGTTGCGCTCGGAGACGCCGAGGTTGCCGACGATGCCAGCCAACTCGAAGCGGGCCTCCGGGTGGTCGATGATCAGCTCGGCCAGCTCCTTGGCCTCGACGCCGGCGCCGACGACGACGACCCGCTCGGCCGTCGTCGTGCTGGGCATCTCGTTGCCGAGGGTGCGGACGACACCACGCAGGAGCATCCGGGCGGCGAACACGCTGATGCCGCCGATGATCAGCTCCCAGGCGCCGATCTGCCAGTCGAGGAAGGCGGCGGCGACGGCCAGGCTGGCCGTACCGCCGAGCACGGCGACCATGACCCGAGAGATCTCGTCGGTCCGGGGGAGCGTCGGACGGCCCTCGTACAGGCCCCGGCGCTCCATGATGAGCAGCGTCACGGCGGTGACGACCAGGGTGAGCGCAATCGAGCGCTCGTTCGAGCGGATGATCTGCTCGGTGATGTTGGAGACCACGAGCACGAGGCCCCAGCCGACCAGCACGGTCACCAGGTCGATGGAGAACTGGATGTTGGCCGGCGACGGTGCTCGGTTCAACGGTCCGACTCGTTGCAGCACAGAGACTCGCCCTCTCCACGTACGTGAGGGCTCAACCGTACCACCGGGCCGCGGACCAGGACCGGCGTTCACCCGACCGTGGGGTGATCTGCCTACACCCGCTGCGGAGGCCCGCCACCGGGGGGCGGGTCGGCCGGACCGATCGCTTCGGGCGGGCCGCCGGGGGTCCGTCACTCCGGCGCCAAGGGTGGCTATGGTGCGGCGGTCTCGTTCGCTGTCGGACGGGTCGCTCGACCCGTCCGCTGGTAGTCCGTGGAGCAACCAGATGCAATGCTCAATATTTCCCTCCCTGGATATGCGTCAGTTCCCTTACGGATGTGACTATTCTGTGGCTCTGGGTAGTGCTCTGCCGCGTCGGGAAGGTGTTCGTGGCCAACGTTGATCTGCAGCTGCTCGATCGAGCGCGCGAATACGACACGGTTGTCGCTCCACCGGCACCCGTGGTCATGCAGGCTCGTCCGAGCCTGTACTCGCGAATCGGCAAGCGGCCACTCGACGTCGTGCTCACCCTCGTCGGTCTCGTCGTCCTGTCGCCGGTGCTCCTGCTCATCGCCCTGCTCGTCCGGGTCAAGTTGGGCAAGGGCGGCATCATCTACCGCCAGCAGCGGGTCGGTCGGAACGGCCAGACCTTCGACATCCTCAAGTTCCGTTCGATGCTGCCGGACCGCCGGCTCAGCGTGCAGCCCTACATCGGCCCCGAGCGCCGGCAGACCCACAAGTCGGCCGACGATCCCCGCCACACGCCGTTCGGCCGCTTCCTGCGGGCCAGCAGCCTCGACGAGCTGCCACAGCTGATCAACGTGCTCAAGGGGGACATGAGCCTCATCGGGCCTCGTCCCGAGCTGGTGAAGGTGGCCGCCCGCGAGGGCTTCCTGGTCCACCCCCGCCACCTCGAGCGTCCCGGCATCACCGGGAGCTTCCAGATCTCGGAGCTCCGGGCCCAGAACCGGATCTCCGCCGGGCTTCACCTCGATGTCGCCTACGTGGCCGACATCCGGCTGGCCAGCGACACGCGGATCCTGTTCAAGACCGCCTTCGTGCTCTTCGGTCGGGGAAGTTGACGGACCGCTCCGGGCGGAACCGAATACTCTTCGTCTGCACGGCCAACATCTGCCGGAGCCCAACGGCCGAGCTGCTGGCTCGCAGCCGGTTCGGTGAGGAGGCGAGCGTCTACCGGTCGGCCGGCTTTCTCGACGCCGACCAGTCGGTGCCCGCCGACCTGGTCCGGGTGCTCGGTGAGCGCGGCATCGATGCGACCGCCCACCGGAGCTACCGGCTCGACGAGGCCAGCATCGACGCAGCCCACGTCCTGTTGGTGATGGAGTCGAGCCACCTGCAGCGGGTGACCACACTCCGCCAGGAGGCGCTGGCCAAGACCGTCCCGTTGAAGGAGGCGGCGTCCGTCGTCGCCGGACTCCCGCCCGGTCCGGTCACCGTCGATGACCTGCTCGGTGAGATCAACCGGGATCGCGACCCGAGGTCCTATCTGGGCTCCCAGTGGGACGTCGACGACCCCTACGGGCGGCGGATCAAGGTCTACCGCAGGGCGGTCGACGAGATCGACCGGCTGGTGGCGACGGTCATCGGCCGGCTGGCCAGGCCCGCCGGCGGCGCCCCAAGCGCCGGGCAACCGTCAGCTCGATCACGCTGACGACAAACGCCGCACCGACACCGCCGGTGAACTTCGTCGTCCCACCGGCCCGACGGCCGAACACATAGCCGATCTCGGCCACCTCGGGCTCGGGCCCCCTGGCCAGGAATTCGAGCAGGATCTTGAACCCACGAGGATTGAGTTGGCCGGCCAGCTCCCCGTAGCGGTCGCGGGACACGGCGAAGAAGCCGCTCATCGGGTCGCTGACCTCGACCCCGACCGCCCGTCTGGCCAGCGCGGCGCCGAGCCGGGACACCCCGAGGCGCCATCGACCGAACGGCCCGTAGCCGCCGCCGTCGACCTCGCGCGAGCCGAGGGCGACGTCGGCACCGGCGTCGATGGCGGCAACGAGCCGAGGGATGCAGCGCTCGTCGTGCTGCAGGTCGGCATCGATCACGACGAGGACGTCGCCTCTCGCCATCGCCATCCCGGCCAGCACCGCCGAGGACAGTCCCCGGGGCCCGACCCGGCGGATGACCCGGATGCGGGCGTCCCGATCGGCCCGGTCCTGGGCGATCCGCCATGTCTCGTCGGGCGAGTCGTCGTCGACGACGATCAGCTCGAACGGCGGCGCATCCGACGCCGGGCCCATGGCCGCACCGACCCGGTCGATCAACCGCTCGATCGTGGTCGCCTCGTTGAGGGTCGGCACGACGATCGTCACCCGCGGCGACGGTGCTGTGGCCCCGGCTGAGTCCTGCGCCGCATCCCGAGCTGCGGTCGGCCTCGCACGGCTGCGCCGGCTGGCCCGGATCGTCGGTTCGACGGACATGGAGTCCCATCGGCCGCTCGGCGCAGATCCTGACGGCGGGCCTCGACCGGGCGCTCCGCCGGACCCTGATCAGGGGCGGCGGGCCGTGAGCAACTGGGTGATGCCGCCCGAGAGCTGTTGATGCTCGACGTCGAGGAAGCCGACCTCACCGAGCAGTTCGACCATCCGGTCTGGCGGCGGGAGGTACGAGACGGACCGGGGGAGGTAGGCGTAGGCCGATCGGTCGGACAGCAGCCCGCCAATACGAGGCACGATCGTGTTGAAGTACAGGCCGTGGCCCCAGCGGACGACGGCCCGGTCGGGTTTGGAGACGTCGAGGAGGGCGATCGAGCCGCCAGGCCGGACGACGCGGGCCAGCTCGGCGAAGAACGGTGGGAGGTCGACGAGATTGCGGAGCGCAAACCCGCAGACCGCCCCATCGACCGAGCCGTCGGCGACCGGGAGCTGCAGCAGGTCGCCCTGGACCAGCGGTGCGCCGGTCCGGGCCGAGGCCAGCATCCCGAACGAGAGGTCGACCCCGATGGGCCGGTGGCCGTCGGCGGCGAGATCGACGCAGAAGTCGCCGGTACCGCAGGCCAGGTCGAGCACCACGGAGCCGGGAGCGAGCTTCATCGACTCCCGGGCCAGCCGGCGCCAGCGCACGTCGAGCCGGAACGTCATGAGCCGGTTGACCAGGTCGTAGCGGGGGGCGATGGTGTCGAACATCGTCCGCACCGCATCCCGTTTCTCGTCGCCCTCGGGCAGGCGGTCGGTCGGCATGGCGGCCATGCACCGACCCTACCGGATCCGCATCGACCGACCCGGGGTCGGGCGGCCACCGCGAAGGCGGCCGCCGTTCGGAGGCTGCGGTGCACCGCCTCCGGGGGGGGGTCAGCAGCGATGGACGGTCGGGGGCACCCGGCCGGTGGCCAGGTAGTCGGCGACGATGCGTTCGACACAGCCGTTGCGGCCGTAGGCGATGTGGCTCGTGTCGTCGACCGTGACCAGGCCGGCCCCGTCGAGTGTCCCGGCCACCGTGACGGCGTTCTCGAGCGGTGTGGCCGGGTCGCCGGTCGTCGACAGCACGAGGACCGGTGCGATCCCCTCGGGGTCGACCGGCTCCGGGGTCTCGGTGGACCGTACGGGCCAGTGGGCGCAGGCCCGGACCTCGTTGGCCAGGACCGCCCCGAAGCGGGGTGAGCGGCCCTCCAGCTCGGCCTCGACCCGATCCCAGGCCTCGGAGCCGGCCGGTACCGGGGTGTCGGCACAGACGACGGCGTTGTAGGCCGCCGGGTCGGCGGCCCCGCGGTAGATCCGTTCGAGAGCGACGATGCCGCCGACGTCGCCCCGCTCGGCCGCGTCGAGGGCATCGGCGATGCGGGGCCACAGCGCCTCGTCGTACAGGCTGATCAGGGTGGCGATGGCCAGCTCCGTCGGGCCGACACCGTCGATCGGGCCGTCGGTGTCGAGGCGGGCCTGGAGGCGGTCGTAGGCGGCGATGACGCCGCCGTCCGGACATCGGATGGCGATCCCGCAGGCGTCGTCGACGGCGTCGATGACCCGGTCGAATCCGTCGGCCTGTTGAGCCAGGAGCCCGGTGAGGGTCGTGGCCGGGTCGACGACGCCGTCGAGGATCATCCGCCCGACCCGTTCGGGGAACCGTTCGGCGTAGCGGAGTCCGATCAGGGTCCCGTAGCTGAAGCCGAGGTAGCGGAGCTGTTCGTCGCCGACGGCCTGTCGCAGCAGGTCGAGGTCGGCGACGACGTCGTCGGTGGTGAGGTGGGGGAGCAGGTCGCCGTCGGTGGCCTCGCAGCGGTCGGCCAGGCCGACGGCCCAGGCGTCGAGCTCGGCCCGTTCGACGGCGTCGTCCGGGTCGAAGTCGGGGAGTGGTCCGTCGACGGGCTCGGCGCACGAGAGCGGGCCGCTCCCGCCGATGCCACGAGGGTCGAACCCGACGAGGTGGTGGTCGTCCATCGTCGCGGCGTCGAGGCGGGCGCCCGAGCGGACGTAGCCGACCCCCGAGCCCCCCGGTCCGCCCGGGTTGACGAAGATCGAGCCACGGACCCCCTCGCCGTCGGCGTCGGCGGCGGGGACCCGGACGAGGGCCAGGTCGATCGTCGGTCCGTCGGTGGTGGCGTGATCGACCGGCACGGCGACGGTGGCGCACTGGTAGCCACCGCCGCAGCCGCTCCACACGGCCGGCTCGACGGCGAACGTCGGGTCGAGGTCGAGGTCGAGGTCGACGTCGGGGTCGGGGTCGGAATCGGCCTGCTCGTCGGGTGACGACCCGTCGGCGGCCACGGAGCGGGCCTCCTGGTCGCTCCCCGCGGGCTCGCCGGCACCGGATTGGTCAGCACCCGCCTCGTCGCCCGCGGCGACCCGCCGCTCGGCGTCCTCGGCCGTCTGGTCGGCAGCGTCCTGGTCGACCCGGTCCGCCGACGCCGTGCCGTCGCCGCCGCAGGAGGCGGCAACGAGCCCGACGGCGAGCAGCAGGCCGAGCGCCGTCCGTTGGTGCCGGCCGGGGGAGCGCCGTCGACTACTCGAACCAGATGCGCTGGTACTCACGGGACTGCGTGTGCAGGACCGCCACCGCCAGGGCCACGGGGAACACCGTCCGGTTGAGGAACAGCAGGATGATCTCGAGTGGGAAGCTGCGGATGATCGAGTCGACCAGGTCGGCGACGTCGAACAGCGCCACGATGCAGGCGCACACCGCCAGCAGCACGTAGCCCCACCGCTTGTTGTTGGCGGTCACGAAGGCACCGACGCCGAGCCCGATGAACACCGGGAGGAGCAGGAACGACGTGCTGCCGAACAGCAGTCCGAAGAACGCGCTGAGGTAGCCAAGGAACACGGCCGCCTGGAGCGTTGGCGGGTGGGACCGGTTCAGCCACTGATTCATAGCGTCAACAGTATGGGCCGCGACCGGGCCAAAACTGGATGCAGGGGCTGGATTTGGTCGCCGATCATCACCGGCGCCGTCCGGCCGCTCACCCGGGCCCCGATGCGCCGGGCTTCTGGCCGAGGGCGACCGGCGTCACCGCAGCTCCGGTGGTCGTCGGATCACCGCCGGCGACGGCCGTCGACGCCGCAGCGAGCTGCCCGCAGGCGGCGTCGATGTCGGTTCCTCGGTTGTCGCGGACGGTCACCCGGAGACCTCGGTCGCGGAGGCGGCCGACGAAGGCGTCGATCCGGTCCGGTGGCGTCCCGACCGTCGGCCAGCCGGGCGTCGGGTTGAGTGGGATGAGGTTCACGTGGGCCCTGGCGGCCCGAGCGACGTCGGCCAGTTCGTCCGCGTCCCGGTCGGTGTCGTTCGTGCCGTCGATCATCGCCCACTCGAGCGACACCCGCCGCCCGGTCCGCTCGCGGAACAGCTGGCAGGCGGCCACGAGGTCCTCGATCGGGTGGCGACGGTTGAGCGGCACCAGCTCCGTGCGGAGGTCGTCCCTGGCTGCGTGGAGCGACAGGGCGAGGCCGACCTGCAGCCCCTCCTCGGCCAGACGCAGCATCTGGGGGACGAGGCCGACGGTCGACACCGTGACGTGGCGGGCCCCGATCTCCAGGTCGGCGATGATGCGGTGCAGCGACTCGATCAGCCGGTCGTAGTTGGCCAGCGGTTCACCCATGCCCATGAACACGACGTTGAGTCGACCGCCCGGCGCGGCCCGCCTGGCTGCCACGACCTGCTCGAGGATCTCGCCGACCGACAGGTTGCGGCGGTACCCGGCCTGACCGGTTGCGCAGAAACCGCAGCCCATGGCGCAGCCGGCCTGACTCGACACGCAGACGGTCGACCGCTCCCGGTAGTGCATCAGGACCGATTCGATCCGGTCGCCGTCCGGCAGCGCCCACAGCCACTTGGCGGTCCGCCCGTCGTCGGCCGACCGCTCGACGACCGGCGACAGCGCCGGCGCCACCCGTTCGGCCAGCTCGGCCCGGAGCGACTTCGGCAGGTTCGTCTGGTCGGCCGGCGGCGCCCCGACGCGGTAGAGGCCGTGCCAGAGCTGGTCGAGCCGGTAACGGGGCTGGTCGGCCAAGGCCTCCCGGTACCACGCCTTGTCCGGTGTCCAGGGTGACTGCGGGTCGGCGGTGGTCGTGACCGGAACGGTCATGATCGTCGCAGCCGGCGCCACGCCCGGTCGGTGCGGTGATGGCGGTAGCCCAACCGGTGGTAGGTGCGGAGCGCCGGCTCGTTGTCGGCCTCGACGTAGAGCATCCCGGTGGTCAGACCCTGCTCGGCCAACCACGCGAGGCCGGCGGCGGTCATCGGCGCTCCCAGCCCCGTGCCGTGGTGGTCCGGGTCGATGCCGATGGCGTAGATCTCGCCGAGTGGGGGCTCGCCGGCCGCGGTCGGCTGATGGATCTTCGTCCAGCAGAAGCCGGCGAGGACCCCGGGCTGTCCCGGGTCGTCGAGGAGCCGGATCCCGTCCTGGTCGAACCAGGGCTTGGCCGCCTCGGCCGCGATGCGCTCCCTGGTCATCCCGCCCTGGTCCGGGTGGGCGGCGAAGGCCCGATTGTTGACCCGGATCAGGGCGTCCTCGTCGTGCCCCAGTCGGAACGGACGGCTCGCCACCGGTTCGACGCCGACATCGATGGGCAGCGCACAACGGAGCTGGTGGAGGGCTCGGGCCTCGACGAGACCGTTGCGCTCGGCCAGCCGACGATGCCAGGGCCTGGCCGGGGTCCCCCAGAGCTCGACCGCCTCGGCCCCGGACGCCTCGACACGGGCCTGGATGGCGGCAAACAGCCGGTCGGCCACCTCGTCCGAGCTCGCCGGGTCCGGGTCACCGGCGTCGTCGTGTGCCACCTCGGCCGGTTCGACCCCGATCGCGGTGCCCTCGTCGATGAGGCCGTTGAGCTGGAATCGGCCCCGATCGACCGCACCGCCGAGGTACCCGACGGGACGATCGTCGACCAGTGCGACGGCGGCAACGAGATCGCCTGGCGGCCAGTCCCCATCGAAGCGGTCGTCGCGCAGGGGGGCGGACAGGGACCGCTCGAGGAGCTGGCGGCCCCAGGAGGCCAGCTCGACCGACGACGGATCGTCGCTCGCATCGGCGCCGCCGACGACATGGACGACCACCGATCCTGACCCTGCGCTGCTCACACTCCCACGCTACTGGCACCGCCGGCGCCCGCCTGCCGTGGACCCGGCGCCCACCGCCGCTTCCGGTTCCCCGGCCGACGACCGGCGGGGTCGGCGCCTGGATCTGCTTGGTCGCGTATTGTTCTCAATACAGGACCAGCCTTGTCGACTTTTTCGTGGAAATCACCCACGACAACGTCCGGCTGAATTAGTGTTTTGGTCAACCAGGTTCCCGCCACCTGGTAGCAGCAAGTACGGGGATCCGCCGCCCCTGCTTGCGCCGCCGGCGCCCCGTTCTCGGGGCGCCGGCGTTGTTTTGCCAGGTCAGCCGTGATGCGAGGTGCACCCTCAGGGGACCGGCGCCGACTCGGCCGTTTGTCGATGCAGTGGAATCGATGGCGCTGCTTTCGCTTTGATTCGAATGAATGAACCCGTTGTGGATCGTTCTTTGTCGGACGGAGAGCGACGTCAGCCTCGGCGCGACGCCCGTCGAAGGAGCTTCTCCAGCCGGCGGTTCGCAGTGAGGAGCTGGCGCTCGACCTCGAGCAATTCGCCCCGCTCGTCGTCGTCTTCGTCCGCCTGCGCAGCGAGCTGGCCGAGCCGCGACGTGAGATCGTCGAGCGTGGCCGAGAGCGAGCTGAGTGCGGTGGCGTCGATTGGCATCGTCACATCCGGGTCGGGGAGGTTCGGGCGTCGGCCCATCGAAATGGCGTCGGGGGCTCGGACGGCCCACGCTACCGTCGGAGGTCCAACGGCCCGGCTCGGGCCGCAGGGGCCCGGTCCGCCGGGTCGGCGAGAGAGAGGACCCTCCGTTGCTCAACCGTCTCGACCTGCGGGACCTCGACCAGACGACGGATCTGGCCGCGGTGCTACCCCGGCCCGACATCGCCGGCGACGAGCCGCGGGCGACCGTGCGGGAGATCATCGCCGAGGTCCGGGAGCGTGGTGACAAGGCACTCCGGCAGCTGACCGCCCGGTTCGACGGGGTCGAGCTCGACTCGCTCGAGGTCCCGGATGGTGTGCTCGACGCTGCGGTCGCCTCGTTGAGCCCCGAGTTGCGGGAGGCGATGGAGGCTGCGGCCGAGGGGATCGAGACCTTCCACCGCCACCAGGTCCGGGCGCCGGAGCGGATCGAGCGGGAGGGGATGACGATCGTCGCCTCCCAGCGCCCGGTGCGTCGGGCGGGGCTGTACGTGCCGGGCGGTCGGGCCGAGTACCCGTCGACGGTGCTGATGACCGCCGTCCCGGCCCGGGTGGCCGGTGTCGGCGAGATCGTGTTGTGCGTGCCGCCGAGCGCGGAGCACGGTGGGATCGTGCCGTCGGTGTTGGCCGCGGCCCGCCTGGCCGGGGTCGATCGGGTCTTCGCCGTCGGCGGCGCTCAGGCCATCGCAGCCATGGCCTACGGCACCGAGAGCGTGCCAGCGGTGGACGTGATCGCCGGCCCGGGCAACGTGTACGTCGCCCTGGCCAAGCAGGAGGTCGCCGGCGACGTCGGGATCGCGGCCGCCTTCGCCGGTCCGTCCGAGGTGGTCGTCGTCGCCGATGACACCGTCCCGGCCCGCTACGCCGCCATCGACGTCATCCTCCAGGCCGAGCACGGACCGGACGGATTGGCTTGGCTGGTCACGTGGGACGAGGCGGTCGCCGATGCCGTCTGCCAGGCCGGTGAGGAGTTGTTGGCCGAATCGCCCCGAGCCGGCGACGTCCGGGCCACGTTGTCCGACGGGGGCTACGCCGCTCTGGTGAGCGGGCCCGAGCAGGCGCTCGCCGTCGTCGATGCCATCGCCCCCGAGCACCTCGAGCTGCAGTGCCGTGACGCAGCCGAGCTGGCGCAACGGGTCGAGAACGCCGGTGCGATCTTTTGCGGGAACTGGTCGCCGGCCTCGGTCGGTGACTACGTGGCCGGTCCGAGCCATGTGCTGCCGACCTTCGGGTCGGCCCGGTTCGCCAGCGCCCTGACCGTCGCCGACTTCGTCAAGGACCACCACGTCGTCACCGTCGAGCCAGACGGCTTGGCCCGCCTCGGCCCGCACGTGGTGGCGCTGGCCAACCAGGAGGGCCTGTCCGCCCACGCCCGCTCGGTCGAGCTGCGGCTGGCCGAGCTCGCGGCCGATCCCGCCGCCGGCGGGGCGGGCCGGTGAGCCGCCGGCCCGAGGTCCGCGACGATCTGCGGGAGCTGGCCGGCTACCACTCGCCGCAGGTCTCGGTCGACGTGCGGTTGAACACCAACGAGGCGCCGGGACCGCCGCCGGCGGCGTTCGCCGAGGCGGTGGCCGCTGCGGCCCGCGACCTCGACTGGCACCGCTATCCCGACCGGGGCGCGACCGAGCTGCGCCGGGCGATCGGCGAGCTGTACGGCGGCATCGGCCCGGAGCGGGTCTTTTGCGCCAACGGGTCGAACGAGGTCCTGCAGACGTTGCTGTTGACGTTCGCCGGCCCCGGTCGCCGGACCCTCACGTTCGAGCCGACGTATGCGTTGCACGCCCACCTGAGCCGGATCACTGGCTCCGATCCGGTTGCCGTGGACCGCGATCCCGGCTTCGCCATCGACCCCGAGGCGGCGGCCGAGGCGGTCCGCCGGGTCGAGCCGGCGATCACCTTCCTCTGCTCGCCGAACAACCCGACCGGCATGGTCGAGCCGGACGCGACGATCGAGGCCGTGCTCGACGCCGTGATCGACGTCGGCGGTCTGCTCGTGGTCGACGAGGCCTACGGCGAGTTCGCCCCCCGCTCGGCGGTCGAGCTGCTCGACGAGGACCGTCCGTTGGTGGTGACCAAGACCTACTCGAAGACGTGGGCGATGGCCGCGGCCCGGCTCGGCTACCTCCTCGGCCCGGCCTGGCTGGTCGAGAAGCTGGAGCTGGTGGTGCTGCCGTACCACCTCGATGCCCTCAAGCAGGCCGCGGGGTTGGCCGCCCTCGGTTTCGTCGACGAGATGAACGCCCGGGTGGCGTCGATCGTCGAGGAGCGGGGCCGCATCGAGGCCGCGCTCGGCGAGCTCGGCGCCGAGGTCTGGCCGTCCGGGGCGAACTTCGTGCTCTTCCGGCCGCCGGGCGACGGAGCCGCGGTGTGGCAGCAGCTCGTCGACCGCTCCGTGCTCGTCCGCAACACCGCCAGCTGGGAGCACCTCGACGGCTGCCTGCGGGTGACCGTCGGCACCGCCGAGGAGAACGGTCGGTTCCTGTCCGCACTGGCCGACATACTGGGAGCGACGGCCCCGGTCCGGTGACGGTCCCGAGCTGGCGGCCAGACGACACCATGGACCCCCTGGAGGCGCGGTGACCCGCAACAGCAGCCGATCCCGCAGCACGGCCGAGACCTCGGTCGAGGTCAGCATCGACCTCGACGGTAACGGTCGGACCGACGTGTCCACCGGCATCCCGTTCTACGACCACATGCTCGACCAGCTCGGCCGACACGGTGGGTTCGACCTGACGGTCGAGGCCAAGGGGGATCTGCACGTCGACGCCCACCACACGGTGGAGGACACGGCGATCGTGGTCGGCGAGGTGTTCGCCGAGGCCGTCGGCGACAAGGTCGGGGTCCGGCGCTTCGCCAGCGGCCGCTACCCACTCGACGAGGCGCTCGTCGAGGTGGCGCTGGACCTGTCTGGCCGGCCGTACTTCGTGTGGGACGTCGAGATGCCGGAGGCCATCCCGCTCGGCAACCCGCCGTTCGACCCGTCGATGGCCGAGCACGCCCTTGGCAGCTTCGCCACCAATGCCGGCATCACGCTGCACGTCACGCTCGTTCGGGGCCGCAACGTGCACCACATCATCGAGGCCGCCTTCAAGGGGGTGGCCCGCTGCCTGCGCGATGCGGTCCGCATCGAGGACGACCGCCTCCCCTCGACCAAGGAGGCGCTGTGAGCGCCGACCGGGTTGAGGAGGCGCGGTGAGCGCCGACCGGGTGGAGGTGGCGCGGTGAGCGCCGACCGGGTGGAGGTGGCGCGGTGAGCGCCGACCGGGTTGAGGAGGCGCGGTGACCACGATCGCCGTGCTCGACTACGGGATCGGGAACCTTCGGTCGGCCCAGAAGGCCCTGCAGCATGTCGGGGCCGACGCCAACCTGACCGACGATCCCGGGCTCATCGAGGCGGCCGACGGGGTGGTGCTGCCCGGCGTCGGGAACTTCGGGGCCTGCATGCGGGCCCTGGTGGAGACCGGTCTGGCCGACCAGGCACGGAAGGTAGCCGAGCGGGGCCAGCCGTTCCTCGGGATCTGTGTCGGCATGCAGCTGCTGTTCGAGGGGTCGGCCGAGGCCCCCGAGGCCGGCCTCGGCCTCCTGCCCGGCCGCGTCGATTGGCTGCCGGACGGGGTCAAGCGCCCCCAGATGCAGTGGAACCAGCTCGCCTGTGTCGACCATCCGCTGCTGTCCGGACTCGACGGCGGGTGGGTGTACTTCGTGCACAGTCTGGCGCCGGTGCTCGGCGACGGCCTGACCGACGAGCACGTGCTGGCCACCACCGACTACGGCGGTCCGGTGATCGCCGCCGCCGGCCGGGACAACGTGATGGCCACCCAGTTCCATCCGGAGAAATCGGCCGCCGGCGGACTGCGCTTGCTGACCAACTTCGTCGAGCTCGCCGGCGCCGACCGATGACCATCGAGCGCTCGGCTCCGACCGACACGGACGGGTTCCGGCTGTTCCCGGCCATCGACCTGCGGGGCGGCCGCTGTGTCCGCCTGTACCAGGGCGACTACGACCGCGAGACGACCTACGGTGACGATCCGGTTGCCCAGGCCCGGAGTTTCGTGGCCGAGGGGGCGGAGGTGCTGCACGTCGTCGATCTCGACGCCGCCCGCTCCGGTGAACCGGTCAACCGGGAGGTCATCGCCGCCATCTGCGCCGCTCTGCCGGTGCCGGTACAGGTCGGGGGTGGGGTCCGGTCGGTCGAGGCGGCCGAGGCGCTGTTCGCCGCCGGCGTCGATCGGGTGGTGATCGGGACGGCGGCGGTCGAGAACCCTGGTCTCGTCACCGACCTGGTCGGACGTGGTCGGTCGGTCGTCGTCGGGCTTGACGCCAGGGGAGACGAGGTCGCCACCCACGGCTGGACCACCAGCACCGGTCGCGCCGTCGCCGACCTGGCGGGTGACTTCGCCGACATCGGCGTTGCCGCCCTCGTGGTCACCGAGATCGGACGGGACGGCACGATGGAGGGCCCCGACGTCGATGGCCTGCGAGCGCTGCTCGACGCAACCGACATCCCGGTGATCGCCTCCGGCGGCGTCGGCCTGGTCGGCCATCTGCGTTCGCTGGCCTCGGTGCGCTCGTCCGGCGGGGATCCGCTGGCCGGCGCCATCGTCGGTCGGGCCCTGTACGAGGGCAAGTTCAGCGTCGCTCAGGCCCTTGCGGCGATCGCCGGCGCCGGAAACGGTGCTCGTGGCGGCGCAGCGAGCGACGAGAGGAGCGGTTGAGATGCAGGTGACCCGGGTGATCCCGTGTCTGGACGTCGCCGACGGTCGGGTGGTCAAAGGCGTCAACTTCGTCGACCTCCGAGACGCCGGCGACCCGGTGGAGCTGGCCGCGGTCTACGACCGGCAGGGTGCCGATGAGCTGGTGTTCCTCGACATCGGCGCCTCACACGAGAACCGCGACACCACGGTGTTGATGGCCGCCGCCGTCGCCGAGCAGGTGTTCATCCCGTTCACGATCGGTGGCGGGATCCGCTCGGTCGACGACGCCAGGAAGCTGCTGCGGGCCGGGGCCGACAAGGTCTCGATCAACTCCGCTGCGGTCGCCCGGCCCGAGCTCGTCGGTGAGATCGCCGAGGAGTTCGGCTCCCAGTGTTGCGTGGTGGCCATCGACGGCCGACGCACCGCCGAGACCCCGTCCGGCTTCGAGGTCCACACCCACGGCGGCCGGCGTCCGACCGGGATCGACGTGGTCGAGTGGGCCGAGGAGGTGGTCGGCCGGGGCGCGGGTGAGATCCTCCTGACCTCGATGGACCGAGACGGGACCAGGGAGGGCTTCGATCACCCGATGACCCGGGCCGTCAGCGGGGCGGTCAACGTCCCGGTGATCGCCTCGGGCGGGGTCGGCTCGTTGGCCCACCTGGCCGACGGCGTGACCGAGGGTGGGGCCGACGCCGTGCTCGCGGCCAGCATCTTCCATTTCGGTGAGTCGACGATCGCCGAGGCCAAGGCGGCGATGACCGCCGCCGGCCTGACCGTCCGCCCCTCCGACTGAGCCCGAGTCCGTCTCCCCGGGGGTGATCACCGGCGGCGGTGCGGTGCCCGTGGTTCGCAGGGTTGTTGCGTCGACGGGGTCCGTAGTGCCGGCGAGCGGATCAGGTTGGGGCGATCCGGTCGAGCAGGTCGTCGGCGGCGGCGGTGACCTGGTCGAGACCTCGCATCCAGAAGTGATCGACGCCGTCGGCGGTCCGAACGTCGGTCGCCGGCCACGAGGCGGTCAGCGCCCCGGCATCAGCTGCGGTCCGGAAGTCGTCGGCGGAGCCGGACACGATCATGGTCGGTCGGGCGTCGGTTGCCGCCACCATCGCCTCGGGGGCGACGATCCGAAGCGGGGGTGAGACCGCAAGCCAGCCCCCGATCCGGTCGTCGCCGACCGCCAAGGCCACGTCGGCGCCGAACGAGTAGCCGCCGAGCAGCAGCGGGCGGCCGGGGTAACGCTCGGCGGCGACGTCGATGGCGGCGACCACGTCGGACCGCTCGGCGTCGCCGCCGTCGTGGGAGCCGGCCGAGCCCCCGGCGCCCCGGAAGTTGAAGCGCAGGGTCGGCACGCCCCGGCCCGGCAGGTCGAGGAAGAGCCGGCCGACGACGTTGTTGTGCATCGACCCGCCGTAGAGCGGGTGGGGGTGGCAGACGACGGCGACCGCACGGGGCTCCCTGTCGCCGTCGGCGGTCAGCGCCAGCTCACCCTCCAGGGCCAGACCGTCGACGGTCATCGGGTGCACGGACTCGACCGGTGGGGGTCCACTCATGGCGGCGACCCTACCGGTTCGCGCCCAGACGGCGCCCGTCGGCCGGCGGCCACGGCGCACCGACAACGCCCGGTCCGGGGCGGTCCCGTCCCGCTACCCTGAGTCGACGCCCGGGCCGTCGGCGCCGGGAGCACCGATTGCGGAGAGACCACGTGTCAGAGGCCAACGACCCCGAGGAGACGAGCGCCGAGTCGGCGGAGGCCAAGCCGCCACCCCGACCGGCCCGATCCAGCGGGGCCGAACGCCTGCCGATCAAGATGCTGAACGATCGCATCCTGGTCCAGTTGGAGGGGCCGGACGGTGAGCGGAAGTCGAGCGGCGGGATCCTGATCCCGGCGACCGCACAGGTCGGGAAGCGGCTGACGTGGGCCGAGGTGGTGGCCGCCGGTCCAAACGTCCGCACCATGGAGCTCGGCGACCGGGTCCTGTTCAACCCGGAGGACCGCTACGAGGTCGAGGTCGGCGGTCACGACTACATCATCCTGCGCGAGCGCGACATCCACGCCGTGGCCGCCGAACGGCTCGACGATTCGCCCACGGGCCTCTACCTGTAACCCGAGACCCGAGGAGGTCGCCCGATGACCACCAGCCGCCTCACCAGTCGGGAGGAGTTCCGGAGCCTCGCCCGCCAGTACCGGGCGGTACCCGTCCATCGTGAGCTGCTGGCCGATCTCGTGACGCCCCTGTCGGCGTATCTCCGCTGCGTCGGCGACGAACCGGGCTTCTGCCTCGAGTCGGTCGAGAACGGCGAGCGCTGGAGCCGGTTCAGCTTCGTCGGTCGTCGGCCCCACGCCTCGCTGACCGCACGGGGGCGGCAGGTCACCGTGACCGGGCGACTGCCCGACACCGATCTGCCCATGGACCAGGGCATCCTGGCCCCGCTCGAACTGCTGTTGGACCGCTACCGGGCGCCACGATTGCCCGACCTGCCGCCGCTCACGGCCGGGCTGGTCGGCTACCTCGGCTACGACGTCGTCCGCGAGGTCGAGCACCTCCCCGACATCCCGACCGACGACGCCGGCTATCCCGATGCCGTGCTCGACGTGATCGGCGAGCTGGCCGTCTTCGACCATTGGCGTCAGCGGGTCACCCTGGTGGCCGTCGCCCTGCTCGGCCCCGACGCCGACGACGAGGAGATCGACCGGGCCTACGACGACGCCGTCGAGCGCCTGGAGCAGCTGGCCGCCGATGGGGCCAGCCCGCTCGACGAACCGCTGCTTGCGCCGCCCGACCTCGACTCGATGGGCGAGCTCGATCCGGCCGGCTTCCCGGCGTCGCTGTCGTCGGGGCTCTACCAGAAGGCCGTCGAGGTGGCCAAGGAGTACATCCGGGCCGGCGACATCTTCCAGGTGGTGTTGGCCAAGCGCTTCGACCTGGACCTGCAGGCCGAACCGCTCGACGTCTACCGATGCCTCCGCCAGCTCAACCCGAGCCCCTACATGTACTTCCTGCACCGCCCCGAGCTGACGCTCGTCGGCTGCTCACCCGAGCCGTTGGTCCAGGTCACCGACGGGCGGGTCATCTCCCGCCCGATCGCCGGCACCCGGCGCCGGGGCAAGACCGAGGAACACGACCGTCTGATGGCGGCCGAGCTGGCCGAGGATCCCAAGGAGCAGGCCGAACACGTCATGCTGGTCGACCTGGCCCGCAACGACCTCGGCCGGGTGGTCGAGTTCGGGTCGCTCACCATCGACGAGATGATGACGCTCGAGCGCTACAGTCACGTCATGCACCTCACGTCGCAGGTCTCCGGGCGGCTGGCGGCGGGTCGCACGGTGATCGACGTGCTCCGGGCCACGATGCCGGCCGGCACGGTGTCGGGCGCGCCGAAGGTCCGGGCCATGGAGATCATCGACGAGCTCGAGCCGACGAAGCGTGGCCCCTACGCCGGGGTGGTCGGCTATCTCGACTTCTCCGGCAATCTCGACACCGCCATCGCCATCCGAACGATGTTCTGTGGGCCGGAGCGGGCATCGGTCCAGGCCGGGGCCGGGGTGGTGGCCGACAGCGTGCCCGAGCTCGAGGACTACGAGTGCTGGAACAAGGCGAAGGCACTGCTGGCTGCGGTCGAGCCGGCCCGTGCGATGGGCCGAGCCAGGCGGGAGGCGGCGGGGGACTGAAGCGGGCAACCGGAGAGCGCTGCGTGAGGCGTCCGACCGGGCGGGCGGGCAGACTGGGGGCATGCTCGAACTGACCGAGTCCGTCTCCCGGCTCCAGTCCGGTCCCGTCGCCATCGGGACCGAGCGTGACCTGCTGATCGTCGCCGGCCCCGACGCCGCCAGCTATCTGCAGGGCCAGCTCAGCCAGGACGTCGACGGCCTGGCCGTCGGCGCCACCTCACGATCCCTGCTGCTCCAGCCCCAGGGCAAGGTCGACTCGTGGCTCCGGGTCCACCGCCGGGCCGACGACACGTTCTGGCTCGACACCGACGTCGGCCATGGCGCCGCCGCCGAGGCCAGGCTCAACCGGTTCAAGCTCCGGGTCGACTGCACGATCGAGGTGCGCACGGTGCCGGTGCTCGCCATCCGTGGACCTGGCTCGGGTGCGGTCGACCCGGGCCCCGCCGGGGACGACGTCGTCGCCCTCGACGCCACCTGGGGCGGGATCGACGGGATCGATCTGCTGGCTCCGGCCGGCGGGCTCGACGCTGATGCGGCGGCTGCGGCGCTCGGACTCGACGTCGCCCCGGGTGGTCTCGGTGAGCTGGTCCGCATCGAGCAGGGTCTGCCGGCGATGGGCCACGAGCTCGACGAGTCGACGATCCCTGCGGCGGCCGGCATCGTCGAGGAGTCGGTCGACTTCACCAAGGGCTGCTACGTCGGCCAGGAGCTCGTCGCCAGGGTCGACTCCCGTGGCAACAACACCCCGACCCGCCTGCATCGGTTGCGGTTCCCCGACGGAATCCCCGACCCCGGGTCGGAGCTGCTCGCCGACGACGGCAAGGCGGCCGGCACGGTGACCAGCGCGGTCGCGGTGCCGGGCGCAGCCGGGGTCGGGCTCGGCTACCTCAAGCGCTCGGTCACCGCACCGGTCACGCTGACGGCGTCGGTGGGGGACCGGGAGGTCCCGGTCGAGGCGACGGCGCTGGACTGACCGGCGCCGGCGAGTCGTCGACGAGCTCGACGGTCGGGTCGTCGTCCGGCCGCCGGAGTGGGAAGGCCATGGTCAGCCGAGCCCCGCCCTCGGCTGCGTTGCCGGCCTCGACCGAGGCGCCCATGGCCGCCGCCAGCTCACGGACGATCGCCAGTCCGAGCCCGGTCGGGTTCTCGGCTCGCCTCGGGCGGGCCCGGCCGGTGTAGAGCCGGTCGAACACGAACGGAAGGTCGGCCGGGTCGAAGCCCGGTCCGTCGTCGGCAACGGTCACCAGTGCCCGGCCGCCGCTGGCCGATCCCTCGGCCACCGTCGTGACCAGCACCACCACCCTCGCCGCGGCGAAGCCCATGGCGTTGGTGACGAGGTTGCCGATCGCCTGGGCCAGACGGTCGGCGTCGGCCAGCACCGGCGCTGGCCCGTCGACGACCGTCTCGATCGCGATCCCGTCCTGGGCGGCCTGGGGGGCCAGCCCGGCGGCCGTTCGGCCGGCGACGACGCCGAGGTCGACGGGTCGGAGGTCGAGACGGAAGCGGTTGGCATCGAGCTTGGCCAGGTCGAGCAGGTCACCGACCAGGCGATCGAGGCGGGCCGCCTGGTTGCCGATGACCTCACCGGCCCCACGGGGCTCGGCTGCGCCGTCGCGGAGCGCCTCGGCGTAGCCGGAGATCGCGGTCAGCGGGGTCCGCAGGTCGTGGGAGACCGAGAGCAGGAACTGCTGGTCCAGGGCCCGGGACCGCTCCAGGTCAGCCGCCATCCGATTGACCGAGCGACCGAGCTGGACCAGCTCGTCGTTGCCGCCGAGGCCCCGGTGGTCGGCGCCGCCACCGGGTCCGCCTGAGGTCCCGTCGATGTCCTCACCGTGGATGCGGACCCTGGCGTCGAGCTGGCCAGCGGCGAGCGCCGCCGTCGTCGCCTCGATGGCCCGGATCGGATGGACGAGGCGTCTGGCCAGCAGGATCCCGGCAACGAGTGCGCCGACGAGGACGATGGCGCTCGACAGCAGGAACCAGACCACCGTGCGGCGGGGCACGGCGGTCACCGGTTGGGCGGCGAGGAGTGCGAACCGGAGTTGGGTCGCAGTGGCCGGATCGGTGGCGATCGCCAGGGGCCGGAGCCCGACGACGGCGTCGTCGTGGTCGACGAGCACCGTCTCGTCTGCGGCCAGGGCCGCCAGCTGGTCGGCGTCGATCGACAGGCCGGGCAGTGACCGCAGCGGATTGCCCCGCCCCCGTCCACCGAACCCGAGCGAGCGCACGCTGCCGTCGTCGCCGAGCACGACCGGCTCGAGGACCTCCAGACCGAGATCGCGCCGGTTCTGGGGGATGACGGCCTGCAGCTGACGAGCCGGCCTGGCCTCCGATTCCAGCAGGGAGCCGACGACGTTCAGGCCCCGCTGGACCTGGTCCTCGGCCCGGTTCCTGGCCCCGACCTGGGCGATGGCCAGGATCCCGAACCCGACCAGCAGGATCGACACCAATGCCGTCAACACGAAGGCGATCGCCAGACGTCGCTGCACGTCAGCCCAGCCGGTAGCCGACGCCCCGGACCGTGGCCAGCGGGAGGTCGTCGCCGAGCTTGCGTCGGAGTTGTCTGACGTGCACGTCGACCGTCCGGGGATCGCCGATCCAGTCGGTGCCCCAGGCCAGGTCGAGCAGCTGTTGACGGCTGAGGGCGATCCCCTCGTTGCCGATCAGGGCCTCGAGCAGCGCCCATTCCTGGGTGGCGAGCGGGACGGGCTCGCCACCGGAACGAACCTCGCGTCGTTCGAGATCGACCGACACCTCCCCGTAGTCGGCCCGGTTGCCGCCGCCCGAGCCCCGCCCTCGGCGCAGTACCGCCTTGATCCTGGCGACGATCTCCCTCGGCGAGAACGGCTTGGTCACGTAGTCGTCGGCCCCCATCTCGAGGCCGAGGATCCGGTCGACCTCGTCGTCACGGGCGGTGAGGAACAGGACGGGCACGTCACTGGTCTGGCGCAGCTCGCGGCACACGTCGAACCCGTCGAGCCCGCCGGGCAGGCCAACGTCGAGGATCACGAAGTCGGGCTTGCGGGCCCGGATGACCTCGAGCCCGACCGTGCCGTCCGGCGCCAGATGCACCGTCCAGCCCTCGCGCCGGAAGTACAGCGCCAACAGGTCGGCGATGTCGGGTTCGTCCTCGACGACGACGATGGCAGTCATCGCCTCTTGAGCGTAGGGGGCGATTGTTAGGAAGGGGTGAAGGCCGGGCGTTGCCACTACATTCGCCGGCATGTCCAAGATTTCCCTGATCGCCAAGCTCACCGCCGCCGACGGCAAGGCCGACGAGCTGGCCGCCGCCCTGACCGAGCTCATCGCCGCAGCCGAGAGCGAGCCCGGGTTGGAGATCTACTCGGCCAACGTCGCCGCAGACGACCCCAATACCTTCTACTTCTTCGAGCTCTACGCCGACCAGGCCGCGCTCGAGGTGCACGGCAAGGCCGAGCCGATGGTCGGGGCGATGAAGGCACTCGGTGGACTGTTGGCCGGTCGGCCCGAGGTGACGATGATGAGTCCGGTCGTGGCCAAGGGCCTCGACCTCTGAGCCCGGACCGACGACGCCACCGCCGATGACCGGTCCGGCCGCCACCAACACCTATCTGGCCCGCATCCTCGACGCCCACCGGGAGGCGGCGGCCGCCGACACCAGACGGCTCGACGACCTGGTGGCCCGCTCGGCGGGCCTCGACCCGGTCCGCGGGTTCACCCGGGCCCTGGCGGCCACCGATGGGGTTGCGGTCATCAGCGAGGTCAAGCGCCGCTCGCCGTCGAAGGGCGATCTGCACCCCGACCTCGACCCGGCGGCCTTGGCCGCCGACTACGCCGGCGGCGGGGCGTCGTGTCTGTCGGTGCTGACCGACCGGGACTTCTTCGGCGGCTCAGCCGATGACCTGGCCGCAGCCAGGGGAGCGGTCGACCTGCCGGCGATCCGCAAGGACTTCACGGTGTCCGCCAACGACGTCGTCGACGCCCGGCTGATGGGAGCCGATGCGGTGCTGCTCATCGTGGCTGCGCTCGACGACGCCGAGCTGGGCGACTTCCACGCCCTGGCGACCGAGCTCGGGCTCGATGCGCTGGTCGAGATCCACGACGAGGCCGAGGTCGAGCGGGCGCTGGCCGTCGGGTCGACCCTCATCGGGGTCAACCAGCGGGACCTCGTGACCTTCGAGGTCGACACCGCCAGGGCGGTCCGGGTCGCGGCCGCCATCCCGGACGGGGTGGTGTCGGTCGCCGAGTCCGGCATCGGTGGCCCCGACGATCTGCCACCGCTGGCCGAGGCCGGCTTCGACGCCGTCCTCGTCGGCGAGAGCCTGGTCCGCTCGGGTGATCCTCGGGCTGCGGTGGCGGCCCTGCGGGCGGCGACGACCGCCTGACCGGCGTCGCCCGGCCGGGCCCGGCGCCCGGTCGGCGCCCGGTCGGCCAGAATTCGATCAGGGTGGACGGCCGAGGCTGCGGTAACGTGCCTGGGTGTTCGTGAAGATCTGTGGCGTCACCACGGTCGAGGACGCCCTGCTGGCTGCGGGGCTCGGTGCCGATGCGGTCGGCCTGAACTTCTGGTCCGGATCGAAGCGCCGCATCGGTCGGGAGACGGCGCGCGACATCGTCCGCCGCCTCCCACCCGAGGTTCTCACGGTCGGGATCTTCCGCAACGAGCGACCCGACCGGGTCGTCGAGCTGGCCAACGTCGTGGGCCTGCGAGCCGTCCAGCTCCACGGCGACGAGACGCCCGAGGACACCCGCTGGGTCGGTGAGCGGGTGCCGGCCGTGATCCGGGCCCTCGGGATCAACGATCCGGCGTTGGTTTCCGATGCCGACTGGGGCCCCCACCGTCTCCTCGTCGACTCGCCGATGGGGGGAAGCGGGGAGACGTTCGACTGGGGACTGATCGAGGAGCGGGTCGGCGACCGGGCGTACCTGCTGGCCGGTGGGCTCGACCAGGACAACGTCGCCAAGGCCATCGAGGAGCTCGACCCGTGGGGGGTCGACGTCGCCTCCGGCGTCGAGTCGTCGCCCGGGCGGAAGGATCCGGCCAAGGTCCGCAAGTTCCTGGCCGCAGCTCGGGCCGCCCGGCCGTTCCGCCCGACCGGCTGACCGGCCGATCGCCCGTGACGCAGCCCGCCGGGGCCGGACCACCCGACCGAAGTCAACAGCAAGCAACCGAGTGAGGAACAACACCGATGACGTCAACCGCTGACCACACCGACCAGCCCGCCTCGGCCGGCTCGTCGCTGATGGCCGAGCCGGACGACCGCGGCCGCTTCGGCCAGTTCGGGGGACGTTACGTCCCCGAGACCCTGGTCCCGGCCTGCGCCGAGCTGGAGGAGGCCTTCCGGGCGGCCTGGGGCGACCCGGCGTTCCGGACCGAGTTCGAGACCCTGCTCCACGACTACGCCGGCCGACCATCGGCGCTCACCGACTGCCGGAACCTGTCCGAGGAGCTCGGCTGCCGGGTGCTGCTCAAGCGCGAGGACCTCAATCACACCGGCAGCCACAAGATCAACAACGTCCTCGGCCAGACGCTCCTGGCGAAGCGGATGGGCAAGCAGCGGGTGGTGGCCGAGACGGGCGCCGGCCAGCATGGGGTGGCCACCGCCACCGCGGCGGCCTACTTCGGGCTCGACTGCGTGGTCTACATGGGCGAGGTCGACGTCGGTCGCCAGGCCCTCAACGTGTTCCGCATGGAGCTGCTCGGGGCCGAGGTCCGCCCGGCCATGTCGGGCAGCCGGACGCTCAAGGACGCGGTCAACGAGGCCATGCGGGACTGGGTGGCCACCGTCGAGGACACTTATTACTGCCTCGGCTCGGTCATGGGCCCGCACCCGTACCCGTGGATGGTTCGGGAGTTCCACCGCATCATCGGCACCGAGGCCCTGGCCCAGTCAAGGGCCCTGCTCGACGGTGACGTGCCCGACGTCGTCGTCGCCTGCGTCGGCGGCGGCTCCAACGCCGCCGGGCTGTTCGCCGGCTTCGTCGATACCCGGGCCGAGCTGGTCGGGGTCGAACCCGCCGGCGGCGCCGCTGTCAGCCGGTCGGTCCCCGGCGTGGTCCACGGCTCGATGTCGTACCTCATGCAGGACGAGTTCGGGCAGGTCCAGGAGGCCCAGTCGGTCTCGGCCGGGCTCGACTACCCGGGCGTCGGGCCCGAGCACGCCCACCTGGCCGACATCGGCCGTGCCCGATACGAGCCCGTGACCGACAGCGAGGTGCTCGCCGCCTTCGAGTTGCTGGCCAGGACCGAGGGCATCATTCCCGCCCTCGAATCGGCCCACGGGCTTGCCTGGATGTCGCGCAACCGAGCGGAGCTGGCCGGCAAGACCGTGTTGCTCAACCTGTCCGGTCGGGGTGACAAGGACGTCGCCCAGGTCCAGGCGATCAAGCGGGGTGATGCCGAGGCGCTGGCCCACGTCGACCTGGAGCGTCAGCCAGGGGACCCGTCGTGACCGCAGCATCGACCGGCGCCGTCAACGGCGTCGTCCCGGCCGAGGCCGACGGCGACGAACCGCCCGTGGTCTGGGACACCAGCGGCATGGCACCCGGTCGGCTCGAGTCGGCCCTGCGGGCGAAGCGGGAGGCCGGTCGCAAGCTGCTCCTGCCCTACATCACCGCCGGCTACCCGACCGACGACTGGGGTCGGCTGGTCGAGGGGGTGGCGGCGGCCGGCGCCGACGCCATCGAGATCGGGGTCCCGTTCTCCGACCCGGTGATGGACGGGGTCACGATCCAGGAGTCGTCGACCCGGGCCCTGGCCGACGGCATCGATCCAGCCACGGCGTTCGACACGGTGGCCGACCTCGACGTCGGCGTCCCGCTGATCGCCATGACCTACTACAACATCTGCTACCGGATGGGCCACCGCCGGTTCGCCAACGCCCTGGCCGAGGCCGGGATCTCGGCCGCCATCCTGCCAGACCTGCCCCTCGAAGAGGCGGGACCGTGGACCCGGGCCGCCGACCACGTCGGCATCGAGACCGTCCTGCTGGCGGCCCCGACCGCCCCGGACGAGCGCCTGCCCCGCATCACCGCCCGCAGCCGTGGATTCGTCTACGGGGTGGGCCTGGTCGGCATCACGGGTGAGCGGGACGCATTGGCCGCCAGCTCGCTCGAGATGGCCCGCCGTCTCAAGGAGGTCACCGACAAGCCGGTGCTGATCGGTGTCGGCGTGTCCAACCCCGAGCAGGCGGCGGCGGTGTGTGAGGTGGCCGACGGTGTCGTCGTCGGGTCGGCCGTGATCCGACGGGTCCTCGACGACGGGGTCGATGCCGCGGTCGAGTTCGTCGCCGCCCTCCGGGCCGGGCTCGACGGCGCCGGCTGAGCGGGCATCGTGCCGGTCGACGAGCGACGGCCGTTCCCGGCCGACGATCCCGACTGCGAGCTGTGCCAGGCGGCCCGATTCACCCACTGGTACGCGGTGACCGAGCACGGGTGGGTCGCCGACTGCGAGGTCTGTTCGGTGCCGATGGTCGTATGGTGGCACCACGGCACCGAGCCGTCGGACGAGGCTCTCGATGAGCTGCTGGCCGCGCTCGCCACCGCCGCAGACGAGCGGTTCGGGCCGGGCCGCTGGCAGCTCGACCGGGTGATGCGCCAGGTGCCGACCCACTTCCACGCCCACGCCCGCGACGAGCGCTGGTTCGCTGAACGCTGGACCCGGCCGCTGTCGCGCTACACCGGTGTCGGTGGTGACCGGGAGACGACCGGCGACAGTTGAGGGCGTCGGGCTCCTCGGGCTCCGGCGCCAGACCGGTTCCCGGATGTGACATCGGGAACACGATCGCCGCCCGGCCGGTTGAGCGTTCATGCGATTCGCAGGTGGACGGTCCGCTCCGACCATGGCGCGCCTGGCGGCGTCGTCAGTCGCACTCGTCCTGGTGGCCGGCGCCTGCGCCGGCGGCGACGACGATGCCGACGGCTCGGCCTCGGTCGAGGCGGAGGCCACCGCCGCCACAGGGGCCACCGCCGCGACGGAGGCCGACACGGCCGACGAGACGGCGGGCGATGGCGGCGACGCCGCATCGGCCATTGCCGTCCAGACGCCGCCGGACTCCGACGTCGACTATTCGACGGTCGACTACGACGCCGAGCCCGTCGGCTCGGCCCTTCGGGGTGACCGGGCCGATCCGGCCTACCCGGAGCCGGTGATCGACCCGACCCTCATCCGCTCCGGTGGCGTGCCGCCGGACGGCATCCCGCCGATCGACGCCCCGATGTTCACCGCCGCCGGCGACGTCGACTACCTGACCGATGACGAGGCCGTGATCCTGGTCGAGGTCGACGGCGACGCCAGGGCGTACCCGATCCAGATCCTCATCTGGCACGAGATCGTCAACGACACCTTCGGCGACGTCCCGGTGTCGATCACCTACTGCCCGCTGTGCAACTCGGCCCTGGCCTTCGATCGCCGGGTCGGGGAACGGGTGCTCGACTTCGGTACCTCGGGCGAGCTCTACCAGTCGGCGTTGGTCATGTACGACCGCCAGACCGAATCGCTGTGGGCTCATTTCACCGGCGGTGGGCTCGTCGGCCACTACGCCGGCGTCCAGCTCGACTTCATCCCGGCCCAGACCGTGTCATGGGCCCAGTTCCGCGAGGCCAACCCGGACGGGTTGGTGCTCAACCAGTCGACCGGGGCCCAGCGGCCCTACGGCCAGAACCCGTACCCGGGCTACGACTTCGAGCAGTCCGATCCGATCTCGACCTTCTTCACCGGCGACATCGACCGGACGCTGGCCTCAAAGGCTCGGATCGTCGGGGTCAACGACGACGGCGGCTCGGTTGCGGTCCGCCTCGAGGACCTCGTCGACCAGCCGGTGATCCCCGTGACCGAGGACGGACGCAACCTGGTCGTGTTCCATCGGCCCGGTCTCGCCTCGTCGCTCGACTCGTTCCAGGTCGACGGCGGCCGGGACGTCGGCCAGACCGGCGTGTTCGAGGCCGTCGCCCCGGACGGGACCGAGCTGACCTTCGCGCCAGGTCCGGCCGACGACGGCAGCTTCGTCGACGATCAGACCGGCTCGACGTGGAACGTGCTCGGGCAGGCGACCGGTGGCCCGCTCGACGGCAGTGAGCTCGCCAAGGTTCCCCACCTCGACACGTTCTGGTTCGCCTGGGCGACCTACCGTCCGGGAACGGTCATCGTCGAGCCGCCGGCGTCGTAGCTGGACGAGCGCCGGCGGCCGGACGGCTGGTGGCTCGCAGAGCCGACGTCGGTCAGCTCACCTCGCCGGCCCGGTTGATGCCGGACACGATCGCCCGCAGGGAGGCGGTCACGATGTCGGTGTGGATGCCGACGCCCCAGAGCTCCGTTCCGCCGACCTGCAACTCCATGTAGCAGACGGCCTTGGCGTCGGTCCCGGTGCCGATGGCGTGCTCGTGGTAGTCGAGCACCCGGACATCCGCGCCGAGGGCGTCGTTGACGGCGTTGGCGAACGCCTCGACCGAACCGCCGCCTTCGCCGGCGATCGTGCGCTCCTCACCGTCGATGCGGATGGTGGCACTGACCCGGGACCGGTCGGCCCCCTCGGCGTTCTGGGTGGTGGCGAACGACACCAGCTCGTAGGGCTTGGTCACCGTGAGGTAGTGGTTCCGGAACTGGTCCCAGATCTCGTTGCCGGTGATCTCCTTGCCGGTGGTGTCGGTGATCTGCTGGATGACCCGGGTGAACTCGATCTGCAGCCGGCGGGGGAGGTCCAACTCCTGCTCGGTCTTGAGCAGGTAGGCGACGCCGCCCTTGCCGGACTGGGAGTTGACCCGGATCACGTCCTCGTAGGTCCGACCGACGTCTTCGGGGTCGATCGGCAGGTAGGGGACCTCCCACAGGGTCTGCCCGGTCTGCTCCATGGCCTCGAACCCCTTCTTGATCGCATCCTGGTGCGAGCCGGAGAAGGCGGTGTAGACGAGGTCGCCGACGTAGGGGTGGCGGGGGTGGACGGGCAGCTGGTTGCAGTGCTCGGCCACCCGGCGCAGCTCGTTGATCTCGGTGATGTCGAGGCCAGGGTCGACGCCCTGGCTGAACAGGTTGAGGGCCAGGGTGACGACGTCGACGTTGCCGGTGCGCTCACCGTTGCCGAACAGGGTGCCCTCGACCCGGTCGGCGCCGGCCATGACGCCGAACTCGGCCGCAGCCACCGCCGTGCCACGATCGTTGTGCGGGTGCAGCGACAACACGATGGCGTCCCGGCCAACGATGTTGCGGTGGAACCACTCGATCATGTCGCCGTAGATGTTGGCCGTGCTCATCTCGACGGTGGCCGGCAGGTTGAGGATCAGCGGGTCACTCGGGGTCGGGACGAAGACGTCCATCACGGCCTCGCAGATCGACTTGGCGAAGGGCAACTCGGTGCCGGTGAAGCTCTCCGGTGAGTACTCGTAGCGGATCGTCGTGCCCGGCACGTTGACCTCGTTGGCCTTGCACCGCTCAGCCCCGGTCACCGCGATGTCGGTGATGCCGGCCTCGTCGAGCCCGAACACCACCCGCCGCTGGACCGTCGAGGTCGAGTTGTAGAGGTGGACGATCGCCTTGTCGGCGCCGACGAGCGACTCGTAGGTCCGGTCGATCAGCTCGGGCCGGGACTGGGTCAGCACCTGGATGGTGACGTGGTCCGGGATGGCCTTGTCCTCGATGATCTGGCGGACGAAGTCGAAGTCGGTGTCGGAGGCGGCGGGAAAGCCGACCTCGATCTCGGTGAAGCCGATCTCGATCAGCTTCTCGAACATCATCCGCTTGCGATCGGCGTCCATCGGCTCGATGAGCGCCTGGTTGCCGTCGCGGAGGTCGACGCTGCACCACAGCGGTGCGGTGGTGGTGACCACACCGGGCCAGGTGCGGTCGGGGATGTCGATCTGGGCGAACGACTGGTACTTCTCGATTGGCATGCGTTTCATCTCGGGCTCCTCGTGGGCCGGCGGCACTCGTTGCCGCGGACCCGTGTCAGGTGGTCGTACGGGTTGGACGGGACGGCAGGAACAGGGGAGTGGGGCGTTCCCGGTGCTGGCCCGGACCTCGACGGCGACCGTGATCGGTGACCGGCGGGTGCGACGGGCGGCGTGCGGCTCGGGTGCCGCTGCGGGGCCTTGACTCCGTGGTGAGTAACCCGGCGCGCTCGACTAAGCGGCCGGGCCGAGAAGTCGAAGGTCGAGCAGCGCAAACACGAAGACGAACCCTAGCACGGCCAGGGCGGCGTTTCCTCCTGTTCGCTGGTGACCGGCGAGTGGGCCCTCGTGGTCCGCTAGTCCGTCGCGGTGCGGAGGTCCTGGCTGAACGCCTCGAGGGCGGCCCGGACTCCGGGATCGATCTCGCGTCGACGGCTCGACAGGTTGTCCTTGATCCGCTGGTAGACCTCGGACTCGGCCGAGCACGCAGGGCAGCTGTCGAGGTGTTCGGCAACCCGAAGCGCGGTCTCGACGTCGACCTCGCCATCGAGGTACGCCTGCAGGACCTCCATGACCTCCTCGCACGTGAGGCCGCGGCGGAAGCGCTTGAGGAGACGGTTGATCATCGGTTGGCCGCCTCCCCCTCGAGGCCGGTCTCGGCCAGCTGGTCACGGATGCGCTTGCGGGCCCGGTGGAGCCGGCTCATCACCGTGCCGACCGGGATGTCGAGCAGGTCGGCCGCCTCCTGGTACGCCAGGCCGTTGAGGTCGACGAGTTCGACGATCTCCCGGAACATGTCCGGCAGCTCGGCGAACGCCGACTCGATGGCGGCGTCGAACACCGGGTCGACGACGAGCGACTCGGGGTGGTCCTGATCGGCGAAGTCGGTCGACCGCTCGAAGGTGGCGTCCGGGTCGTCGAGCAGGTCGGGCTTCTTCTTGCGGACCCGGTTGATGTTGGCGTTCCGCATGATCGTCAACAGCCAGGCCCGCGGATGGCGGCCGTCGAAGCGCTCGATGGCCCGGTAGGCACGGAGCAGCGTGTCCTGCACCAGGTCCTGGGCGTCGGCATCCGACCGGGTCAGCGACCACGCGGTCCGGTACATCACGTCCAGTTCCGGGAGGACATAGCGCTCGAAGCGCTCGTCGGCCGCAGTCGGGGCCTTGTCCATCACTGCAAGCATCTCCTCGGTAACCGGGCTGGCGCCGCCGCCATTCCAACCATCCTGGCATGACCCGCCGGGTGAACCGACGTCCGGGGCCACCCGGGCGGCCTGCGGTAAGACGAAGTTCAGATCCGGAGCCTTCTCCGGCTCTCGGCCAGTGCCAGCAGACGCTACAGCCGCTCGTAGTCCCAGGACAGCGGTTGGTCGCCGTCGTACGGCATCGTGCCGTGGAAGGCGCGGGGCTCGTCGTCGAAGACCAGGGGGATGAAGTGACGGTCGCCTGCCCACAACGGCAGGCGTCGGCCGGCATCGACATCAGACGGGTCACACGCCGCCAGCAGGTCGGTCCTGCCGACCCACTCAAGGGTTCCCTCCTCGTTGGCCGGTGGCGGGGTCCCGGTCCAGGCGGTGGCGAGGAAGACGAAGCCGAGCCACTCCTCGCGTCTCGGTCCGAAGTTCGTCCAGGTGATGGTCCCCCGCAGCTGCACGTCCGTCAGCTCGACCTCGGCCTCCTCCCGGATCTCGCGTCGCAGTCCGGCCACCACCGACTCGTCCGGCTCGACCTTGCCACCGAGCCCGTTGACCTTGCCGAGATGGTCATCGTCGGCCCTCGCGTTGCGTCGGATGAGCAGGATCCGGTCGGATTCCCGGTCCCACAGGTAGGCCAGGGTGCCGACGATCGGGGTGAAAGGCATGGGCCACAGCTTGGTCCGGCCAGCGGTCGCTCGTGCGAGAACGAGTGGGAATCCGCTGGTTCAGCGGAAATTTCCTTCCCGGTCCCGAGGTGGTCGACCGACCGGTTCCGGCTGCGGTCGGTTCGACCTGGCACGGATGGGTGTCCGGTCGCCCCCCAGCGGAGGTCGCCGGGCCCCACCCCACCCGATTCAGTCCCCGAAAACCGCTGAATGACGCGGGTTTCGGGAACTGATGGTCCGATGATGGTGCTGGATCGGCCCGGTTGCCCACGGTGGCGCCCCGGCGACCCCCGGTGACGGTTGTCATTTGCCGGCCGAGCCCCGAATCCCACTGGTGGAGCGGCTGACGAGGCTCCACCGGGCCACGAAATCCTTGACAATGTGATTCGGCCGGACTCCACTGCTGATGTCTCCCCACCGCACGGGAGCCCCCACGGAAAATCGATGGATACAAGGAGTTCGCATGAACAAGTCCGAACTGGTCGACAGTATCGCCGGACAGAGCGGCGTCTCGAAGAAGGACGTCGAGGCGTCGATCAACGGGATGTTCGACGTCGTGGCTGATGCCGTCGCAAACGGTGACACCGTCACCATCCAGGGTTGGCTGAAGTTCGAGCAGGTCGAGCGGGCCGCCCGGACCGGTCACAACCCGCAGACCGGCGAGAAGATGCAGATCCCGGCCTCGAAGGCGGCCAAGGTGACCGCACTGACGAAGCTCAAGGCCGCAGGCAAGGGCTGAGCAATCACGCTGGTGAGGTGGCTCGTCGCCGCCTCACCGATCACGAGTGGCGCCCCGCTCGTCGGTTCGGAAACGGACCGGCGGCGGGGCGCCGTTTGTTACTCGTCGACCGGCGACACCAGCCCCGTTGAGCCCCGGCTGCGTCAGCGGATCAGCTCGCGGACCCGGGGGGCGACCTCGGTCGCGAACCGCTCGATCGACCGCAGCGTCAGCTCGGGGTCGGCGATCGGCTCCATGAACATGACGAGATGCCGCGCGCCGGTGGCCTCGAGGTAACCGGCGACCTCGTCGGCCAGCGGCTCCGGTCGGCCGATCAAGGCGTTGGCGGCAACGGACTGCGCAAGCTCCACCCGGGTGGCTCGTGAGGCCGCGGTGCGGCTCTCGCCAGCGGATGCCTGCGGCACCTTCGGCCAGTCGCCGGCGATGAACAGGTCGAGGAGGCTGTCGGCGAGACGTTTCCTGGTCGTGTCCGGATCGTCGGTGACCAGCACGATCAGCGTGTGGACGTGCCGGGGTTCGGGCTGCGACGGACAGCGGGCCTCGGCATGGCGTTGCTCGTGAACACGCCGGACCTCAGCCGGCACGGCGAAGTAGTGCAGGAGCGGCAGGCCCCTGGCCGCGGCGACGGCGATCCCGCCGTCCGATCGGGTGGCGGCGAACAGCCCGAGGCCGGAGTCGGGCATCGGTGGGTTGATCGAGACGTCGTCGAAGGCGAACCATGGCGTGCTCGCCGAGAGGGTCTCGCCCGCCCTGGCCCTGGCGAGCACGTCGATCGTCGCCTCCGGCTCGATGCCCCAGCGTCCGGTGTCGACGCCGAAGACCTCGTAGTCGCGCACGTAACCACCTCGGCCGATGCCGAGGTCGAAGCGCCCGCCGCTCATCCGGGCGAGGAGTGCGGACTGCTCGGCCAGCGCCACCGGATGGTGGAGCGGTGTGAGGGCGACGGCGGTCCCGACCCGGACGTTCGCCGTGCGACCGAGGAGGAAGCTGGCGGCCGAGAGGGCGCTCGGGTTGAGACCGAACGGGATGAAGTGGTGCTCGGTGACCCACAGGTCGTGATAGCCGAGACGGTCGGCGAGCTCGGCCTGCCGGAGGGTGATGGCGAAGACGTCGTCCGGCTCGGCGGCCAGGTTGGCCCCCATGTTGAGGAACAGCCCGAATCGGAGCTGGTCGTCGGGCGGTGGGGCGTTGCTCATCGTTGCTCCCGGGTCCGATGCTAGATTGAATATGAATTCAATCTAGCATCCGAGGCGACGATGGCAAGCTGGGAGCCGGCAGGATCGGAGGTGGCATGGACGTCGATCGCAAACCCCGCAGCGACGGAGAGGAGACACGGGCCAGCGTGCTCGACGCCGCTGACCGTCTCTTCGCCGCGAACGGTTTCGACGGCACGTCGCTCGCGGCCATCTCCGCCGACTCCGGCGTTTCACCCCCGCTGATCAAGCACCACTTCGGCGGCAAGGAGGAACTGTGGCGCGAGGCGAAGCGTCGGGTCGTCCAACGCTTCGTCGCCGCCCAGGCGCTTCCCGACCCGGACGGGCCGCTCGACGAGGCGACGGTGCGCGATGCGTTCCACGCCTACTTCGACTACGCCCGCGCCAACCCGGCGATCATCCGCTTCGGGCTGTGGGTCCGCCTCCGGGGCGAGCTCGACGACTGGGGCGGCGAGGCGGAGGTCTTCGGGACGATGGTCGTGCTGGTCGAGCAGGGCCAGCGTCAGGGGCTGCTCCGGGCCGACGTTCCCGCCTTCGACCTGCTGATGGCGTTCGGTGGGATGGTCCGGATGTGGGTCCTCGACCAACCCCACTTCAGCCTGCTGCTCGGCGAGGATCCCGACGACGACGCCAGAGCCGAGGCGTACTTCGACAACGCCCTCCGCCTGATCCGGCCATGATCCCGGCGGCGATCAGCCGTTCGCCCGTCGACGGGCGCGAGGCGTCTGCCTACCCGTCGATGATCACGAACGTGATCTCGGCCTGACAGGCGGTCTCGCCGTCGACCGACGCCGTTCCCCTGGCCTTGCCTGCCCGCGATCCGAGCCGGAGGATCTCCACGTCGAGCCGGAGTTCCTCACCGGGAACGACCTGACGACGGAAGCGGACCTTCTCGGCCCCGCCGAACAGCGGCAGCTTGCCCCGGAACCGATCCTCGGCCAGCAGCCCGCAGGCCCCGACCTGGGCCAGCGCCTCCAGCATCAGCACACCTGGCAGCGTCGGCCGGCCGGGGAAGTGGCCGGCGAAGAACTCCTCCTCGCCGGTCAGCTTCCAGGTACCGGCGACCGACTCACCTGGCTTGATCTCGACCAGCCGATCGACGAGCAGGAACGGCTCCCGGTGGGGGAGCAGGTCTCGGGGTTCGGGGAGTGGCTCGGACACGGTGCTGCCTCAGGGAGCCGGGGCGATGACCAGGGTGCCGTTGTGGCCGCCGAAGCCGAAACTGTTGCTCAACGACGGCGACGGCTCCCAGCTGCGGGGTTCACCGGTGACGATGTCGAGCGTCGGCATCTCGGGATCGACGTTGACCAGGCCCTGCGTCGGCGGGATCTGACGGTGTCGGATCGACTGCAGCACCGCCGCCGCCTCCAGGGCCCCGGCGGCGCCGAGGGCGTGGCCGGTGACGCCCTTGGTCGACGTGATCACCGGGCCGGGCGAGGTGCCGAAGACCTTGGCGATGGCATGGGCCTCGGCCATGTCGTTGAGCGGCGTCGACGTTCCGTGGGCATTGATGTGGCCGACGTCGCCGACGGCGATGCCGGCGTCGGCCAGCGCCAACTCCATGCAGCGGATGGCGCCCGAACCGCCTGGCGCCGGGGCGGTGATGTGGTGGGCGTCGGCCGTACTGGCCGAGCCGAGCACGAGGCCGAGGATCGTCGCTCCACGGGCCCTGGCCCGCTCCAGGTCCTCGAGCACGAGCACCGCAGCGCCCTCGCCCATGACGAAGCCGTCGCGCTCGGTGTCGAACGGCATCGACCGACCGCTGCTCGACAGAGCGGTCATGTTGCCGAACCCGGCCAACGACGTCGGGGTGAACGGCGCTTCGCTCCCGCCGGCGATCATGACGTCACAGCGGCCCGACTGGATCGTGCTGGCTGCGTTCCCGATGGCGTGGGTCCCCGCCGCACAGGCGGTCACCGTGGTCTCACACGGCCCCTGGAAGCCGTGGCGCATCGACACCGCGGCCGACGCCGCGTTCGGCATCATCATCGGTATCAGGAACGGCGACACCCGTCGATCGCCCTTCTCGTGGCGAACGACGATCTGTTGTTCGTTCGTGCTGATCCCGCCGATGCCGGTGCCGATCATGACCCCGATCCGGTCGGGGTCGGCGCCGAGCTCGCCCGCCTCCTCCAGGGCCATGGCTGCGGCGGCGATGGCGTACTGGGTGAACGGGTCGGCCCGCCTGGCGTCCTTCGGGCTGTCGTACCAGGGCGCCGGGTCCCAGTCGGGAACCTTGCGGTCGCCGTCGGCCGGCGGGGCGAGGAGACCCTGCCAGAACGCGTCGGCCCCGACGCCGCAGGAGGCGACGACACCGAGCCCGGTGACGGCGACCGGCCCGGTCATCAGAGCTTGCCGACCACGAGGTCGTAGGCGGCACCGACGGTCTCGATGCCCTCCAGCTCCTCCTCCTCGACGGAGACGTCGAACTCCTCCTCGAGGGCCATCACCAGCTCGACCAGGTCGAGGCTGTCGGCATCGAGGTCTTCGGCGAAACGGGCCTCCTTGGTCACCTTGTCGGCATCGACCGACAGGACCTCGACGGCGCACTTCTTGAAGGCATCGAACTTGGCGTCATCACTCACGGTCGTTCCTCCTGGAACTCTCTGTTTGGAAGGTAGTGCAAAGATCTGCACGCTGTTGCGGGAGCCATCGGCCGCAAACAGGGTCACACGGTAACGGTCGTTGCCCGCCGGTCAAAAGCCGCCGCCCATGCCGAGGCCGCCGTCGACGGCGAGGGTGTGGCCGGTGACGTACCCGGCCGCCTGCGAGGTCAGGAACTCGATGGCCGCCGCCACCTCGTCGGCCGAGCCGACCCGACCGACGGGCACGATGCCCGCCATCTGCTCGATCGTGTCGTCGCCGAGGGCGGCGAGCATGTCGGTCTCGATCGGGCCGGGGGCCACGACGTTGACCGTGATGCCGCGGGAGGCGAACTCGCGGGCCATCGAGCGCGCCAGCCCGACGAGGCCGGCCTTCGACGCTGCGTAGTTGGCCTGTCCGGCCTGGCCGATCGAACCGACGACCGACGACACGAAGACGACCCGACCCCACCGGGCCCGCATCATGCCCTTTGCCGCCCGTTTTGCGGTGCGGAAGGCGCCCGTGAGGTTGGCATCGACGATGTCGGCGAAGTCGTCGTCGGACATACGCAGCATCAGCATGTCCCTGGTGACCCCGGCGTTGGCGACGACGATCGTCGGCGGGCCGAGCTCGGCCTCGACCCGGGTGATGGCGGCGTCGACCGACTCGGTCTCGGTGATGTCGCACTCCACCCACAGCAGGCGCTCGTCGAGCTCCTCGGGCTTCGACCGGGAAGCGACGGCGACCCGGTGGCCACGGTCGGCCAGTCGGCGGGCTGCGGCGAGGCCGATACCCCGGGTCCCGCCGGTCACGAAGGCGACTCGGCCGTGATCGTGCTCGTCGGTCGTCTCGTCGGCCATGGACGTCAGCCGGCCCAGCGCACGATGGCGCAGGCCCAGGTCATCCCGGCCCCGAAGCCGAGGAACATGACGGTCGAGCCCGGCTCGACCCGGTTCTCGCTCAGCGCATGGTCGAGGGCGAGCGGGATCGATGCCGCCGAGGTGTTGCCGGTGCGCTCGAGCACCATCGCCGTTCGATCCATGTCGAACCCGAGCCGCTTCCAGGCGGCCTCGACGATCCGGATGTTGGCCTGGTGGGGGACGATGAGGTCGATGTCGTCCGCGGTGAGACCGGCGGACTCCATCGCCGCCGTCGCCGACCGCTGCATCACGGTCACGGCCTGGCGGAAGACCTCCTTGCCGTCCATCTGCAGCACGTCGCCGTGGTCGGCATAGAGAATGTGCACGTAGTTGCCGTTCGAGCCCATGTCCCACGACAGGAGCTGACCGGTGCCGGTCTGGTCGCGTTCGACCACCGCGGCGCCGGCCCCGTTGCCGAACAGGATGCCGGTGCCCCGGTCGTGGTAGTCGGTGATCCGGTCGAGGGTCTCGGCCCCGATGACCAGGATCTTGTCCATGCCCTGGAGCAGGAGACCGTTGGCGATGATCAGCCCGTAGACCCAGCCAGAGCAGGCGGCCTGCAGGTCGAAGGCGCCGGCGAGGATACCGAGCTCGCGAGCGACCGCCGGGGCGGTACCGGGGCAGATGTGGTCCGGGCTCGTGGTGGCGAGGATGACCTGATCGATCTCGGACGCGTCGACGCCGGCGTCGGCCAGCGCCCGTTGGGCCGCCTCGGTCGACAGGCCAGACGTCGAGCCGCCGATCCGCCGCTCCCCGATACCGGTCCGCTCGCGGATCCACTCGTCACTGGTGTCCATCCACGCCGTCAGGTCGGCGTTGGTCAGCACCTTCTCGGGCAGCGCTGCCCCGATGCCGGAGATCTTGAGACCCCAGGGGCCTCCCATCGGCCGAGGAGGGTGGGCCTCGGCGGCCCGTGCCGGTTCAGTGGCCATGATGCGCTCGTTCCTCGGGTTCGCTTCGGGTCGTCTGGTCCGTCCCGACCCCGCCACGGTTGGCCGTGCCACGCCGCATGTCAGGGCATCCCAACACTAGCTGCTCGCAGCCACGCCAACGGCTGTGACGTGGTCACCCGCTCGCCGGCCAGGGCCAGGAGGCCCTCGAGGCTGCCGGCGAACGCCGAGCGGACGTCCTGCCCGCCGACCGACCCGATCCGCTGACCCCGCTCGATCGGGTCGCCGATGGTCACGCCGTCTGCCGGGGTGAAGGTGCCGGTCGACGGGCTCACGATGAGCCGTTCGACCGCGTACAGGAGCTCGCCCTCGGCCACACGGCCGGACTGGGAGGCGTGCGACAGGTCCTCCAGGAGGGTGTCGACGTCACCCGGTGTGTTGATGCCGAGGTTGGTGGCCCCCTTGATCGTGCGCTTGACCATGCCGGTCAGGACGGTGCCGGGCCCGAGTTCGAGGAAGACCGTGGAACCGGCCTGGTCGAGGGCGTGCAGCGTCCGCCGCCACTGGACGGGGTTGGTCAGCTGGGCACCGAGCAGGCCGGACCAGTCGGCGTCGGTGTGGGCCTCGGCGTCGATGTTGGTGAAGACCGGCCGGTTGGCCGGGCGCATCTCGGTCTCCGACAGGGTCTTGCGGAGCCGGTCTCGGGCCGGCGACATGAACGGGGTGTGGAAGGCGCCGCCGACCTTGATCGGCATGACCCGCTTGGCTCCGAGGTCCTTGGCCGCGACCCCGGCCCGTTCGAGGTCGTCCGGATCACCGGCGATGACCACCTGGCCGGGGGCGTTGTAATTGGCCACCCAGACGTCGCCGTCGATGCGGCAGGCCTGGTCGACCTTGTCGTCGTCGAGGCCGAGGACGGCGGCCATCGTGCCGGGGCGCTCCTCGGCCGCGGCCTGCATCGCCTCCCCCCGCTCGGCAACGAGTTGCACGCCGGCCGAGTAGCTGACCACCCCGGCCGCGGTCAGGGCCGAGTACTCACCGAGGCTGTGGCCGGCGAGGAACGCCGGCTCGATGCCGATCCGCTCGACGGCATCGAGCACGATCATCGACAGCACGTAGGTCGACAGCTGCGAGTTGCGGGTTTGGCGCAGTTCTTCGGCGTCGGCGTCGAGCAGCAGGTGCTCGACGTCGCGCCCGGCGGCCTCGGATGCCTCACCGACCAGCTCCCACGAGGGGTGGTCCCGCCAGGCCTCACCCATCCCCGGCGCCTGTGAACCTTGGCCGGGAAGCGTGAACGCAATCATCACCTGAGTCATTACTCTGCTCTGACCTGTCCGGGGGCCAGAACGTTTCACCTCCCGGTCCTTCGACGATCCAGGATCGGGATCGATACATCGGGCTCGGCGATGTTGGCGCCGGGCCCGGCGGCCCGCCGGCGTCGGGCGGGCCCGCTCGGCATCCTCATCGGCGATTGGCGAGGCGCTATGGTTGAGTGCTCGCCCGGGTGGCGGAATGGCAGACGCGGCGGATTCAAAATCCGCTGTCCGAAAGGGCGTGTGGGTTCGAATCCCACCCCGGGCACCACATCCGCACTGCACCGCCGACCTCGGTTGGCCCGGCGGCGCGCCCAGGCGGTCAACGCCCGCCACGACGTACGTTTCCCACACCCCGGCCCGAGGGGCACACGATGTTCCGGTCCTCCCTGGAGAAGAGCCTGATCGAGAAGAAGCTGACGGCGCTGTCACGCGAGCTGCAGACGTTGAGGAACGAGCTCGGGGTCGTGGAGGAGCAGTTGATCCAGGTCGCCGACGAAGCCGAGAGCTCGCGGCTGCGGTCGCTGGTCTCCGAGACGCCACAGGCCGTGCACGAGGAGCGGGAGGCCGCGAAGGCGGTCGCCGCGGTCCGCCGTGACCGCGACGCCAAGCTGAAGCGGCTCGAGAAGCTCGAACGCAAGCAGGACGACCTGCTCGACCGGCTGACCGAGGCCCGATGAGCGGAACGGCGCCGACGAATCCGATCGCCGACCGTCCGACCACCGGTGGACGAACGGCGAGCCTGCGACCCCGGGAGGTCGAACGATGAGTGTCACCTCACCGCCGGTGCGGGTCGTGATCGCCGAGGACGAGCCCCTGATCCGCCTCGACCTGCGCGAGTCGCTCGAGGAGGAGGGCTACGAGGTCGTCGGCGAGGCGGGCGACGGTGCCGAGGCCGTCGCCCTGGTCCGCGAGTTGCGGCCGGACGTCGCCATCCTCGACATCAAGATGCCTGGCGTCGACGGCCTGGCCGCGGCCCGTGACATCGTCGGCGAGCGACTCGCCGCCGTCGTCGTCCTCACGGCGTTCTCCCAGCGGGAGCTGATCGAGCAGGCCCGTGACGCCGGTGCGCTGCAGTACCTGGTCAAGCCGTTCGAGCGCCGGGAGCTGGTGCCGGCGATCGAGCTGTCGATCGCCCGCTTCCGAGAGCTGGTTGCGCTGTCTGACCAGGCCGAGGCGCTGACCGAGCAGTTGGAGACCCGCAAGGTCGTCGACCGGGCCAAGGGCAAGCTGATGGATGGCCACGGCATGAGCGAGCAGGACGCGTTCCGTTTCCTGCAGACCACGGCGATGGGCTCGCGCTCGTCGATGCGGGAGGTGGCCGAGAAGGTCATCGCCGACGAGCTCACGCCCTGAGCCGCCGGCGACGACGGCCTCCGACAGCCTGGCCGGCGACCGGAGACACGGCCTGTCGTTGCTCGGCCAGCGAAGGCACCGGCGGTGTCGGTGCGGGGGAGTAGGCTCGGTCGTGTGCCGACGCTGATGCTGATCGATGGCAACTCGCTGACCTATCGGGCCTTCCACGCGCTGCCCCAGGACCTGGCCACCGCTTCCGGGCAGGTCACCAACGCGGTCTTCGGCTTCACGTCGATGCTGATCAACCTGGTCCGTGACCACAAGCCCGATGGCCTGGTCGTGGCCTTCGACCGTCCCGAGCCGACGTTCCGTCACGAGCGGGTCGACACCTACAAGGCCAACCGGTCCGCTGCGCCCGACATCCTCCGGCAGCAGATGGGCCTGGTCCGCGAGGTGCTCGAGACACTGCGCCTGCCCCAGGTCGAGCTGGCCGGCGTCGAGGCCGACGACATCCTCGCCACCCTGGCGGTACAGGGCGAGGCGGAGGGGCTCGACGTGCTCGTCGTCACCGGCGACCGCGACAGCTTCCAGCTGGTCCGCGATCCCCACATCAAGGTCGTCTACAACAAGCGCGGCGTCAGCGACTACGCGGTCTACGACGAGGCGGGCATCGAGGAGCGCACCGGCGTGCCCCCGTCGAAGTACGTCCTGTACGCCGCGCTGCGGGGTGACAACTCCGACAACCTGCCCGGCGTCCCCGGCGTCGGGGAGAAGACGGCGGCCAAGCTGATCAACACCTACGGCGACCTGGACGGCCTGTTCGCCGCAGTCGACGAGCAGACCCCGAAGCTGCGGGAGAACCTGGCCGCCAACGAGACCCAGGTCCGGGTCAACGCCGAGGTCATGGAGCTCCTGCGTGACGTCGAGCTCGACGCCGGCGTCGGTGACTTCATCGGCATCGAGCCATACGACGCCGAGGAGGTCAAGAAGCTCTTCGACTTCCTCGAATTCCGCACACTGCTGACCCGCCTGGAGGAGGCGTTCGCCCCCGGCGAGGCCGACCGCTCCGAGCTGCCCGAACTGGCGATCGCCCTGTCGAGCGCCACCGACGCGGCCGAGGCGGTTGCGGCGCTGACCGGACTGGCCGACGGCGACGGGCCGATCGCCGTCGCCGCCGAGCTGAGCGATGCCGAGTCGACCGGCGACGGGGGCGATGACGGCTCGGGCCCCCAGGTGACCGGGCTCGGCCTGGTCGGCGACGCCGTGACCGATGACGGTGCCCCGGTGCCGGCGGTGTGGCTCGACCGGTCGCTGCTGACCGAGGCCCCCGTGGCGGCCGAGCTGACCCGGCTGCTCGGCCAGGACGGCCGTGGCATGGTCGCCCATGACGCCAAGCCCCTCCTGCGGGCCCTGCTGGCGGCCGGGGCCCCGGTGCCGGCGCTGCGGTTCGACACCTCGCTCGCCGGCTACCTGCTCGACCCGGCCGGCAACTCCTACACGCTCGAGGACCTCGTCCCCACCTACGGGACCTTCCGCCTGCCCGGCCGTGAGACCCCGCCCGAGGGTCAGTTGGACTTCGGCGAGGAGACGATCACCCCGGCCGAGCGGGCCGGGCTCGACGCCGCCGCCGTCGCTGCGCTCGCCCCGGTCCTGGCGGCCGAGATCGAGTCGAGCGGATTGACGAAGCTCAACGACGAGGTCGAGGTCCCGCTGGTCACGGTGCTGGCCCGCATGGAGCACGTCGGGGTCGGGGTCGACGAACCCGAACTGGAGCGGCTCAACGCCGACATGACGGCCGAGGCCGAGGCGCTGGCGGCCCAGATCCACGAAGACGCCGGCGAGGAGTTCAACGTGAACTCCACCAAGAAACTTCGCGAGATCCTCTTCGACCGCCTCGGCCTCAAACCCCAGAAGCGGACCAAGACCGGCTACTCGACCGATCAGGCCACGCTGGAGAAGCTGGCCGGCGAGCACCCGATCGTCGACCACCTGCTCCGCTATCGCGAGGTCGAGAAGCTGCGCTCGACGTACGGCCAGTCGCTGCTCGACGCCGTGGCCGACGACGGCCGGATCCACGCGACGTTCAATCAGACCGTGGCCCGCACCGGCCGGCTGTCGTCGGAGAACCCCAACCTCCACAACATCCCGGTCAGGACCGAGCTGGGCCGTAGCTTCCGCAAGGCGTTCGTCCCCGGTGCCGGTCGGACCCTGCTGGTGGCGGACTACAACCAGATCGAGCTCCGCTGTATCGCCCACCTGGCCGAGGACCCCGGCCTCATCGGGGCGTTCACGGCCGGCGACGACATCCACTCGATGACCGCGGCCCGGATCTTCGACGTCGACGCCGGCGAGGTCACCATCGAGCAGCGGAGCAAGTCGAAGATGGTGTCCTACGGACTGGCCTACGGGATGGAGGCGTACGGGCTGGGGCAGCGGCTCGGTATCCCGACATCGGAAGCCAAGGAGATCCTCGACGCCTACTTCGAGAGTTTCCCCGCCGTGCGGGAGTACATGGACACCACGGTCACCGAAGCCCGCAACCGGGGGTACACCGAGACCCTGTTCGGCCGGCGGCGCTCGATCCCCGAGCTGATGAGCGACAACCGCAACCTCCGCCAGGCGGGGGAGCGGCAGGCGATGAACGCGGGAATCCAGGGGCTGGCAGCCGACATCTTCAAGGTGGCCCTCGTCCGCCTCGACCGCGCACTGGCCGAGTCGGAGCATGGCAGCGAGGTCGTCCTCCAGGTCCACGACGAGGTGATCCTCGAGGTCCCGGACGGCGAGATCGAACCCGTCCGGGAGCTGGTCGTCGGCCAGATGCAGGGGGCGTTCGAGCTGAAGGTCCCGCTCGAGGTCAACCTCGCCGTCGGCCAGACCTGGGCTGACGCCAAGGACTAGCCCGAACCGCGCACATCGGCGTGACCGGACACGGGCACTCCCACTGGTTCGAGCCGCTGGCCGAGCACCTCGGCGAGGCGTACCTCCGCTATTCGTTCACCCGGGGCACCGTCGGTGAGGTCGACGCCGTCGTCGAGCTGGCCGGCCTCGATGCGGCGAGCTCGGTCCTCGACGTCGGCTGTGGCCCCGGCCGTCACGCGCTGGAGCTGGCCCGTCGGGGCCACCCGGTCGTCGGGCTCGACATCAGTCGGCGGTTCGTCGAGCTGGCGCGGCGATCGGCCGCTGACGAGGGCCTCGACGGGGCCACGTTCGAGGTGGCCGACGCCAGGCGACTCGACGAGCGGGACGACCTGGCCGGCCGCTTCGGCCTGGTGCTGTCGCTCTGCCAGGGGGCGTTCGGGCTGACGGCCGGCCCGGGGGCCGACGCCGACCTGCTCCCGGCGATGGAGCTCGACGAGCCGGTGCTCGCCGGCATGGCCAGGGCCGCTCGCCCGGGGGGCACGGTCGTGGTGTCGGCCTTCTCCGCCTACTTCCAGCTCCGCCATCAGGAAGACCACGACCGCTTCGATGCCGAGCTCGGCGTCAACGAGGAGCCCACATCGGTCCGCAACCCCGCAGGGGACGTGCGCGACGCCCGCCTCTGGACCACCTGCTACACCCCACGCGAGCTGCGATTGTTGGCCAGGACGGTCGGTCTGGAGCCGGTTTCGGTCAGCGGCGTGACCCCCGGCCGATACCGGCCGGCCCCGCCCGGCATCGACACGCCGGAATTCCTGCTGGTGGCCCGCCGCAGAGCGTGACACCAGGGCGGGTTTGCCCAGCGACAGGGATACGCTTGAGCGTGGTCGGGAAAGTCCCGCCCCCTTTTGCTGTCCTCGTTCCACACGGGTCCGATGGGTCAGTCGAGAGGCGTTGAGAAAGCGTTTCCCCTTCCGTGTCAACGACCGAGCTGCCAACCACTGATCCGAGTGCCAACACCATGAGCGACACCGCTCCGAACGACCAACTCCCGAACGGAACCGACGAATACGTTCCCCGCCAGATCATCGACAACGACCTCGAGGGCTCGCTCGACGACGCCTACGCCGCGTCCATGGTCATGGTCGATGACGGCCAGTTGGTCAACGGCACGGTGGTCCGGGTCGACCGCGACGAGGTGCTCGTCGACATCGGCTACAAGAGCGAGGGCGTCATCCCGTCCCGCGAGCTGTCCATCCGCAACGACGTCGACCCTGGCGAGATCGTCGCCATCGGCGACGAGGTCGAGGCCCTTGTCCTCCAGAAGGAGGACAAGGAGGGCCGGCTGCTCCTGTCGAAGAAGCGGGCCCAGTACGAGCGGGCCTGGGGCCAGATCGAGTCGATCAAGGAAGGCGACGGCGTCGTCTCCGGGCCGGTCATCGAGGTCGTCAAGGGCGGCCTGATCCTCGACATCGGCCTCCGCGGCTTCCTCCCCGCTTCGCTGGTCGAGTTGCGCCGGGTCCGTGACCTGCAGCCGTACATCGGCCGGTCGCTCGAAGCGAAGATCATCGAGCTCGACAAGAACCGCAACAACGTCGTCCTGTCCCGCCGGGCCTACCTGGAGGAGACCCAGAAGGAGCAGCGCGAGGACTTCCTGGCCAACCTCACCCCGGGCGAGGTCCGGTCCGGCACCGTTTCGTCCGTCGTCAACTTCGGCGCCTTCGTCGATCTCGGCGGCATGGACGGGCTCATCCACGTGTCCGAGCTGTCCTGGAAGCACGTCGACCACCCCGGTTCCGTCGTCGCCGTCGGCGACGAGGTCACCGTCCAGGTGCTCGAGGTCGACCTCAGCCGGGAGCGCATCAGCCTCTCGCTCAAGGCCACCCAGCAGGATCCGTGGCAGGAGTTCGCCTCAACCCACCGGGTCGGCGAGCTGGTCTACGGACGGGTCACCAAGCTGGTGCCGTTCGGTGCGTTCGTCCAGGTCGGCGACGGCATCGAGGGCCTGGTCCACATCTCGGAGATGTCGGCCCACCACATCGACCTGCCCGAGCAGGTGGTCACCCCCGGCGAGGAGCTGTGGGTCAAGATCATCGACATCGACCTCCAGCGCCGCCGGATCAGCCTGTCGATCAAGCAGGCCGCCGAGGGTGGCGTGGTCGCTCAGGAATACCAGGAGCACTTCGGGGAGCACGCGTTCGACGACGAGGGCAACTACATCGGCCCGACCGACGTCGATCCGGCGACCGAGGCCGCATGGGCGGAGTACTACGAGGAACTCGAGAATCCCGAAACCGCCGAGGCCGCCGAGGCCCCAGCGGAGGCTCCGGCCGAGGCTGCGGCGACCGACGAGGCCTGATCGGGCCGCACAATCGAGCCGTTCGACTCCGAACCACCGGCCTCGGGCCGGTGGTTCGGCCGTTTTCGGCCCCGGCGCCCGGTCCCGTGGCCGATCGGCGGCGGCACGATCTCCATCGGGTTTCGGCGAAGTGCTAAGAGGCCGGCGAGTTGTGGCCGACAGTCTTCGTAGTACCAGTGCGCAGGCTCGGGTCTGCGCTGACCCAGGAGAGTGTCGTGAACACACGACGGACGGTCATCCTCATCATGGCGATCGTGATCGGCGCCGTGGCCGCAGTCGGTCTGCTGAGCTACGTTCGCAACGCCGAGACCAATGCCGACGAGGCCGCCGCCCCGGTGGAGATCTGGGTCGTCAAGCAGCCGATCCCAAAGGGGACGCCGGTCGAGACGGCCGTCGAACAGGGGCTGATCGGCGTCGAGGAGACGCCACAGCGGTTCCGTCCGGCCACCGCCGTCGTCGACCCGATGGCCGAGCTCGGCGGCCTGGTTGCCATCACCGATCTGCCCGTCGACCTGACGGTGGTGACGGGCACGTTCGTGTCGCCGACGGTGGTCGACACCGGCATCACCGATCGGCTCGAGGACCGCGGTCTGGTCACGGTCACGTTCACGGTCGACCAGGCCAGGGGTGCCGCCTACCTGATCGAGCCGGGCGACTTCGTCAACGTCCTGGTCGAGCGGGAGTGGGACACCCCGTTCTTCGAGGAGGATCCGCCCATCGAGGTGACCCCCCAGGCGCTGGCCCAGCTGGGGACCAACCTCGAGGAGAACGACGCCATCCGTCCGATCCTGACCGACCTGTATCCGGTCGAATCCCGGGTCGTGTACCAGAAGGCCGAGGTACTGGCGGTCGGCACCGACCTCGTTCCCGACATCGGCCAGCGGGCCGACGGGGAGCAGACGACCGCCGAGGCCCAGGCCAACCGCGGCCTGATCACCCTGGCCGTGCCGCCGGAGGCCGTGCAGGTCATCCTCGACGTCGGCCGCGACAACATCTACCTCTCGCTGGTGCCGGACGACTACGAGCCCCGGCCCCTGCTGCCCCTCGATCCGACCACCCAGGTCCTGCCAGGCGAGTCGGACGGCACGCTCACCCCCTACGACGGCTACGAGGGTGTCGTCGACCCCGGGGCCGCGGCCGAGGATCTCGCCTTCACCGACGGTGCCGTCGACGGCGACGACCGGATCGGATCAACCCCGAGCGCCGGCGGCGACGGCGGCGACGCAACCTCGACCGACTCGACCACCTCGTCCTCCGGCTCGGGTGACGGCCGCCAGGAGGCCACCACCACGACCTCGCCAGAGGGCGAGGCCGACACCGACGACGGTTCGACGACGACAACCGAGCCAGAGGACCAGTGATGGCGGAGGAGTTCGACTTCCTGAACTTCGACTCCATCGACGCCGAGAGCTCTGTCGACCCGAAGGGCTACGAACCGGAGCACCGTCTGGTCGGTGGGACCGCCCTGGCCGTCGTCGACGGCGACCAGGCCGTCAGCGACTACCTGGCCGGGCTCTTCGAGGGCACCGTGGAGACCGCCTCCACCCTCGGCGAGCTGGAGAAGCGGCTCGGGCTGTCGTCGGTCGTGGTCGTGCTCGGCCCGTCGTGCGCCGAGCCCGCCGACCTGGCCGTGGTCGAGCGCTGGGGTCGGACGTATCCGAACGTGGCCACTGTGCTCGTCACCTCCGAGCTCTCGACCCAGCTCCTGCACAAGGCGTTGCGGGCCGGGGTCAAAGACGTGCTGTCGGCCCCGATCGACCAGCAGCTACTGATCGAGACCGTCGAGCGGGTGGCCGACGGGCTGCCGAGCGCCGAGCAACTCGTGGTGGGGACCGACGTCGTCGATCCGACCGAACCAGGTGACTGGGATCAGGGTCGGGTCATCAGCGTGTTCTCGACCAAGGGCGGTTCGGGCAAGTCGGTCACGGCGACCAACCTCGGCATCGTGCTGGCCCGCCGGTCGAAGAAGCCGGTCATCCTGCTCGACTCACACCTGCAGTTCGGCGACGTCGCCGTCATGCTGAAGCTCCAGCCCCAGCACACGGTGACCGACGCCATCGCACAGCTCGACGGCCTCGACCCGGCGCTGCTCGAACGGCTCATGACGGTGCACGAGCCGAGCGGGCTCTATGTCCTGCCGGCCCCGATCGAGCCGACCTTCGCCGACCAGGTGACCGGCGAGCAGATGCGTCAGCTCATCGACCACCTCCGCTCGTTCGCCGGCCACGTCATCGTCGACCTGCCGGCCTTCTTCAACGACGTCGTGCTCAGCGTGATCGACACGTCCGAGGAGATCGTCCTGGTCGCCGGCCTCGACATCCCGAACGTGAAGAACGTCAAGATCGGCCTGAGCACCCTCCAGCTGCTGAACGTGCCGAAGGACCGGCTCCACCTGGTCCTCAACCGGGCCGATTCGAAGGTGAAGCTGAACGTGTCCGAGGTCGAGCGGACGCTCGGCGTGACGGCGGCGGCCCACGTGCCATCGGACGTCGTCGTGCCGATCTCGGTCAACAAGGGCCAGCCGGTGATGCTGTCGGCGCCGAAGTCCGGCCCGGCCAGAGCCTTCGAGCAGCTGGCCCTCCGGTTCCTCGACGGGGCGGCGGCCGAACCGGCCCCCAGCTCCAACCGGCGCAAGTTCTTCGGGTGAGCACGCCTCCGGGCGAGACGAAAGGCTAGATCATGTCGCTGTACGACAGGCTCCAGGAGGGGGCGGAGACCAGGCCCGGCGGTGAGTCGGGCCGATCGGTCGCCCTCGTCGATCTCCGCCACCGGGTCCACGCTGCGCTGATCGAGGAACTCGGCCCGGTCCTGTACGACAAGCGGCTCAGCGACGACGACCTCCGCCGCAAGGTCCACGATGCCCTCCAGGCCGCGCTGGCCCAGGAGCGGACGCCACTCTCGTCGGCCGAGCGGTCCCAGCTGATCCAGGACGTCTCCGACGACATCCTCGGCTATGGCCCGATCGACAAGCTGCTGCGCGACGACGACGTGTCCGAGATCATGTGCAACGGTCCGGACCAGATCTTCGTCGAGCGGGGTGGCAAGCTGACCCTCGACGACGTGACGTTCGCCGACGAGCTGCACCTTCGGCGGATCATCGACAAGATCGTCGCCCAGGTCGGTCGCCGCATCGACGAGTCGATGCCCCTGTGCGACGCCCGCCTCGCCGACGGCTCGCGGGTCAACGCCGTGGTCGCCCCGCTGGCGGTCGGCGGCCCGTTCCTCACGATCCGGAAGTTCTCCGCCGACCCGCTTCGGATCGACGACCTGATCCGGTTCGGCACCCTCAGCGTGCACGCCGCCCGGTTCCTGCAGGCCTGCATCGTCGGCAAGCTCAACGTCGTCGTGTCCGGCGGTACCGGCACCGGCAAGACGACGACCCTCAACGTGCTGTCGTCGTTCATCCCGGACGGCGAGCGGATCGTCACCGTCGAGGACGCCAAGGAGCTGCAGCTCAACCAGGAGCACGTGCTCTCGCTGGAGACCCGCCCGCCGAACATCGAGGGCAAGGGCGAGATCACGATCCGTGACCTGGTCAAGAACACCCTACGTATGCGGCCGGACCGCATCGTGGTGGGGGAGTGCCGCTCCGGCGAGGCCCTCGACATGCTCCAGGCCATGAACACCGGTCACGACGGCTCGCTGACCACGCTGCACGCCAACAATCCCCGCGACTCGCTGAGCCGGTTGGAGACGCTGGTGCTGATGGCCGGCTACGACCTGCCGGTTCGCGCCATTCGGGAGCAGATCTCGTCTGCGGTCGACTGCATCGTCCAGCTGCAGCGCCTCCGGGACGGCACCCGTCGCATCACGCACGTGTCCGAGGTCGTCGGCATGGAGGGCGACATCATCACCCTGCAGGACGTGTTCCTGTTCGACTTCGGGGCCGGCGTCGACGAGCAGGGCCGCTACCGGGGCCAGCTGAAGCCGACCGGCGTCCGGCCGAAGTTCGCCGAGAAGTTGGCCGACAACGGCATCAAGCTCGGCCCCGAGATGTTCGCCCCCCAGGGCGTCTCCGACGCCGTGCGGCGAGGACGCTGACGTGACGAGCCCCCCGCCAGACGAGACCGCCCCGTCGGTCGCCGTGCCCGTCCGGGTGCTCCTGGTCGGCCTGTTCCTGGCTGCGCTGGTCGCCGTCATCCCCGCTGGGTCGGCCGGCGCCGACACCACGGGAGACGATCCCGGGGCCGCACCGACCGTTGCCTCCCGGGTGATCGCAGTCGACGCCGTCGGAACCGAGGTGGAGACCCTGGTCTTCGCCGCCGACACCGCTCCGGACGCGGTGACCGTGTTCGAGGGCGGCGAGGAGCTGGCTGCGACGACCTCGTCGACCCGTTCCGAGGCCCGGGAGACCGAGATCGTCTACGTGGTCGACATCGACAACCGCACGGTGGCCAACGGGGTCCTCAACGAGTTGCTCGGCGCCGTCGATGCCGAGGTCGGCTCGCTCGGGGGAGCCGTCCGGGTCGGCGCCGTGTCGGCCGGGGCCGAGGCCTCGCTCGTCACCCGCCTGACCACGGAGTTCGACAAACCGGTCGACGAGCTCCGGGCCCTGGCCGTCGAGCAGGGCTCCGCCCTGATCGACGCCGTGATCCTCGCCGGCGCCAGCTTCAGCGACCGAGCCGACGTCGTCCGCACCGTCGTTGTCCTGACCGCCGGCGTCGACACCGCCTCGGTCGGCACCGTCGCCCAGGCCGAGACCGTCCTGCTCCAGCAGGGGGCCCAGCTCGTCTCGGTCAGCCTCGGCTCGACCCCGGACGGCCTCGCCCGCCTGGCCGAGCGGACCGGTGGCACGAGCCTGACCGCCGGCGTCGACGCCATGGCCGCTCGGGTCGGCGTGGCGACCGGGCTGGCCGCCGACCGGCTGGTCGTGACCTACCCGTCGACGGCCGAGTCCGGCGAGCGTCCCGAAGTGGCGATGACCATCGGCACCGAGACGCTCCGCTACTCGTACCCGGCCGGCGTCGAGACCGCCAACGTCCTGCAGCTGGTGGCCACGACGGCCGGCGCCGATGACGACGGCGGACTGTTCGGACACCCGATCGTGCTCTATCTCTCGATCGCCCTGGCCTTCGTCGCCATCTCGGGTGGTCTCTGGGCGCTCGCCTCGATGTATGCCGGCGGCGAGAGCTCGCTCGACAAGGTCCTCGCCCGCTACGCCGACCAGGACACGGCCGACCTCGACGACGCCGAGGTCCAGGAGATGCTGGTCCAGACCGCCCTGATCCAGCGGGCGGTGGCCATGACCGAGAGCTTCGCCGAGCGGCGGGGCTTCCTCACCCGGGTCGAGGAGATGCTCGAGCGGGCCAACGTGCCGATCCGGGCCGGCGAGGCGATGTTCTTCCTGTCGATCGGTGTCGTCGCCGCCATCGCCGGCGGTCTCGTCGCAACCGGGAGCCTGTTCGTCGCCGTCCTGCTCGGCCTGTTCGCGGTCGGCATCGGCTACACCGCCCTGCAGCTGGCCGCCCGTCGGCGGCTCAAGGCCTTCGAGGCGCAGCTCCCCGACACCCTCCAGCTGCTGGCCGGCACCCTCCGGGCCGGTTACTCGCTGCCCCAGGGGGTCGACGCCGTCTCCCACGAGATCGACGACCCGATGGGTCACGAGCTCAGGCGGGCGATGACCGAGGCCCAGCTCGGCCGTGAGCTGGACGAGGCGTTGGCCAACATCGCCGAGCGCCTCGACTCGGGCGACTTCGCCTGGGCGGTCATGGCCATCGGCATCCAGCGCGAGGTCGGCGGCAACCTGGCCGAGGTCCTCCTGACCGTGGCCGACACGATGATCCAGCGAGAGCGGCTCAAGCGTGAGGTCAACGCCCTCACCGCCGAAGGCCGGGTCTCCGCCGCCATCCTGGCCATGCTGCCCCCCGGGCTCGGCGTGGTCATGTGGGTCATGAACCCGTCGTACGTCGGGGTGCTGTTCAGCCGCACCATCGGCCTCGTCCTCATCGGCCTCGCCGTCGTCAGTGGTCTGATCGGCCTGGCCTGGATGAAGAAGGTGATCACGATCGATGCTTGACGTCCTGACCTCCTTGCCGGCCGAGGGGTACGCCGCCGGCCTCGTGGTGGCCGTCGGCCTGGCCGCCTTCGTGTTGATCAACCAGCTCGACGAGCGCAACACGGCCCGAAGCACGCTGCGCCAGCTCGAGGGCTACCAGGTGGAGAACCAGCGCGACCAGGAGCTCCTGGCCCCGCTGCGGGAGCGCCTCCTCGGCCCCGTCGTCAACGCCTTCTCCCGTCTCGGCGGGCGCTTCAACCCACCCGACTACGTCGAGTCGATCCGCCGGAAGCACGTGCAGGCCGGCATCTACTCGGCCGACCGGGTCGAGCGCTTCCTGGCCACCCGGATCCTGTGCTTCGCCCTGGTGCCGTTCTGGCTCGGCTTCGCCTTCGTGCTGAACCCGCTGCAGATGAGCGGGATGCTGCAGCTGGTGCTCGCCGGCGTCGGCGTTGCCGGCCTGGCGATCGGCCCGAACTCGCGGCTCAACTCCAAGGTCGAGGCCAGGGCCGCCGGTATCCAGCGGTCGTTGGCCGACGTGCTCGACCTGCTCGTGATCTCCGTCGAAGCCGGGCTCGGCTTCGAACAGGCCGTCGACCGGGTCATCGAGAACGTCCCGGGCGACCTGTCCGACGAGTTCGCCAGGGTCCTCGGCGAGACCAGCGCCGGCGCCACTCGAGCCGATGCCCTCCGGGGCCTCCAGGAACGGGTGGACCTGCCCGAGATCCGGTCGTTCGTGCTGGCCATGATCCAGGCCGACCGGTTCGGCGTCAGCATCGGACGTGTCCTGCGGAGCCAGGCTGACGAGATGCGGATCAAGCGGCGTCAGCTGGCGCAGGAGAAGGCCCAGAAGGCGCCGGTCAAGATGCTGATCCCGATGGTGTTCTGCATCTTCCCGGCCCTGTTCGTCGTCATCCTCGGGCCGGCACTGATCAACATCTCCGAGTCGCTGGGCTGAACCGGTGGCGTCCCGCCTGCCGGACGGTGGGGACCCGCTCGAGCGGGCACTCGGGGTTGCGTTCGCCCTCGTCGGCTTCGTCGTCGCCGCCGGGGTGATGACCGACAACAGCCTGCTGACCCACATCGCCACCGGCCGGGTCATCCTCGACACCGGTTCGGTTCCGTCGGTCGACCCGTACTCCCGCTTCGGGGCCGGTGCGTCCTGGACGGTGCAGAGCTGGCTGGTGAGCGTGGTCTACGCCGCCCTCGACCGGGCCATCGGGCCGGAGGCGATCCGGCTGTTCCACGGCGTCGTCGGGGGCGCCATCGGCGTCGGTCTGTGGCATCTGTCCCGGCCGGCGACCCAGGTCTCGACCCGGGTGGCGCTGACCGCGCTGCCACTGGCGGTCGGCGCCGGACTGTGGTCACCCCGGCCGCTGCTGGTCGGCCTGCTGGCGCTCGTGGTTCTGCTGCTCATCGTGACCGGGCGACGGGCGCCGTGGTTGCTGGTGCCGCTGCTGTGGGTCTGGGGCAACGCACACGGCTCGTACCCCCTCGCCCTGGTCTACCTCGGGGCCGTCGTCGTCGGGTCCTGGCTCGATGGGCGACGGGTTCCGTCTGCCGAGCTCCGCTATCTCCGTTGGGGCCTGCTCGGGACGGTTGCGGCCGCCATCGGGCCGCTCGGTGTCGACCTGCTGACGTTCCCGGTCCGGGTGATCGCCGCCCGGGAGGCCATGACCGGCGTCGTCGAGTGGGAGGCCCCGTCGTACGGCTCCCCGTCCGAGCTCGTGTGGCTCGTCGCCGCCGGGGCGGCCCTGGTTGCGGCGCGGCGTGGCGCCCGTTGGCGTGACCTGGTGCCCGTCGTCGTGTTCGCCGTCGCCGGCTTCCTGGCCCTCCGCAACCTGGCTCCGGCCGTCGTGGTCGTCGCCGCATCGGTTGCGCCGGCCTTGGCTCGCACCGAGCCCCGGCCAGCACCGGCCACCGCCGGCGCGACACCCCGGACCGGAGACGGTCCGAGGCGGCCGAGCGAGCTGCGGGCCGGACTGGCCCGTGCGATCGGCGTGGCCGGCGCCGTGGCGCTGACCGCCGCCGTCGCCGCCGTCGTCGTCACTCCCGCGCTCGACCTCGACCGCTATCCCGCCGACGCCGTCGACGCCATGGAGGCCGCCGGGCTGGTCCCGGCCGACGAGGTCGTCGTGGTGCACCGGGAGGCGATCGGCAACTACCTCACCTGGCGGTACGGAACCGACGCCCTGGTCTTCGTCGACGACCGGTTCGACTTCCACGACGAGGAGCTGTTGGCGGACCATCGCGACCTTCTCGCCGGACGTGATCCAGGACGGATCCTGGACGGTCGCTCGGCCGACGTGGTCCTGTGGGAGTCCGACGCTGCGCTGGCGGCGTGGCTGGAGGCGTCACCGGAGTGGGCGGTCGTGGCCGACGCCGAGTGGACGGTGGCCTGTCGGCGATCGTCGCCGGTGGCGTCCGGCTGCTCAGGGGTGACGCTCGCACCGCCACCGGAGCTGGTCGCAGTCGACGGCTCGTCCTGAGCTGGGTCTAGGGATCGAGCGGTGGACGGGACTCGTTGCCGTCGTCGTCGGTCGCCTGATCGTCCTCGGTCGGTCGCCCGTCCACGTCGACCACGTCTGCCCGGCGGCCGAAACCGGCGGGGCCGCCGGGACCGAACGGGCCGGGTCCGAAGGCCCCGGCCTCGAAGCGGTTGATGCGAAGCTGCAGGCGTCGGCGGAAGAAGGCGATGACCGGCGGGCGCAGCAGTGCCCGGATGGGTGGGATGAGCAGCGCCAGCCCGAGCGCATCGGTGAGGAAGCCGGGGGTCAGCATCAGGGCCGAGGCGAAGAAGATCATCGCGCCGTCGGCCAACTCGTCGGTCGGGAGGCGCCCACCCTCGAGGCTACGACGGACCCGGTTGATGACGCCGATGCCCTCCCGCCGGACCAGCCAGGCCCCGGCGAGGCTCACCCCGATCACGGCGACGATGGCAAGCGGCCAGCCGAGCTGGCCGGCGACCTGGGTGATCAGCCAGATCTCGATGACGGGGAGGACGATGAAGGCCAGGAACAGCCAGAGCACCTCTCCATCGTAGGCTCGGCTCCCGCTCCCTCGACCTCGGGCCGTGCCGTTTCCAAGGTTGGTCTCAGGTTGCTCGGTCACCGTCGACCCCATGCTCCGAAACTCCCAACCGGTCCGCCGTCGCATCGCTGCGCTGCTGGCCACCGTCGCCATCGCCGTCACCGCCTGCTCGAACCCGACCGGGGTCGGTTCCCGACCGCCGGTGAGCCAGACCGACGAGCAGGGTGACTCCGCCGACTCCGCCGACCTCGGACACGGCGGACACGACGGTCATCACGACCACGATCACGACCGCGGTACGGCCGGTCAGACCGGAACCGGTCGGGTCGGCCACGACCGAGGCGGTCACGACGGTGGTGGTCACGACGAGGCGACGCACGCCGCCGCCATCGACCTCGTCGACCCCGCCATCGCCACCGACGTGGCCACCACCTCCGGTCGCTGGGGCGATCCGACGACCTGGCGCGGGGGAGCGATCCCAGCCGACGGCGCCCGGGTCCACATCCCGGCCGACGTGACCGTCACCGTCGGCGGCGTGTTCACGCCGGAGATCGAGACCATCGGGGTCGACGGCACCCTCCGGTTCACCCCCGAGGTCGACACCGAGCTCCGGGTCGACACGCTCGTCACCACCCCATCCGGCACCCTCGAGATCGGTACCCCCGAGCGGCCGATCGCGGCAGACGTCACCGCCCGCGTCGTCTTCGCCGACGACGGCCCGATCGACCGCGAGCGGGACCCCTCGCTGCTGTCGCGGGGCGCACTGCTGCACGGCCGCACGGTGGTCCAGGGAGCCGAGGTCACCCACCGCAGCGTGGTGGCCGCCTTCCCCCGAGCCGGCGACATCACGGTGGAGTTGTCGACGACCGTCGACGGCTGGAAGGTCGGCGACGAGATCGTGATCACCGGCACCAACGGGCCGACCAGCGACGAGGTGCGCACCGTCGCCGCCGTCTCCGGGACGACGATCACCTTGAGTGAGCCGCTGACCGACGACCACGTGCCCCCGGCCCCGGACCTCGAGCTGTACGTGGCCAACCTCAGCCGCAACGTGCAGTTCACGTCGGAGAACACCGACATCGACCGTCGCGGCCACGTGATGATCATGCACACCCTCGACGCATCGATCCGGGGGGCCCGGTTCACCGACCTCGGTCGCACCGACAAGTCGCGGCCGCTCGACGACGTCGAGTTCATCGACATGGAACCGGGCGCCGTCGGCTGGGAGGGCGGGTTCGAGCGGCTCGGCGGCAGCAACGTCCGCGGCCGCTACTCGGTCCACGTCCATCGTGGTGGCGCCGACCCGTCGCTGGCGCCGGCCGTCATCGCCGACAGCGTCGTCACCGGCGATCCCGGCTGGGCCTTCACCAACCACAGCAGCCACGTCGACTTCCTGCGCAACGTGAGTTACGACACCGCCGGCTCCGGCTTCTTCACCGAGGCCGGCGACGAAACCGGCCGATGGGTCGACAACATCGCCATCCGTACCGTCATGCCGACCTTCGAGCTCGACGACGCCGGAGCCATCGATCCCGACCTGCGGGCCGAGCTCCAGGACTTCGGCGTCGACGGCGACGGATTCTGGCTCCAGGGCAACCGGATCGACCTGATCGGCAACGTCGCCGCTGGTTCATCGGCGCACGGGATCATCTGGTGGTCCGAGGGCCTGGCCGAGGCCGATCTCGGGAGGGTGGCGACCGTCGAGGTCGCCACCCTCCCGGACCCGACGCTCGTCCCCGATCGGTCCGAGATCCCGGTGTGGTGGGCACCGCTCGGTGAGGTCCGTGACAACGTCGCCTACGGCGCCACCGTCGGCTTCCGGGCCCGCTACATCCACGGGGCCTCCTACCTGAACGATCCCGACGTCCCGCCGGCCGCCTACATCGACTCGCTCGATCCGGTGATCGACGGGATGACCACCTGGGACGTCCGCGACGGGGTGCTGATGAACTACAACGAACGGCTCAGCCTGCGGAACGTCCGGGCGATCGGCAACGCCGAGCCCTTCCGCCACAACTACCAGGCCACCGCCGCGGTCGGCGTCGGGCTCGACGTCGGCAACGAGGTCACGTTCGGGCCGGGCCGGATCGAGAACGTCGACCTGTCGGGCTTCGAGGTCGGCGTGATCGGGCCACGACACGGCGCCTGGGCCATCGACGGCCTCACCATCGCCGCCACCACCGACATCCTGCTCCACAACCCGGAGCACACCACCCGCTCACTCGACCTGACGAACGTGGTCTTCGCCCCCCTCGACGGCTCGGCGGTCGACGGGCGACGCGATCGGGCGAACGTCGTGCTGGCCTACAACTACAACGGCGACGGCGACGGCGTCGATCCCTCGACGGTCGAGGACGGCGCCGACAGCGACGATCGGGCCCTGCTGGCCGACCGGGTGACCCTCGACGGCCTCGGCCTGTACTCCGTCGGTCAGTTGGCCGACGCAGCGCCGATCAGCGAGGGACCGCTGGCCGATCTGACCAACGAGCAGCTGGTGCGTCGGGTCGGCACCTCGGCCGGGGGCGCGCTCCCGCCGGGTGACGCCACCACCGATCCCCGGGTCGTCAACGGGCTGGTCGGCCGTCCGGCACCGGTCCCCGAGCTCGATCACACGCCGGGTTTGGGCGCCCTTGACGAGGAGGGCGAGCACGACGATGAAGGCGGCGACGAAGACGACGACGAGGGCGGCGACCAGGGAACCGACGGGGTCGATCGGACCGATTTCGACGTCGACCGGGCGACGGTCGACGATCTGGCGAGGCGGCTCGACCTGTCCGACGACGAGGCGGCCGAACTGGTCGGCGAGGTCGGCCACGAGCTCGCCACCGAGTTCGAACCCGACGAGCTGTTGGAGCTGGCCGACGACTGCGCAGCCTTCGTCGAAGAGGGCGACGACGATCGTCCCGCCGGCGGAGACGGCGGTGGAGACCGCTCCGGAGATGATGAGGACGACGCCTGGGACCACGTCGTCTGTACGCTGCTGCTCGCCTGGCGCGACATCGCCGTCGACTGACCGCAGGGAAGGGTCCGTGCACGTCCTGATCGTCGAAGACGAGACCCGTCTGGCCGCGCTCGTCGCCGACGGCCTCGGCCGGGTCGGCATCACCAGCGAGATCGTCAACGACGGTCGATCCGGCCTCGAGGTGGGATCGAGCGAGCGCTTCGACGTGATCGTGCTCGACATCCTGCTCCCCGAGATGAACGGGTTCGTCGTGTGCCGGGAGCTGCGAGCCGCCGGCGTCGCCACGCCGATCCTGATGCTGACGGCAAAGGAGGGTGACCTCGACGAATCGGAGGCCCTCGACATCGGTGCAGACGACTACCTGCGCAAGCCCTTCAGCTTCGACGTGTTGGCCTCCCGGCTCCGTGCCCTGGTGCGCCGGACCGGACGAGCCGCCGATCGCATCCTCCTGGTCGGCACCCTCAGGATCGAGACCGACAGCCACGGGGTCCGGCGGGGGGAGCACGAGGTCGAGCTCACCCCGCGGGAGCATGCGGTGCTGGTGGCCCTGGCGTCACGGGCCGGCCGGATCGTGCCGAAGCAGACCATCTACGACGAGGCGTGGGGCCACGAGACCGACCACCGCTCGAACGTCGTCGAGGTCTACATCCGCTACCTGCGCTCGAAGCTCGACGAGCCGTTCGGCGTGCGGACCATCGAGACCGTCCGTGGTGCGGGCTACCGCCTGTCGGTCGACCCCATGGTCCACGAGCCGTCCGCCCCGGCACGGTGATCGGTTCCATCCGGTGAGGTTCGCCCGCTCGATCCGCTTCCGGGTCACCGCGGTCGCGGTGGTGACCACGGCGGTCGTCGTGGCCGCCTTCAGCTGGCTCCTGCTCCGGCTGATCGTCGACGATCTCGTCGCCGCCGGCGAGGACGAACTGGTCGAGTTGGCCGACGACATCGAGGGTCTGGCACTGAGTGAGCTCGGCGTCGGCGGCGCCCAGTACCGGCTCGACGGCGAAGACGTCAGCATGGAGCTCGACCTCGACGACGACGGCGACATCCTCGTCGAGCTGCTGTCGGTCGACGACCCGGACGGGGAGCCCGTCGGGGCGTTCATCGTCGACTCCGGCACCGGCGAGATCCGCGAGGTGTTGCCCGAGCCGGGCGGGCTACCGGAAGCCGAGCTGGCGCGGATCGCCGACGTTGCCGCCGAGCTGCTCCGGGATCAGGCGGCCGGTCTGGCCGACTCCCGGATCAGCCTGCTCGAGTCGACCGAGGATGTGCTCGACGAGATCGCCGACGCCGTCGGTGCGGCCAGGCGGGCGGCACTGCTCATCAGTCCGCTGCTCGTGCTCGCATCGGGGCTGATCACCTGGTTCGTCGTCGGACGGGCCCTCTCACCGACCCGTCGCATCGCCGCCGAGGCCGCAGCCATCGGGACCGACACCCTCGACCGTCGGGTCAGCGACCGGGGCACGGCGGACGAGGTCGACACCATCGCCGGCGTGATCAACGACATGCTCGATCGCATCGAGGCCGGGGTGCGTCGCGAGCAGCAGTTCGTCGGCGATGCCAGCCACGAGCTGCGGACCCCGATCGCCACCGCCCGCATGGCGGCGGAGCTCGCCGGCCAGGATGCCCCCCACTCGCCCTATCCGGCCCAGGTCGTCGACGAGGTCGACCGGATGCAGACCCTGGTCGACGACCTCCTCCAGCTGGCCAGGGGTGCCGAGCGGCCCGTCGAGCTCGTCGATGTGGTCGCCGTCGCCGCCAACGCCGTCGGCTCCCACCCGGCGACGGCGCGCATCGGACTGCGCTCCGAGCTCGAGCGGGCCCCGGTGCGGGGCCGGGCCGACGATCTCGGACGGGTGCTGGCCAATCTGCTCGACAATGCGGCCCGCCATGGCGAACGGATCGAGGTGACGCTCAGCTCCGACTCGTCGAGCGGATCCATGGACCTGCTCGTCGCCGTCGACGACGACGGACCCGGTGTCCCCGAGGCCGAACGCACTCGGGTGTTCGAGCGCTTCGCCCGGTTGGACGAGGGCCGGGCCCGCAACCGTGGCGGGGCCGGCCTCGGCCTGGCCATCGTCGACGCCATCGTCACCCGCCACGGGGGTTCGGTCGTCGTCGACGACGCCCCCATCGGCGGAGCGCGCCTCCTGATCCGACTGCCCCTGGTCGCCGTTGACCCGGCGGCGGCGACGCTCAGTTGATGCTGACGATCCCCATGCGAACGGCCTGCAGGACCGCCTGGGTCCGGTCCCGAGCGTCGAGCTTCTGGTAGATCGACGCCAGGTGGTTCTTGACCGTCTTCTGACTGATGAAGAGCTGCTCGGCCACCTCGGGGGTCGAGCAACCGTCGGCGATCAGCTGCAGGACCTCCTCCTCCCGTGCGGTGATGACCCGGTCGGCCTGGTTGCCGGCGTCCTGGCGGCGCACCTCGGCCAGCATCGAGGCCGCCAGTCGGGGGGAGAGGGCCGTCTCGCCGGTGACGACCGCCTCGATGGCGAGGGCGATCTCGTCGACGCTGCAGTCCTTCACCAGGTACCCGTTCGCGCCGGCCCGGATCGCCTCGGCCAGGACGTCCTGGTCGGCGTGCATGGTCAGCATGATGATGCAGGTGCTCGGGAGCCTGGCCTTGAGCTGGCGGGTGGCCTCGACGCCGTCGATCTCCGGCATCGTCACGTCCATCAGCACAACGTCGGGCTGCACGGCGGCGGCGAGGTCGACGGCCTCGACCCCGTTGCGGGCCTCACCGACCACGGTGAACCCGAGCTCGTCCATCGAGCGGCGGAGGCCCTCGCGGAGCATCCGGTGATCGTCGGCCAACAGGAGGCGGATGTTGCGTCGCATGGAGGCCTGGTCTCCCGGTCTCGTCGTCGGTCGGGCCACGACGTCGTCCGTCGATCGGCGGTTGTTCATGTCTGGCTGAGATAGCACCGGACTGTTGTCCCTTCTTCCGGTTCGGAAATGATCTCCAACGTGGCCCCGATACCGCTGGCCCGCTCCCGCATGCCGACGATCCCGTAGGAGTCGTTGCGGCCGCCTCTCCCCGCGTCCATGCCCCGCCCGTCGTCCGTGACCTCGAGCTCGGCCGAGTCGTCGTCGCACCGCCACCTGATGGTGACGGTCGACGCCTCGGCGTGCCGCTCGGCGTTGATGACCGCCTCCTTGGCGATCCGCCACATCTCCCGCTCCTGGGGGATGGGCAGTCGATTCGTCGCCTGCGAGTCGATGTTGACCCGCAGCCCGCTCCTGGCCGCGAGCCGCCCGGCGAACTCGCTCACCGCGTGCTCGAGGTCCTTGTCCTCGTTGACGTCGGAGCGCAGGTCGTACAGCGTCTCTCGGACCTCGCCGGTCACGCTGCGGACGCCCTCCCGGAGCTCGACGAGGTCGTCGCCGATGTCGGTCCCCGACCGCTGGTGGCGGACGAGCCGGTCGATCTCGAAGCCGAGCGAAGCCAGCGACTGACCGATCCGGTCGTGCAGCTCGCGGGCGATCCGGGAGCGCTCCTCGTCGACGGTGGCCTGCCGGAGCCGGGTGAACAGGTTGGCGTTGTCGATGGCGAGGGCCAGTGGCTCGATGAAGGCGTGCAGCGCCTGGCGGTCGCGCTCGGTGTACACCAGCTCGGACGACTCGACGGCGACGAGGCCGAAGAGCCGGTTGCGGGCGGTCAGCGGCGAGTACAGCCCACCGGTCGACCCGGGATGCAGACCCTGCCCGTCCAGGCCGTCATCCGGCTGGCGGGCCGTCCGCCAGGTCGACAGCGCCTTGCGGGCCGGGTCTGGCAGGTTGATCGCGGTGATCGGTCCGGCGAGCTCGACGCCCTGCCGGCGAGCGGTCGTCCAGGTGCCGTCGGTTTCGTCGACGAGGAGGACGACTCCGCGATCGAAGTCGAGCAGGCCGCGGAGCTTCGACAGGCTGGTGTCGAGCACCTCGGTCCGGTCGAGCGACGCCGGCAGCGTCTGGGCCAGCCGGTGGAGGTTGAACAGCAGCGTGTTGGCGTCCGTCAGCTGGCTGATCCGGTCGAGGTTGACCGACGCCTGCCGGTTGGCCTCGCCGGAGATCCGCCGTCCGTAGCTGGCGATGACGGCGGTCAGCAACAGGAGACCGGTCCACTGGATGGCTTCGGCCATCCGCTCGGGCGTCCACTCGGTCGAGGCGAAGCCGACGATCGTCAGGCTGATCGTGGTGGCGGCCCCGATCCGCAGCGACAGGCGGAAGCCGCCGGCGAAACCGGCGACGACGAGCACACCGGCCGAGGCGATCACCAGTGGCGACTGCCAGAAGCCGGTGACGGCGAGGATCACCCAGTACAGCGCCACCTCGGTCAGCAGGAGGGCCTGGTCGCGCGGCGACCCGTCGTAGGTCAGCGGGACCAGCCACCGGTATGCCGTGTTGCCGATGATCGCCAGCCCGGCGACGACGACCGCCCAGCCGGCCTGGGCGTAGCCGGTGCCGGCCAGCACGAGCGACACGGCGGTCGTGGCCAGCCGGACGTTGACGACGGCGTTGCGGAACCCGGCGAGCTGGTCGACACGGGCGACCCCGGGCTCCCCGGGACCGTCGGGCGGGCGCACGTCGGTGTCCCACAGGCCCGGCTGGGCCAGCAGTCCGCCTCGGGAGCGGGGAGCGAGGGCGGTGCCCTTCGACGTGGTGACGTTCATCGCAGGTGGTTGGTCGGGGACAGGGCCGGGTCGTCCCGTGCTCCTCCCTCCCTGGGGAGATCGGACCCGGCGGACCCGTGTTGAGCGAAACGACCCAGGCCGGCCGGCGTCGGCGCCGATTCGTGCGGCCCAGCGCCGGGTGCCGGTCGGCTCGGGACGGGCTCATCGGTCGGCGCTTTGCTACCGTCGCCGACGATGTTGTTGGTGGTGTTGACCGGCGGGATCGGCGCCGGCAAGTCGTCGGTGTCCGAGGCCATGGCCGCTCGCGGCGCGGTGATCGTCGATGCCGACGCCATCGTGAAGGAGCTCCAACAACCCGATGGTGCGATCCATCGGGCGATGGTCGACCGGTGGGGGGCGACGATCGTGGCCGACGACGGTGGCCTCGACCGCCAGGCCGTCGCCGACATCGTGTTCAACGACGCCGACGAACTGAAGGCGCTGAACGAGATCGTCCATCCGGAGACCAGGGCCGAGATGCGGCGTCAGGCCGAGGCCAACGCCGGCACCGACCGGGTCGTCGTGCTCGACCTGCCCCTGCTCGGAGGCCGCGACGACGCCGCAAAGCGGGGAGCGAGCGCGATCGTGGTCGTCGATTGCCCGGTCGAGGTGGCGATCCAGCGTCTGATCGAGCACCGGGGCTTCGAGCGGGATGATGCCGAGGCGAGGATCGCCAACCAGGTCGGGCGTGACGAGCGGCTCGGCTGGGCCGACTTCGTCGTCGACAACGGCGGCGATCTCGACCAGCTGGCGGGTGAGATCGACCGCTGCTGGACATGGTTGCGGACCCTGGAGCACGGAGCGGCGCTGCCCGAGCGCTGAGCTGCGGCGGTCGGGGTCGGCGGCCGCCGTCTTCGATCGGTTCGCCGTCACAGGGCCCCGGTAGCCTGGTTTCGTGGCTCTCTTCGAGATGGTGTCCGAGTATGAACCGGCCGGTGATCAGCCGAAGGCCATCGCCGAGCTGACCAGGAGCATCCAGGCCGGCGAGCAGATGCAGACGCTGCTCGGCATCACCGGCTCGGGCAAGTCGGCCACGATCGCGTGGACGATCGAGCAGGTCCAGAAGCCGACGCTGGTCATCGCCCCGAACAAGTCGCTCGCCGCCCAGTTGGCCAACGAGTTCAAGGAGTTCTTCCCGAACAACCGGGTCGAGTACTTCGTCAGCTACTACGACTACTACCAGCCCGAGGCCTACATCCCGTCGTCCGACACCTACATCGAGAAGGACTCGTCGGTCAACGACGAGATCGACCGGCTCCGCCACTCGGCCACCTCGGCGCTGCTGACCAGGCGAGACGTGATCGTGGTCGCCTCGGTGTCGTGCATCTACGGTCTCGGCTCGCCGGACGAGTACCGCAAGAAGCTCCTGATGCTGGAGGCGGGCAAGGAGTACGACCAGCGGTCGATCCTCGCCAAGTTGGTCGACATGCAGTACGAGCGGAACGACATGAACCTCACCAGGGGCAAGTTCCGGGTCCGGGGTGACACGATCGAGGTCCACCCGGCCTACGAGGAGTTCCTGGTCCGCATCGAGTTGTTCGGTGACGAGATCGAGGCCATCACCACCGTCGACCCGCTCACCGGCGAGCGGCTGGCCTCGCTGGCCGACCTGGCGATCTGGCCCGCCACCCACTACGTGGCGTCGGACGAGCGCATGGCGAGGGCCATCGGTGGGATCGAAGCCGAGCTGCAGGAGCGGCTGGCCGAGCTGGAGGGCCAGCAACGGCTGCTCGAGGCCCAGCGGCTCCGCATGCGCACGTCGTACGACCTCGAGATGATGCAGGAGATGGGCTTCTGCAACGGCATCGAGAACTACAGCCGCCACATCGACGGCCGCAACGCCGGCGAGAAGCCCTACACGCTGCTCGACTTCTTCCCAGACGACTACCTGATGGTGCTCGACGAGAGCCACGTCGCCGTCCCCCAGCTCCACGGTCAGTACGAGGGCGACCGCAGTCGCAAGGAGACGCTGATCGAGCACGGGTTCCGGCTGCCGTCTGCCGCAGACAACCGTCCGCTCCGGTTCGACGAGTGGCGGGAGATGGTCAACCAGGCGGTGTTCCTGTCGGCAACCCCAGGACCCTACGAACTGGAGCACTCGTCCGCCGTTGCCGAGCAGATCGTCCGCCCGACCGGCCTGGTCGACCCGGAGGTCATGGTCCGGCCGACGAAGGGCCAGATCGACAACCTGATGGACGAGATCAGCACCGTCATCGCCGACGAGGGCCGGGTGCTGGTGACCACGCTGACCAAGAAGATGGCCGAAGACCTCACCGAGTACCTGCTGGAGCAGGGGGTCCGGGTCCGCTACCTGCACTCCGAGGTCGACACGATCCAGCGGATCGAGCTCCTGCGTGGCCTGCGCATGGGCGAGTTCGACGTGCTGGTCGGCATCAACCTGCTGCGGGAGGGACTCGACCTGCCCGAGGTCCAGCTGGTGTGCATCCTCGACGCCGACAAGGAGGGCTTCCTCCGCTCGGAGACGTCGCTGGTGCAGACGATCGGTCGGGCGGCCAGGAACGTCGAGGGTCGGGTGATCATGTACGCCGACCAGATGACGCCGTCGATGCAGGCCGCCATCTCGGAGACCAACCGGCGCCGTGGCCTCCAGCTGGCCTACAACGAGGCCAACGGCATCAAACCCGAGACCATCCGCAAGGCCGTGACCGACATCCTGTCGCTGATCCGGCCGAGCGAGGAGACCGCACCGGTCCCGGGCTCGGACAAGCGGAAACGTCGTCCCGAGGAGGAGCAGCGGATCCGGGAGCTGGCGGAACTGCCAGAGGACCAGCTGCGCCGGCTGATCGACACGCTCGAGGAGGAGATGCACGAGGCGTCGTCCGACCTCCGGTTCGAGTACGCCGCCCGGCTGCGTGACGAGATCAAGGACCTGCGGCGCGAGCTGCGGGAGATGGTCTGAGCGGCGCCCAAGCGGCCCACCCGGGGCCGGTGACTTTCAGGGACTTGACCGGACCGGGATCACGATGCGGTCGAGCCCGGCACCGGGCGTCCCGGCCTCGGGGAGCGGCCCGATCGGGGCGTACCAGGGTGCCAGTTGACCGAGGTCGTCGTCGGCCGACTCGCTGACGAGCACGAGTTGCTCGACACCGGCGTCGTTGAGCCGGGCGCCCGCTTCGGCCACGTCGTCGTCGGTGACCAGCAGCCATCGTGACCGGTCCACATCCTCCCAGGCCCAGCGCCCGAGCGGAGCCAGCGTGGTGAGCACGACCGGACGGTCTGGCTCCTCGCCGAGCGCGTCCGGCCCGGGATCGACCAGCGACACGTCGACCCGGTCGATGATCGCCCGGGTCCGCTCCCTGGCCTCGGCCATGCCGAGCAGCCCCATCGTCACCGGAAGGAGGGCGACGATGGCGACGAGCCCGAGCACCCGACGCCGTGACGGCCCGGCGACCGAGTCGGCCGCCCGCAGCAGCCCCAGCGTGGACAGCGGGATGACCGCAGGAAGGCCGATGGCGAAATAGCGCCCGCCCCACTCACCGCCACCACCATGGCGGTACTGGGTGGCCAGCACCGCGCCCCAGAACAGCACGGTGAAGAGCGCCAGGGTCTCGGCCCGACCTCGCCGCAGATCCGACCGTCGGACCAGGGCCAACCCGGTGAACAGGACCGGGAAGGCCACGATCAGGCCGGGGATCAGCGCCGTCGGCGAGGCCACGAACCGCAACGCAAGCGCCCCGACCCCGCCGGCCAGCAGCGAGAGCACGAGCGGATCGTCGGCCGGTCGCCGGCGGGCCACGATGCCGGCGGCGATCACCGCGGCTGCGCTGCCGAGGAGCAGCAGGTGGTGCGGCTCCGAGGAGAAGTCGGGCCGAAGCCAGGTGTGCCCGAACGCCTCGATGCGGCCGGCCAGCCCGCCCCAACGATCGCCGGGTGGCCGGACCGGGCCGAGGCGGTCGATGGCGGTGACCGTGTCGACGGCGGTACCGACCGCGGTCGACACAGCTGCGATCGCCGATGGTGCCAGGCCGCCGACGGTCGATCGCCAACGAGATCGGCGGAGCGGCCGGACCGCCGGCCAGGCCAGGGCGAGGGTCAGGGCGAGCCCGGCCAGCACGGCCTCGGTCCGGAACAGCATCGCCAGGCCGAGCGCCAGGCCGCCAGCGAGCCAGCCCCCGATCGGGGGCCCGCTGCGGCCGCCGGACCGCTCGGTGGTCAGGCCGACGAGTGCCCAGCCGACCAGCGCGGCGGCCAGGGTGTGGGCCCAGGCGACGTACGAGCTGAGGAACAGGGGGCTGGCGACGCCCGTGAGCCACAGCGCCGGCACCGCCGCCCGCCGCTCGAGTCGCCCCGCCAGCCTCGCGGCCGCCGATGCCGCAACCAGGCCGGACAGGATCGACAGGCCGAGCACCGCCGGGTAGCCACCGATCCCGTTGACGGCCCCGACCAACCGCACCAGGACCGTGTGCTTGCCGAGCACGACGTAGCCACCGTCGGTGGCGAACACGGAGAGGTGGATCGGGAACCAGCCGCCGTCGGGGTCGACTTCGGGGAACGGGTGGGGGAACGTCCAGCCACGACCGTCCGCCACCGCCGTCGCCTGGTAGAGCAACGCCCCTTCGTCGGCGCTCCACACGGCATCGGTGCCGACGATCGGGAGCACGGTGGCGAGGACCAGTGCCAGGGCGAGCTGATGGCCGAGCAGCATGCGGCGGTCACCGCGGGCGCCGCCGACACGGCAGTCGTCGCCGACGCGGTGTCTGCTGTGGTCACCGCTGACGCCGTGTTCACCGTGGTCACGGTGTTCGCTGTGGTCACTGTCGGCGCTGTGTTCGCGTTTGGCGTTGCCGGCGCCGGAGAAGTGGGCCCGGTCGTCGGCCGCGTCGATGACCGACTCGTCGGTCGGGCCGGTGGGAGTCCGGTCGGGAGGGAGCGTGGTGGACATGGCCGGGTGAGCGCGCCACGACGGCGCCGCCACCAACCCCATCGGTCGAGGTCGATCGCGCCTGAGGGACGCCCGAAACTTCCGCCACCAGAACACCCGTTCGGACATCGCGACCGGTAGGATCGGGCAGTAGTGGCTGGCAAGATCGTCGTCCGTGGGGCCCGGGAGCACAACCTCCGCGGCATCGACCTGGAGCTCCCCCGAGAGAAGCTGATCGTCTTCACCGGGCTGTCCGGTTCGGGCAAGTCGTCGCTCGCGTTCGACACGATCTACGCCGAGGGTCAGCGCCGCTACGTCGAGTCGCTGTCGGCCTACGCCCGCCAGTTCCTCGGCCAGATGGACAAGCCGGACGTCGACTTCATCGAGGGCCTCTCACCGGCGATCTCGATCGACCAGAAGTCGGCCAGCCGCAACCCCCGATCGACCGTCGGCACCGTCACCGAGGTCTACGACTACCTCCGGCTCCTCTTCGCCCGAGTCGGCATCCCCCACGACCCCGAGACCGGCGAGGCCCTCGTCCGCCAGACGCCACAGCAGATCGTCGACCGCATCCTCGAGCTCGACGACGGGGTCCGGTTCCAGGTCCTCGCTCCCGTCGTCCGCGGTCGCAAGGGCACCTATGAGACCCTGCTCGGCGACCTCGCCACCCAGGGCTTCGCCAGGGCCATCGTCGACGGGGAACAGATCGAGCTCAGCGGCGACCTGCCCGAGCTCGCCCGCTACGAGACCCACGACATCCGGGTGATCGTCGACCGCCTCGTCAAACGCGACGGCATCGAGCGGCGCCTGACCGACTCGATCGAAGCCGCCCTCGGGCTGGCCGAGGGCATCGCGGAGATCCAGATCGTCCCGTCGAAGGAGGCGGCGGCCGACGGGGCCGAGGCGGAGACCCTCGTCTTCAGTCAGCACCTGTCCCGCCCGAGCGACGGGAAGAGCTTCGAGGAGCTCGCCCCCCGCAACTTCTCGTTCAACTCGCCCTACGGGGCCTGCGAGGCGTGTGACGGGCTCGGCACGACCTTCGAGGTCGACGCCCAGCTCGTCGTCCCGAACCCCGACCTGACGGTCGCCCAGGGCGCCATCCACCCGTGGGCCTCCCGCCGCAGCCAGTACTTCGAGCGGCTCCTGCACGGGGTGTGTGAGCAGTTCGACATCGACGTCGACACCCGTTGGCGCGACCTGTCGGCCAAGGAACAGAAGCTCCTGCTCAACGGCCGAGGCCGCAACGGGATCAAGGTCACCGTCCGGTACAAGAACCGGTTCGGGCGGATCCGCACCTACAACGCCAACTTCGAGGGCGTCGTGCCCTACCTGCGGCGGCGCCACTCCGAGGCGGAGTCCGACAGCGCCAGGGAGCAGATCGAGGGCTACATGCGGGAGGTCAACTGCCCCGTGTGCGACGGCGCCAGGCTGAACCCGCTGTCGCTGGCCTGCACGATCGACGGTCGCAGCATCCACGACATCTGCTCGCTCTCGATCGGCGAGGCGGCCAAGGCGCTGGCAGGTCTCGAGCTCACCGAGCGGGAGCACCTCATCGCCGACCGGGTGGTGAAGGAGATCAACGCCCGGCTCAGCTTCCTGCTCGACGTCGGGCTCGACTACCTGTCGATGAGCCGGTCGGCGTCGACCCTGTCGGGCGGTGAGGCCCAGCGGATCCGGCTGGCCAGCCAGATCGGCTCCGGTCTGGTCGGCGTGCTCTACGTCCTCGACGAGCCGTCGATCGGCCTCCACCAGCGAGACAACGCCAAGCTGATCGCCACCCTGTGTCGGCTGCGAGACATCGGCAACACGGTCGTCGTCGTCGAGCACGACGAGGACACGATCAAGGTCGCCGACCACGTGGTCGACATCGGACCGGGCGCCGGCGAGCACGGCGGCGACGTCGTCTACAGCGGTCCGGTCAAGGGCCTGCTCAAGCGGCGGACCTCGGTCACCGGACAGTATCTGTCCGGCAAGAAGACGATCCCGGTCCCGGCCAAGCGCCGGTCGACCACCGAGGCGAGCCTGCAGATCACCGGCGCCCGTGAGCACAACCTGAAGAACATCGACGTCGAGGTCCCGCTCGGCTGCTTCGTCGCCGTCACCGGCGTGTCCGGCTCCGGCAAGTCGACGCTGGTCAACGGCATCCTGCTCCGCTCGCTCATGCAGCGGATCTACGGGTCGAAGGTGCCGCCGGGGCTGCACACGTCGATCGACGGGCTCGAGCACCTCGACAAGGTCATCGACATCGACCAGTCGCCGATCGGTCGCACCCCCCGTTCGAACCCGGCCACCTACACCGGCGTGTTCGATGCCATCCGCAAGCTCTTCGCCCAGACCAACGAGGCGAGGGTCCGGGGCTACCAACCCGGCCGATTCAGCTTCAACGTGTCCGGGGGGCGCTGCGAGAACTGCGCCGGCGACGGCACGATCAAGATCGAGATGCACTTCCTCCCCGACGTGTACGTGCCGTGTGAGGTGTGCAAGGGTGCCCGCTACAACCGGGACACGCTGGAGATCCTGTTCAAGGGGAAGTCGATCGCCGACGTGCTCGACATGCCGATCGAGGAGGCACTCGAGTTCTTCTCGAACCAGCCGCCGATCGCCCGTCACCTGCAGACGCTGGTCGACGTCGGCCTCGGCTACGTACGCCTCGGCCAGCCGGCCCCGACCCTCTCCGGCGGCGAGGCCCAGCGGGTCAAGCTGGCCTCCGAGCTGGCCAAGCGGTCGACCGGCCATACGATCTACCTGCTCGACGAGCCGACCACCGGCCTCCACTTCGAAGACATCCGACGGCTCCTGACCGTGCTGAGCCGTCTGGTCGACCAGGGCAACACCGTCCTGGTGATCGAGCACAACCTCGACGTCATCAAGACCGCCGACCACATCATCGACCTCGGGCCAGACGGCGGCGACGGCGGTGGCACGGTGGTGGCCACCGGCACACCGGAGGAGCTGGCCTCCCGGTCGAACAGCCACACCGGCCGGTTCCTGGCCAACCTGCTCGACGAGTCCTGAGTCCCGGTCGCCCGATCGACGCTCGCAGCGTCAGTTGAGGGCGGCCCGTCGCCGGTCCGGTTCGAGCACGACGATGTGGGAGTTGGCGAACTGGGGGAGTGGCCGCAGCAGCGCCCGCTCGACCCCGGCCAGACCGGGGACCCGCCGGCGGACCCGGACCGGGACGAGCGGCACGTAGTCAAGGGCCCGATCGACGATCCGGAACCCGGCGAGCCGGCAGAAGTTGTCGAACGTGGCCCGATCCCAGATGTAGTAGTGGCCCTCGTTGGCCTTCGGCCGCCCGACCAGGGCCCGGGCCAGCATGATCGGCTGCAGCGAGTTCGGTACGGCGATCACCAGGCACCCGTCGTCGGTGAGCAGCTCCGACCACGACACGAGCGCGGTGACCGGGTCGGCCACGTGCTCGAGGGCATGGGACGACACGATCACGTCGAACGGCCCGCCGACGGTCGCCCGCACCGGGCGCTCGAGGTCGGCCAGGACGAGCTCGGCGATCTGGCACCGCTCGCCGGCCCGGCGGAGGCACTCGTCATCGCCGTCGACGCCGACCAGGCGCAGGTCGCGGCGCCGGGCTGCGAGCTCGCCGAGGATCTGACCGGGACCGCAGCCGAAGTCGGCCACGGCGCCGCCAGGAGCGGCCCGATCGGCGGCCAGGGCCGCCACCACCCGGTGGTAGCCGAGCACGGGTTCGTCGTAGTCGAGGTGGACCGACATCACCTTCCATCGGCGGCGGCTGTCGACGCGTGAGCCGGCCGACCGTCTGGTCACGAGGGACGAGCGGGGACCTCAGGGCAGGGCCGGCCGGGCCGATCGGAGATCCATGCCGATCCCCGTTGGCCGCTGATCGTGCGCATCGTCGCCAAGCCGCTGTTCAACCTCGGCATCGTCTTCCTGGTCGGTGTTGCCGGGTGGCTGCACGCCACCCGCCTGGCGCCGGAGCCCTACGCGTTCGTCGGGTCGCCCGCCAGCCTGTGGTGGGCGGTGTTCGTCGTCGCCCTGCTCACGATCGCCTATGCGGTCGGCCTCCCCGAGCTGGCCACCTCCCGGTCGGGGGCCGCACTGCGAGGTCTGGGTGCCACGGTTGCCGCCTTCAGCGTGATCTCCGCCTTCCAGGCCCTCCTCGCCACCCCGCTGCTGCCCCGATCGTCGTCGACGATCCTCGGCCTGGTCCTGCCGGTGTGGACCGTGCTGGCCTGGAACCTCGGTCGGGATGCCGACGCCTGGGCCGCCACCCGGGATCGGGTCTTCCTGGTGGTCGAGCGACCGGAGGACAAGGCCAACCTCGAAGCCGACCTGGCCGTCGGAGCCGAGGTCCCGGCCTCACTCGTCGGTTGGCTCTCCCTGGACGAACTGGTCCTGGCCGGCACCGACCCGCTGCTGCACCGTCTGGCGACGGAGGCCCGGGCCACGATCGTCGTGCTCGACACGGCCGCCCAGGCCCACCCGGCAACGGTCGAGCAGGCGGCTGACCTGCACCGGTCCGGCGTGCGGGTGCGAACGCTGTCGCTGTTCTACGAACAGTGGATCGGCAAGCTGCCCCACGCCGAGCTGGCCCGGGTCTCCCTGCTGTTCGACATCGGCGAGTTGCACCGGGCCCGGTACGGCAGGGTCAAGCGCGTCATCGATCTGACCCTTGCCGGCGTCGGGGTCGTCGCCCTCGTCCCGCTCGTCGTCGCCGTGGCCGTCGCCAATCGCTGGCTCAACCCCGGCCCGCTGTGGTTCCGCCAGACCCGCGTCGGGCGCCACGGCGAACCCTTCGAGATGCTCAAGCTGCGGACGATGGTGCCCAACCCCGAACCCGACCCCGAGCTTGGGCCCGAGCCGGGTGGGCCGGGACGCGCCGCCGCCGAACCGGTCGGCGCCGGCGCCTGGACCGAGGTCGGCGATCGTCGGATCACACCACTCGGTGGCCTGCTCCGGCGATCCCACCTCGACGAGCTGCCCCAGGTCCTCAACATCCTCCGTGGTGACCTGTCGGTGGTCGGTCCTCGCCCCGAGCAGCCCCACTACGTGGCCGAGCTCGACGCCAAGCTCGCCTTCTACGACGTCCGCCACATCGTGCGACCCGGCCTGACCGGTTGGGCCCAGGTCAAGCAGGGGTACGCCGCGGCCGAGCGCGATGCGTTCGAGAAGCTGCAGTACGACTTCTACTACCTGCGCCGCCAGAGCCTCGCCATCGACGCCCGCATCATCTGGCGGACGCTCCGGGGTGTCGTCGGCGGGCAGGGCCGATGAGTGCCGTCCACCCACCGCCCGCACCACTGCGGGTCGTGCAACTCGTGACCACGCTGGCCCGCGGCGGTGCCCAGGCGACCGTCCTGGCCTCGTCGGTCGACGTGCCCGCCGGGCCAGGAGGCTCACCGCCGATCGACGTTCGGGTACTGGCCGGCGGTGAGGCAACCGGCGAGGGCAGCTTCTGGGGTGACCCGGTCACGGCCGGCATCCGGATCGACGTCGTCCCGACGTTGCGGCGCTCGATCCGCCCGCTTGCCGACGTTCGGGCGTTGCGCTGGCTGGTCGCCCACCTGCGGGCCGAGCGCCCTGATGTCGTCCACACCCACTCGTCGAAGGCCGGCGTGCTCGGTCGGCTGGCGGCGGCGGCCGCTGGGGTGCCCTGCGTTCACACCGTGCACGGTTGGGGACCCCTCGACGCCGGCGGCCCGGTCGCCAGGCGGGCGGTGGTGGCCATCGAGCGAATCCTGGCCCGCCGCACCGCCGCGCTCGTGGTGGTCGGCGCCGACGACCTCGATCGCGGCCTGCGGCTCGGGATCGGGCGGGCCGAGCAGTACCACCTGATCCGCAGCGGGATCGAACCCCCCGATGCCCGTCAGCGAGCTGCCGTTCGCCGGGAGCTCGACCTCGATGGCCGCTGGGTGGTGGGCATGGTCGGCCGCCTGGCGGCCCAGAAGGACCAGGTCGCCCTGATCGAGGCGTTCGCCACCGTCGCCGGGACGGTGGGGGCCGACGCCACCCTCGTCCTGGTCGGCGACGGACCGCGTCGCGCCGCGGTCGAGGCGGTCACTGCCGCCAACCCGGGTCTCGATGTCCGCCTGCTCGGCGCCAGGCCAGACGGGCCGCGCCTCGTCACCGGGTTCGACGTCGCCGTCAACGCCGCGCACTGGGAGGGCCTGCCCCGTGCCGTCGTCGAGGCGGCCTCGGCCGGCGTCCCGGTCGTGGCCACCGACGTCGGCAGCACACGCGAGCTGATCCGACCGGGACGATCCGGGAGGCTCGTCCCCCCAGGTGACGTCGGCGCGCTGGCCGAGGCGATCGCCGACGCCCGCTCCCACCCCGACCGCACCGCGGCGATGGCGGCCGAGGCCGTGCGGCTGGCCGCCGACTACGGCGCCGACCGCATGCGGGACGACCTCCACCGATTGTGGCGGCTGGTCGGGCATGGCGGTCTCGCCGGCGTCGCCGGCACCGCCGGCACCGCCGGCACCGCCGGACCCGGGGTCGACGATGCCGGAACGAAGCCGACGCCGGCCACCGGTCCGGCCGTCAGGCCGAGCGCCGCTCGGCGGTCGTCCCGTCGGGCTGGTCTGACCCGGCGCCGACGGCCCGTCGCCCGCTGAACGGCATCGGCTCGACCGGTTCGATTCGACGGAGGGCAACCCGGTCGACGAGGGCCGCCACGAGACGGACGGCCAAGCGGGTCGGCCGGGGGAGGGGTGCGCCACCGCCAGCCGTGCGCTGGATGTGGACCCGGCCGGCCGAGCGGACCCGGTTGCCGACGAGCTGGTTCCGAGGCTCGAAG